>JBEDHZ010000150.1:0-5557 GCA_041173845.1 Pseudomonadota bacterium
ATATTCCTATTTTTTATATCGTTACTTTATTAAATACTTACCGTCTATTTGTTTATCACTTATTGAGGTCTTTTTTCAATTACTCGACTTCCATACACCCCAACAACGCCAAAAGAATCAATTACTGAATGATTTCGATACTCATCTCCACGGTAACGTACTTTGTTTTTTACCAGTTTAATGATTGGTTATTTGCTTCATTCGAACTCCATACAGGTGCTAACTGGATCTACCTACCCGCTGGATTGCGCTTACTCTGCACGTTGTTACTTGGCATCGAGGGGGCGATAGGTATTTTTATCGCATCGCTAGCTGTATCTCTCGCCAATATGGCACATGTCGATTTCACCACTATGCTGGTGGCATCGGTTATTTCTGCTGCCATGCCTTACCTGGCTTATAGAACTGCTTTACATTTTGGAATGCCGCCGTCACTGGAAAATCTTTCAGTGAAAATTCTGTTCGCACTAACTGTTTTGTATGCCTTATTAAATTCGGCAGCTCATTCAGCGTGGTACCGAATACGTGACGTATCGTCAGATTCACTCAACACATTTTTTGTCATGTTTATAGGTGACCTAATAGGGACCTTAATCATCATCTACACCATAAAATTTATGCTAGTGCTCTTTGATCGATTTAGAAAAAAAGAATAAAGTGATCGTTTTGCCGACAAAAAATTTACGTCGTTACCGCTACATACTCTTGGTGCAAAGTGTCTAAACCAGACAACATCCGACTATAGGCAGCTTCAACCGCCCGTGGCTCACCCTTCACTCCCAATTCAATATGCCGACGTCGATTACCATCACCCACACTAGGCAAGCTAAATACTTTGACTGATTCAAACTCGGCTTCGATCGCTTCCATTAGCGGTGTTAGCGTCGACTCAATACCGTCATAAACGATCACTGATTTTTCAGCATGCGCTCTTTGATGAAAAAGTTCTGAATGGTGCGTATCAAGTGCCCATTTCATCATCGGCTCAGCCATAACTGGGAATCCCGGCACAAAATACTGCACACCACCTAAGGAATTACGCCAATAAAAACCAGGGATTTTATTAAAGGCGTTTGGAATAATTCCTGAGCCTACTGGAAATTCACCCATTTTCAAACGATGCTGATTATCAGGTGCATCAAGATCGATTTCTTTGCCTGCTTCGCTCGCCATCTCCACAATACGTTCTTGTATTTTTACTTTAGCTTCAGGATGTAATGACAGCGGTAAATTTAAGGCAGCAGCAGCACACTGCCGCGTATGATCATCGGGCGTTGCACCGATACCGCCGCAGCAAAACACAATGTCGCCACTGTTTAAGGTGCGCCGTAGCGTGGCCGTAATTCGTTCGGGGTCATCCCCGATATACTCAGCCCATGAAAGCGCCAAACCTCGCTCGGAAAGTAGTTCGATAATTTTGGCCAGATGCTTGTCGTTCCGCTTACCTGACAAAATTTCGTCGCCGATGATGATGATGCCAAATGCCATAAGATTCTCGATAAATAAAATAAATCTAGCTAATTAATTGATGTCGATGACGCGTGTAGGGTCCAAGTCAACTATCGGTGTATTTCTCAGACCTGCCACACATTCCAGACAATAAAATTGAAACCATAAACCGCTAAAAACAAAAATCAGTAAATACATCCAAATCGCTGCGGCGGCAAAGATGGGAAAGAAAATAACTGACACCACACCACCTAACCACAACAATCCCGGTGCAGCGCCCAAACTTCCCGTCACTACACCAATCATCAACAAGGGAAACTGCTGCTTTCGAATGATTGATAACTCATGTTCGTCTGCAAACGACGATAGAGCTTCATATGCCATCACGCGCGCTGTCAACCAACCCCATAACAAAGGCTGAACTAAAACAGCAAATAACGGAACTAAATTCAGCGGAAGAACAAGTAACCAGGCCAGTAAATAAATCACAAACGACGAGAAGGATAACCACAGACTGGCTTTGATAGATCCACCCTCACGTCGTTCCAGCTGTGGGTAAAAACGATCACCAACGTAATTGGCAATGACTGGCATAGCCATCAAATTCACCAACAGCAAAGCGCTGAGTACCATCAACGGCAGCAGCAACCACATCGCAATTAAGGGGACTAATAAAGTTCGTAACGAGGCCAGTCCTAATGAATCGAGCGCATCGCCAGTCCAGCGAAATAAACCATAGTCAGAGAACCATGCCTGCAATTGATCTATCAATGGTTGCAGCCCCAACCAGAGCGCCACGCCCCAGACTCCAAGCGCAACGATGAAAGGTAATAAAGTCAGCAGCAGCATGCGCGGATGCAGCTGCGCCATTAGCGCGCGAAAGAACGAAGTAAAAACGGTCATCGACATTTCCTCATGCGTGCATTATAGATTCTGGCTGGCTGGTAAAATGCCCGCTGCTAATAAATCGAGGAAAAACTATGTCTCAGACCACTACCGCCTCAGGCTTGCAGTACGACGATCTCACGCTGGGCAGCGGGGCCGAAGCCGTCGAGGGTGATTACGTCAGCGTTCACTACAGCGGATGGCTGCAAAATCCAGACGGCACCGAAGGCGAACTGTTTGATTCGAGCGTAGAACGCAATGAGCCTTTTGAATTTCCGCTCGGCGCCGGCCATGTGATTAAAGGCTGGGATGAAGGAGTGCAGGGAATGAAAGTCGGCGGCAAACGCAGATTAATTATTCCATCATCGCTAGGCTATGGTTCACGCGGAGCAGGTGGCGTGATTCCACCGGATGCAACCTTGATCTTTGACGTCGAATTACTGTCTGTCTAAAACAGCGCAGCATCGTTCCAACCGCTGAACTACGTAGAGAACACCTTAGCCATATTTTTGGTCACTTGTTCTTCTATTTTTCGAGAAAAGCCTTTGAGCATAATGCCTAGGCTAATCTCGAGTTCAGCGCGACCGGGGGTTAACGCCAGCGTGCCAGAAAAACCCGTACGCTTAAAACTCAGCACATCATCCTGCCACTCGGCGACCATTTCGTAATCAACCACCATTTGGTCAGCGACTTTTTGTGCCGCAGCACGCGCCTCCTCCATGGCCATCGCATGATCTTGAACGATCGTTATATCGGCCATCTTTTGCTCCCGAGCTGTACTGACCTTACGGTCTTATTATTAAGACTTGAATGTTTCTGCATTCAAGAGATTAGGTGGTCGCTTAGCCGACAAGGCAGCGATTAAATTATCGGCAGCACAGTAGGCCATCGCATGACGCGTTGGTACAGACGCACTACCAATATGAGGCGTCAACACCACATTTTTTAGTGATAAAAAATCCGGGTTAAACGCAGGCTCATTTTCAAAAACATCGACACCGGCAGCAGCAATCTGGCCGGCTTTAAGTGCATTAATTAATGCGGCATCGTCAACGATACCACCGCGCGCGATGTTCACTAAGGTCGCTGTGGGTTTCATTAGCGCGAGCTGCTCAGCACCTATCACATGATGCACCGCTGGGGAATAAGGCAAAACCAAAATCACATGATCCGCTGTGCGCAATAATTCATCGCGACTGAGATACTGCGCATGATTCGCTGCTATTTCTAACTCAGGCGCTAATCGAGTTCGGTTGTGATAAACAACTTTCATATTGAAACCCATGGAACGACGAGCAATCGCTTGTCCAATTCGCCCCATACCAATCACGCCGAGTGTACTTCCATGTACATCAACACCTAAAAAATCAAGGTAATGCGACTTCTTCCAAAGACCCGCACGTAAATAATGCTCAGATTCAGAAACACGACGCGCAGCAGCCATCATTAATGTCCACGCAAAATCTGCAGTGGTTTCGTTCAGCACATCAGGAGTGTTAGTTACCATCACACCCGCTGCAGTGGCGGCAGGCACGTCAATATTGTTGTAGCCAACAGCCATATTGCAGACTGCCTTCAGATTTGGGCAGGCGGCAAATAATTCTGCTGTAAAGCGATGACTGGGGCTGGCAAACACACCTACTTTGCTCTGCAAACGCCGCACTAATTCGGCATCGTCATATCCCACGTCATCCTGATTATCTTCAACATCAAAATGCTCAGACAAATACTGAATAACTTGCGGAAAAATTGCGCGTGTAACGAGAATTTTTGGTTTCATTGAGATCACCTAAGCACCACTTAAATTCAGTTATCTCGCACCAATATCAGGTGCACTCGATACGGTCCATGCGCGCCAAGCACGATGGTCTGCTCGATATCTCCGGTACGCGAGGGCCCAGAAATAAAATTCGTCGCACGAGGTAACTCACCACGCTCTTTTTTTGCGAGATCAAAAGCATCCTCAATAGAACGAACGATGCGCGAAGTGGGCACCAAAACGATATGCGTTTCTGGCAGTAAGGCTGCGGACGCAAAGGTTTGCGCACCCGAGAGCAGCATCAGCGTACCGGTCTCAGCAACAGCGCAAAAGCAGCTAGTGATGCCAACCATGTCTTCATTCACCGGCGGACGAAACTCAACTTGTAAACCGGATTCGTTCCAAGGAATATCGGATAAGCTTTCCCAAGCGATTGCTGATCGGGCTACGCCTATGCTGTCGAGGTAGCGCGCAGCAGCGGCAGGCGCTTCACGCATAGAAGCCACTTCATCAATCGTTTGAGAGGTGCGCTCAGCTTGAGTACGAAACCGATGAACTAAATCTGTTCCGATGTCGGGTCGCGGACCAACATTGCTCGAGGCCAGATATTTTTTAACCTCATCCAACTCGGCCGCGCTCGGCTCGGCCGGGCGCTGCTGAGCTTTACGAATCCGACCAAAAATAGCCGCGCGGGCTGCAGAAGTATCCATGGTGTCCTCTTTAAGATAGTTTTGATTCTATCTCAGCAACCCCAACCGCAGCGCCCGCGATGCGTGAGTAAATTTTAGGCCGTGAGCCCAAAATAATTCACCACCTGAGACCTGAAGACCGCTTTTATAGCAGGGACATGAGTCATTTAATTTATTTGCTTATTCAAAAACCATCTAATCCGGGTTTGTAGAGCAAGGTGGTTTGCCTTAAAATACAAGGCTTTGCGATTGAAGCCGTGAATCAAGTGGGGCGCTACACACTGTGAAGATCAAGAGCGCTTTGCCATAATTTCAAAAATAGACACAGATAGGATTTTTATGACTCACGTTGTAACCGAATCGTGCATTCGCTGCCGTTACACCGACTGCGTGGATGTTTGCCCGGTAGATTGTTTTCGCGAAGGCCCGAATTTTCTGGCGATTGATCCAGATGAGTGCATAGACTGCGCGGTATGTGTGGCTGAATGCCCTGTCAACGCTATTTTTGCGGAAGAAGATGTGCCTTCAGATCAGCAGCAATTCATCAAAATGAATGTCGACCTCGCTCGCAAATGGCCTTCGATCACCAAGTCCAAGGCACCGCTTGCAGAAGCAGAGACCTGGAAAGATACAAAAGACAAGCTGCAGTATCTGGAACGCTAGTTTCACAGCAGCACCGCTCTACATTGGCATCTAACAACCCCGGCTTCAGCCGGGGTTGTTGTTTTAGGCGGCAGCTCGCTGACTCCTAAAAAGGTCGTCACCACGATTATGT
>JBEDHZ010000151.1:0-6838 GCA_041173845.1 Pseudomonadota bacterium
GTTAGGCGGTTAATGCCCAAATGTTAGCATTTATTGGCGAAGCCACTTATCACCAAAGCAGACAGCAGATCGGCCGTCGTGGCAGACTGATTCTATTTACCCATCATGCGTAGTTTTGTGTTCGAGCTCATTATTTGATGGTTAACAACTACCGATGCTGTATTCATTCTCGCCGCCTGTCTATTTGAATATCGTGAATAGGGTAATTGATCTGTGCTAATGCACACCTAGCGCAAAAAATAACAAAGCCGTAAAGCCACAAATCATTGACACACCCGTTGAGAAACATAATGCAGGTTTGATGGGACGTATGCCTGTCGATAGCATTCACAAACCATTTTTTCAAGTAGAAGTCGATCTAGTACTTCAACATGATTTCGTTTTAAAAGCACCGCATCGAGCAAATAGAGTTCATTGAGCGCCAAGCTAATAGCCTCACGACGCACTCCCAACATCATTCCAAGCTCCGCATGGGAAAATAAGATCGTGGTCGACTGTGAGTAATCTACTGTATGAAGTATCCAACGAATTAATTGCTGACTTAGCCTATGATGACTCACGCATGCAATATTTCGCATCATGATTTCAATGATGGAGACGTAAAATTGATTCGCTGCCTGAGATATAGACAATATTTTTAATAAACTTTCATTAAAATTTACTGCAGAAATTTTATACGCAATACCTTCTTCCCTGATTCGCATCGTACCTACGCTTCCAATTGTCGGAATAGCTGCGCCGACAATACTCTCTCTGCCGAAAGCAATCGCTTCGATTGAATAGCCGTCACTCAGCTCAACGAAAAAAGATACGACCGTCGACACTGGAAAATAAATCATGTCAGGTGAACTGCCCTGAGCGTATAAAACCTGCCCTTTTTTCAAAATTACTGCTTGCAGCAGTAAACGTATTCGGTCGTAGTCTAATTTGGGAAGCTTAGCGAGAAATTCATTTTCAAGTGGTGAGGTGGGCATGTTTGAAGCCAGGTATGCCTGTGTTAGGCCGATCTAAACCCATAAGGCGAGCCTAAAAGCTACAGCAAATATGGGTGGGCTATGCCGAATTAGGTGAACCCATCATAGGCTCTAAATTCGATCATGTAACCAATAATTTAATATTGATTATCAAACCGTTCTAATTACTGGTTTTATTTGAAGGTTTACGAAATTACTTGTCGTTATGAGCACAGTCGATTGAATAAGGACTAGGCTAGTAAATACGTAACGAGCTTGTTAAGAGCCTGGGGTAATTGCGAAAAATCAAAATTCTGGAACAGCTTATTTCAGCGGTGTCAGTAAATCGCTCATTCAACCTACGCCTAAATGCGCTGCCTTCCTGTGCAACGGATCCATGTTCAAGGACATAAGCGCGATCCGCGATATGCAAGGCTGATTGCGCATCTTGTTCGGCCATGAGTATGGCCACGCCGCCATCACAAATTTTTCTAATCGCAGCAAAAATTTCCATTTTTAAGCGATGCGCTATACCGACAGAAGGCTCATCTAACAATAATAATTGGGGATCACCCATCAAGGCGCGACCAATGGCGACCATCTGCTGCTGTCCTCCAGAGAGAGTGCTAACAATTTGATCTTGACGCTCAGACAAAATGGGAAACAGAGAAAATACTCGTGCCAAATCATTCGCCACGTCTTGACGGTTGGTTCGAAGATACGCTCCTAACTGTAGATTTTTCATCACTGACAGCTCAGGGAATAAACGCCTCCCTTCAGGACAATGACAAATACCCAAACCTACCACTTGCTCAGTTGAAAACGCATGTAATGACTGCCCATTAAATTCCAACGTACCATGCGAGCTCATCGCACGCGATATCACTTTAAGTAAGGTCGATTTACCTGCGCCGTTGGGCCCTAATATCGCTACCAATTCGCCAGGTTGTATCTGTAACTGAATTTTTTCCAGCGCTATCGCCTGCCCATACGCTGCGGTTAGCTGATCGAGTTTAAGCAGCATGATGCACCGCCATCTCAGTTTGCTTGCCTATATACGCTTCAATCACACGAGGATGGGCGACGATTTCAGCAGGCGAGCCTTCAGCAATCACTTCACCAAAATCAAGTGCGATGACACGCGAAACCAATTGCATGAACTCACGTAGCTTATGTTCGATTAATAAAATAGTGAGCTGCTTCTCAGCATGTAGCTGCCGTATCAAGGATGAGATCGCTTCAATCTCCGATGAACCCAGGCCAGCGAAAGGCTCATCAAGTAATAACAATTCAGGTTCAGCAGCTAATGCGCGGGCAATTTCTAAGCGACGCAAGTCACCATACGAAAGTAACTCTGATGGCGTGTGAGCCTTAGCTTCCAGACCAACTTGTTTGAGTAATTGTATGGCTCGATCACCCAGATCCTCATGCCTTACTCGCGGACCTAAGCTGCCTACCAATACATTTTCTAAGACAGACAACCCAACGAATGGCCGACACAATTGGAAGGTGCGCGCAATGCCTAAGGTCACAATCTTATGTGGCTTCACGCCTTGCAAAGACTGACCATTAAATAGGACTCGACCGTTATCGGGAGGAATGAAATTAGTCAGCATGTTAAACAGCGTCGTCTTACCCGCGCCATTTGGCCCGAGTATGCCGACAATCTCGCCTCGGCGAATTTGCATACTCACCTGCTTAACTGCGTGTAGGCCACCAAAACGCTTATCGACGCTATCGACTTCTAGCAATACCGAACTCATGCTCTATCTCCCCATCCCGACCGCGCTCGTTTCCATAACGGTGCGATAAAGCCATTCGGAAGAAAAAATAAAATAAAAATCAGCAAGAGGCTGTAAATCATTAATCGCCACTCACCAAAATTTCGTAAGCCTTCGGTTAATAACGTCAGCAGCAGCGCACCACCCACAGGGCCATAGATAGTTCCCATACCACCTACGTACACCATAGTGATGATGGTCACTGACGTTACAACAGCAAACAATTGGGGACTAACTTGTAGCTGATAGTGTGCGTACAAAGCGCCGCCTAAACCAGCGAATGCAGCACTAATCACCAGCGAGACAATTTTGTAGGTTGTGATCGGAATACCTGCTGCTAAACACGTTGCTTCATCACCGCGTATGGCACGCAAAATCAATCCCCAACGCGATCGTGCCATCCAACTGAGAATAAATGTCGTCGTACCTAACACCGCCAACACAAACCAGTAATAGTGAAGATTATTTCGGATCAGCGGTGCGATATCTTGTATACCTTCCTCGCCACCGGTGTACTCCCAAAAAATCAACATCAAGCGTTGCATGATGACGGCCGCAGAGAGCATCGCTAGCGCGAAATATGGACCTTTTAATCGCAGCGTAGGAAAACCCAACAATAAAGCAAACGCCACTGCCAATAACATGGAAGCTGGCAAACTCCACCATGGTCCGAGTTCCATCTGCACATTAACAACCCCGGCCACATAAGCCCCCACACCAATAAAGAGTGAGTGCCCAAAATTTTCTCGCCCCGTTAAGCCCGACATGAAATCCCAACTCACTGCCCAGATGCCGTAGATGGCGGCAACGGTTAGTACACCGATGAGATAATTTCCAGGAAAGACCAACGGCGCAACTGCTAGAACAACAAGCGCTGCTGCGCCAGCCACACCACTGAGTTTGTCGATTTGCTTAAATCCGTTCACGTAGTCGCCCCTAGAATGCGGCTCGTTTGCCGAAAATACCTGCGGGTCGTAACACTAACGTCAGCAGGGTCGCTAACACAGACACAATTTCAGTCCAGCTAGTTGAAATTAAATAGGCAACCAGTGTCTCGGCATACCCCAACATCAGCGCAGCCAAAATACTTCCAGGAATAGAACCAAGGCCACCCACAATCACAATCGCAAAGGCTTTAACGATGGGGAGTAAATGCATAGAGGGCTGCACGGATAAAAACGGCCCAGCTAACACGCCCGCTAGTGCGGCCAACGCTGCGGAGATAGCCATAACTAATGAAAAAATACGATCACTCGGAATGCCCATGTATTTAGCAGCCTCCGCGTCTTGCGAAATAGCGAGGATGGCACTGCCAAGACGAGTACGCTGAATAAATAAATACAGTGCACCAATCGCAACTACAGCAACAACGAGTGTGAGCAAACGCTGGCCTGCTACATCCACTCCTCCAATGCTGACTTTTGTATCAATAAAGGCCGGAACGTTACGGTACTCTGAACCAAAAATCAAAAATAACGCCTGCTCAACAACGAGCGACACTGCGAGGGTAATCATCAACACACCCAGTTGTGAATAACGCAGTGGGCGTACCAACACTTTTTCAATCACAACACCAAACAGAGACACACCAGCAATCGCCAGAAGTGCTGCCAACCATAGTGGCAATCCCACAATTGAAGTCAGCACATAGGTACCATAGGCGCCCAAGGCATAGAACGATCCATGTGCGAGATTAAGCACGCGGGCCACGCCAAAAATCAGCGTGAACCCGACGGCTAACATGGCATAAATGGCGCTAGTGACAGCGCCGTAGATAAGAATCTCCACTACTTCATCCAGGGTGGCAGAATGAAATTACCAGTGCGTAGTTCTTTGGGATAGATGACGACGCGTTCGCCTTTATCTTGCCATTGCGCGAAGATTAAATTTGTTTTGCCTTTACCCGTCATCAGATCATGATTTTCATCGAAAGAGATTTCGCCGGCGATACCTTCATGTTTTGTTTTCTCTAATTCTTTAATAACTTTATCCGTATCAAAGCTACCCGCGCGCTTTACAGCATCGGCATACAGGAAGACAGCGTCATATGCAAAATAGGCCGTATACACGGGATAGTTAGGTGAAAGCTTTTTGAACGCGTCAAAAAAAGGAATAGTTTTTTTAGTTAGCGGCGCGCGAACAGCAAAATTAGCTGCCACTTCAGAAATTGATTTTCCACCGATGCGATTATAGAAATCACCATCCATACTCTTCACATCAATGCCACCATACGGCACAGGCACTTGCGCATCGTGCCATTGCTTGGCAAAGGTATCGCTAGATCCGTGTGAAACAGTCACGATTAGATATTGAGCTCCACTCGCTTTGATCTTGGCTAGTAGCGGTGAAAAATCCGATGTCTGCGTATCGAATAATTCAGTCATCCTAATATCAGCGCCGACTTCTTTTGCGCCCTTACTCAACACGGGTACTAAGTCTTGTACCCACTTGGCATTCTCGCCAACGATGGCAATTTTCTTGTAACCTAATTCACCAATCACAAAATTGGAAATAAAATCAACCAAGCCACGCGCCTGATGCGCTGCATTGATAGGCCCTACTCTAAAAACATATTTGTAGTTGTCGTAATCGGTTTTTACTTTGTTAGTAATACTCGGAGAAGCTGCTCCTACACCCAAGTAAATGGTCTTGGCAGCTGCGATATGCGGCAACTGAGCCAAGGTTACGCCACTGGTGTAACCACCGATCAGTACATCGACCTTTTCGTCAGCGACTAGCTTACGAATGGCACTAATACCCGTCTCAGGATTTTCTGTCTCATCAGCTGAAACAAATTCTAATTTTCGACCCAGCACGCCGCCTTTTTTATTGACTTCATCTACCGCCATTTTGATAGCAGTCAACGTGTCTCTACCCACTTGTAATTGCACCGATGTGGGAACGCCAATTCGTACGGGTTTTGTTTCTTGAGCATCGACGGTCGCCGACACAGACAAGACTAATGGAATAAACAAACTTGCAAGAAGGCGGACGCTCCAACGAGGAACACGCCATGAATGGATTGCCATACTGTCTCCTTGTCCGGCTTTGTTATCGCCTCATCATGGAGGCTTGTTATTTGAAGATGTCTTTACTCTTTGATGAAATCTTCTCTTCTAAATTTGTTGGGACGGCCCATTGGGAACCGACGGCCCCAATGTAGACGGAACAGGAATTTTTCGCAATGACGCGCTGCCGCAGAGGACTGACTTATGGCTGACCACACCTACTTTTGTATACATTTTGGAAAGGACCTCCCGAAAGCGAAAGTTGAGCCTCGACTATGCTATAAGTCTTCGCAGTCGATCTAATGCTCCATGGGCACCCAATGAATACAACACGCTATCTGTTGCTAGTTGCAGGACTACTTGTGGCAGCTTCGATTCACGCTGAAACCAAAGTCTATGCAGACCCCGATCTACTCGCGGCTTTCCCTGACAAATCAAGCGTTGAAAGACGAAATAACATTTCACAAATGCTTGTACTGTTTTCATACAGACACATGAAATCTGTCACTGTTTATCACACAGGAAAAGACGATACGTTTTACTACAGCGCGACTAAAGTTTTAATCGAATTTGATTGCGAAAAAAATAAATCGAAAATTATCAAAACTTTTTTCTATGCAGATAATGAAGCGAAAAAAAAGCCTATTTATACGCAATCCTCTAAAGGGGAATGGAAATTAGAAACCGACCGCAGCAATCCTAAAAGCCTCATAAGAGCTGCCTGCGACACTGACTAAAATTTTAAACTGGGTAATCTCAATGCGTTTATTTTGGAAAACTATTGCCGCACTTATTTTTTGCATCTCCCTACCCGCGGACGCAGCTGGTAAATTCTATACGCAGCAGGAATTCGATACGCTACTAGCCGAAGGCAAAACTATCGTTGTACATATCCACGCTGATTGGTGTGGCACCTGCAAGGCTCAGGATGTGCAAATCAATGCGGCTATAAATTCACCTGAATTCAAGGATGTTGTATTTTTTGAAGTGGATTACGACTCGCAAAGAAAACATGTGAAATTTTTCAACGGAAAATTACAAAGTACCATCATCATTTTTAAAGCGGGCTCTGAGATAGGTAGAGTTATTGCTGAAC
>JBEDHZ010000151.1:6847-8106 GCA_041173845.1 Pseudomonadota bacterium
CTAGCGAATTACAGGCATTCTTAAAAAAATCTTTATAAAAATAACTTACTAAACCATCAATGCCAAAAGCTTTTCTTATTGTCGAACTTACCGTCACCGACCAATCGATCTATGAAACCTACAGATCACAAGTCTTACAAAACATAGAATCTGTTGGAGGAAGATTCGTTGTGCGTGGAGGTAAACGATTGCAGGTTGAAGGCGTAGATGAAGGTCACCACAATATGCTGCGCACAATTGTCGTTGAATTCCCTTCTATGGAAATAGCAACGGCGTGGTACAACTCACCGGCCTATACAACGCTAAAAAATCTGCGTATGAGTTGCTCAGTCGGTAGAGCGTTTATTGTTGAAGGTGTTTAGCAAAGATGTATCAGGTACATCACTAGCCTGTTTTGCGGGTGCAATTGACTAACCAACTTGAATTTTCATGAACAAATCAGATCTGCTCGGTGATTTGCCGAATATCGACGAACAATGTTTCTCACCGATTGACACAGCGCTGCTATCGCAGACTAAGCAATCAACTCACCCCGCTCGAATTTTGCTTTTGTATGGCTCGCTTCGCACTCGCTCATTTAGCCGCCTGCAAGCGGAAGAGGCAGCTCGTTTGCTGAAAGCATATGGTGCTGAGGCGCGCTTCTTTAATCCAAGTGGTTTGCCACTACCTGATGACGCCCCTGATACACATCCTAAAGTGGTCGAGCTACGTGAACTATGCTCTTGGTCAGAAGGTATGATCTGGTCTTCGCCAGAACGCCATGGCGCCATGACCGGCATCATGAAAGCGCAGATCGATTGGATTCCTTTAGCTCTGGGTGCTGTGCGCCCCACCCAAGGCAAAACGCTGGCTGTGATGCAAGTCAACGGTGGCTCGCAATCTTTTAACGCTGTTAATCAGATGCGAGTGCTTGGTCGTTGGATGCGCATGCTGACGATTCCTAACCAATCGTCTGTACCCAAAGCGTATGAAGAATTTGACGAAGCTGGTCGAATGAAACCCTCCAGCTATTACGATCGTCTAGTCGATGTTGTGGAAGAGTTAGTGAAATTCACGTTACTAACGCGCGATATCTCACCCTATTTAGTAGATCGCTACAGCGAACGAAAGGAAAGTCTTGAGACTGCATCGGCTCGCATGTCACTGAAGAAAATTTGATGCAATCCTTTAGCATTTATGAATCGTCATCGAGAACCAAGTATCCATTGGTAGAGATGAGCTTTTCCGAGGGACTCTATGGAACACAATTCTTACCCTTT
>JBEDHZ010000152.1:0-5508 GCA_041173845.1 Pseudomonadota bacterium
AATACTCGATGTGTCACCGGTCGTACCCGATGAAATCGTAAATCGACGGGTTGCTTCGTCAAAGGACACGACGGTACCGTAGCGCTGCTCAACTGTTGGGTTAATCAAATTACCATTAGGGATAACTTTGGCGCCGTAGCCACCAGTAGATGAATCGACGATTGTTTCTGTCGAGGTCAAGCCCATCAAGCCTTTGATGGCGAGATTTGGCGCACTGGCATAAATTTCTAAATTGGTTGAACTGCCATTTTTAAAGGTGAATGTTTGCAACTGAGCGTTATAGCTAACACCCAAGTCTGCATAACGATCGCTACCCGGCGTACCACTTTTTCCATTTGCCGAGACAATCGTTTGAATAGCCCCTAGCGCTTCATCGCGAGTGACTTTACTTAAATCGGTGAAGTAAAAAATACCATCAGACCCCAAACCAACTTTACTACCTGCAGGTGTCGGCACTGCAGTAGGATCAAGCGCTGGATTAACCTGACCAAATTGAATGGTCAGCTCAGCACCAGGATCAGCCTCAATCGATGGATTGATGAGTTTTAATTTCATCAGGGTTCCGGTATTTTGCGATTTGGTCAAATCCAAGCCAGCAAGATCACCCTGGGTAAAATCAAATAGACGCTCATCGCCATAGGATTTATTAATTTGATTAGTAATTTCTCTAGCGATATCTACGCCAGTGAAATTTTTAGTGACTGCTGGATCGTTCAAGTACGACAGATCGATCATCTTGGGCATATTGACGCCATCGATATTGAGTTCGAAAGCGATGGAATTTGCTGAGTATTGTTCTATAACTGTCGGCACCAATGGATCGGTCGATGTAGGTGCTGTAATTATTAAGGGGCTATAGCCCGGAGCAGCTACTTTTGCAGTATTGAATACCACTTCATCTGCTTTAGAAAATGTCACGGAAACAGTACCATCACCGTTGTCTGTCACGCTTCGACCTGGATAGCCACCTATCGCTTTAAATGAGTCATCCGCTGCAATCGAACTAGCAATCAAACTGGCGATCTCTAGTTTTGACTCAGTACCTGTTAGGGTCAAAGGCGCCAGCGTAACCGTGATCGGTGTCTGCGCAGCTGTGCCTGACAATGCTGGGAGCGTTAACTGCAATGCACCAGTGGTACCCACTAAGCTGGCAGCATTAATAACCTGAGTTTGCCCACCCACATTCGCCAACGTCTGGGTTTGCAAGGTGGTATTGACATTCAAACCACTCTTGTAGTTGGTATTCGTGGTCGTATCGATTTGCTGGCCTGATAGTGCTGCCGGTGTTGAGTCGATAGGACTTTTCAAATCGTCTAAATGAACCAGTTTAGTAATGCCACGTGCAATATTTTCGGGTGGGATCTTACTTTCTGGCAGAGTCTGACCGTATTTATTGACATACAGCTTATCGCCACTGGTATTCGCTTGAATCAGGTTTTCTTGAAGCTTTGTGTCACCAATGTACACATAGGTTTGCCATTTGCTGCTGGGGTCGGTTGAACTCGCTACCTGCGTCTTAGCGTAGTAAACCGTTGCGAGGTAATCATTACCACCGGCGTCATACACCGTAACAGCAGTCGTCTTGTTATAGGTAGAAGGATCATTCTTATCAAACGGCTTGGTAATCACGGCTGCATCAGCTGGGAAATTCAAACCCAAGGTAATCGCAGAGGTTTCTACCGCATCACCGGTTGTCTTACGTGGGATATTTAATTTCGAGAGATTTTCCAGATCGGCTTTACCGGAGGAGTCAACGCCCGCTGCGATCAAGGACTGTCCTGCTGCATTCACCACATTAAAAGAATCATCTAGCAAGAAGGTACCGTTACGCGTGTATATATCTTGCAAACCATCAGCTGATTTCAATGGGAAAAAACCATCACCTGTAATCGCAATATCCAGTGAGTTCGCTGAAAATTGAATATTCCCTTGACTGAATTCTTGAGTAATCTGTTTAATCGCCACACCCTGACCGACAGTGGCTGACGCTTTTTGCAAAGGAGACGTCGCAAAGATGTCACCAAAGTCTGCACGTGAACGTTTGAAACCGGTGGTGCCCACGTTGGCAATGTTATTACTGGTCACTGATAACTGCGCGGTAGCGGCTTGCAGACCTGTCAGAGCGGTATAAAAAGACATGAGTATTTCTCCTGAATTACTAGTGAGCTAGTGTTTGTTTACAGACCAACGCGTTTAATTTGCGACATGCTTTGAGTTGAGCCATCATCAAATTCAACT
Organism: Pseudomonadota bacterium; assembly: GCA_041173845.1. GTDB lineage: Bacteria > Pseudomonadota > Gammaproteobacteria > Burkholderiales > Burkholderiaceae_D > Pernthalerella. The sequence continues at coordinate 2,239 of JBEDHZ010000152.1, forward strand.
TGCATATCGCCGGTGGTCGCATCGGTAGTGACTGTTCTTACAGGTGCCATCGTGGTCACCGTGGCCTTGCTGGATTTTCCGAAACTCGTGACAGTGGCACTAATGCGATACACGCCATCAGCAACTGCGGCACCGTTACTATCTTTTCCGTCCCAGGCAAAATGGAAATCGCCCTTCTTCTGCGCTGTTACATCGCCGGTACGAACTAAGGAGCCATCCTCAGCAAATACTTTGAGTGAAATGGAATCAACATCTTTGTCTAGCGTGACAACGCCATCGACAGGTTGTGCGTTAGTGAGTATGGCTTTGCCATCGGGTATAGCAACTTTTTTACCGATTAAGCCACTCGCTGAACTCATGCGATCGTTCGACATCGACGCCACTAAATTCTGAACGTTGTCAGACATTTTGGTGGTCGCTTCCAACTGCGAGAACTGCGCTAACTGAGCCACAAAGGCTTCGTTATTCATAGGATCGAGCGGATTTTGGCTTTTCAGCTGCGTAGTAAACAACGTCAGAAAGGCCGTCTGACCCATCGCTCCGCCATCACCCGTCAAGGCTTTTTGTTCTGCCTCAGTTTTTGCTTGAGCAGTGGTCTTGATATTCGACGGCAAGGTATAGGTCGAGGTACTTTGCGCTGCGCCGGTTACGGTAGAGGCCATATCAATCGTCCTTAGGCTTTAATAATTTCAAGCGAGCGCATCATCAGCTCGCGTGCAGTGTTTACAACTTCGACGTTGTTCTGATAAGAACGTGAGGCCGCCATCATGTCGACCATTTCCGTTACTTCATTGACATTCGCTTGAAACACAAAACCATCACCATCAGCGAGTGGATTACCAGGGTCATAGACACGTGGCACTGGTTTGGTGTCATCAACAATTTTGTCAACCTTTACGCCACCGACATACGGTGATCCCGCATTGGTCATCTGATCATCCATCAACGCTTTGAAGATGGTTCGCTTACCGCGATACGCTTCTTGTTCGGTTGCAGCTGTCGTGCCGGCGTTAGCCAGATTCGATGCTGTGGTATTCATACGGATCATCTGCGCATGGAGCGCAGTGCCGCCAATACCGAAAATGTTATCTATGGACATGGGCATGATTTATTAATCCCCTCTCAATGCTTTGCGAATACTGCTGACGCGATTTTCAAGGAAGGTCAGCGTCGCTTGATAATCAGCGGCTGCTTTACCGTACTTGGCCTGTTCGACGGTGATCTCTACGGTGTTGCCATCCGCCGATGCGTTAAATGGAACGCGATAGCGCAATCCATCGTCATCTAACTTGTCATCGCCATAATCAAAATGCGTTTGATTGGTAGCTGCCATGGGTTCTGCAGGTTCGAACTTCGCCATCACCGTTTTAAAATCCAGCTCACGCGATTTGAAATGCGGCGTGTCTTCATTGGCGATATTTCGGGCGAGCAGTTCCATGCGCTGATTTCGTACGCGCAGCGCCTTGTCATGTATGCCTAAAGCCGAATTGAGTAAATCCATTGTGTACTCCCTAATGCTGCTGAATGTTCGTACGCCGGAATGCCGACATAACGTTCAAGTTTCCAGCTGTCGATCCGACCATTGCAAGCGCCGTGCCAGTTCGTTTTTTGGCGGAAATACGACCATTTCAGAGAGAAAAGCGGCAAACATTTGCCGCCGGATGAAGTCACTACCCGACTTCATGAAGAAGGCGGCAAGAGCTTGCCGCCTTGAGTCAACCGTCATTAAAACGACGCGCTGATCTTTCTAATTAAAAAGCAAACGCACATAATTATTTTGTTCATGCTTGGGGATTTTTACATCACATCATTTTGCGTTCTACTTTCGCGACCGAGAATTCACCCAGACGTTCACGCGCATTTTGCTTGAGACCAGCAATCAATGAATTCCGCGTAATAACACCGGACTGATCACGCCCTTCATATAAAGCGGCTGCCTGGCGACCCACTATATTTAATGGCACATTGGCTCGTGGCTCATTGCGTGCGTTGGGTGTTAAGACGGTCAAATACAAATTATCTAGCGACGCTGGTCCGTAATCTTTGAGTTTGGTATCCGTAAAATACTTATCAACTAAATCTAGCTGATCCATTACAGACAATGAAAGTATCTCTTTGGGATTGTCGGCATAACCGGCACTCGCAGCGCCCCGATTACCGCCTGAGCAAAATTGAATGATGCCGTGACAGCTGCCATTCGATGCGCGCGGATTCATACCATCCGACTCCATCAAGGTGGTACGAGCAAAATCATCGGGCGAAAAACCATGGGTGGTCGCGAGCTGCAAAATCTTATCGCGTACGGCGCGCTGATCTTCAGCCTGCATATATCCCTTGGATACCGCTCGCGCCAAGGTTTTATCTAACACCGGTGCACTTACCTGCGGCGATTCCGTGTCGAGCTGAACCCCTTCTACCGTTCCATGCCTGAGCTTAAGTGCTGCCAATGTAGACATGGGCGTCATGCTGATTTGCTGACCCGGCATGATGCGGTCTGGATTAGCAATGCCATTTTCTTTGGCGAGTGTTTTAGCCAGGTCGTAAATCTGTCCCTTATTTAATTGAGCCGCCGACTCACCTAAAAAATGGCGTGTCAGGCTAACAAGGGTATCGCCACGCTGAACCTTAACTGTTGATGTCGCTTCACGGTTAGCTTCTTCAACCACCTGACGGAAAGACGTCGATGGCGCGGCCTCGCGTTGGCGCGTTCTCTCTTTGGCAATATCGCCTATCTGGTCATTAACTCTCGATCGTATTTCCATGATCTCTCATCTATTTGGGTCTGGAACCATTCTTGCTAAGTTTGTCGGGACTGTCGGAAGTTCAACAGCCTGACACTGTGTTGAAAAGGATTTAGCAAAGCCCGTACCATGAACAAATTGACAATCAAATCGTGATGACTATTCAGCGAACTCAGCCGCTCTTATATAGAGTCTTGCTCAGACTTCTGACGACCCTGCTATTGGCAGGCTCGCAAGCGGTTGTTGCAGCGACTCCCCAAGAGGCATTGGAGTCTGCGCTAGTGAATTGGGTTGCCGGTCAATCGGGGGTGAGCGCTGATCAGGTCAAAATGGCGCCACTCGATCCGCGCGTGCAGGTGCAACCCTGCGGCAGTAATTTTAGTTTTGATTATCCATTTGTTAATAAGGAAAGCGTTCGCGCACGCTGTAGCAAACCGGCTTGGCAGGTTTTCGTGAAAGTTGGCCTAACCCAGCAGCAGCAACAAGAGATGGTGGTGGCAAATCGCGATATCGCTCCCGGCCAGGCACT
>JBEDHZ010000153.1:0-5449 GCA_041173845.1 Pseudomonadota bacterium
GTGATCACCGTGGGCGGTACCAATGGCAAGGGTTCTACGTGTGCCATGCTCGAATCCATCTTGCTGCAGGGTGGTTACCGTGTAGGGCTGTATACCTCACCTCATTTACTGCATTTCAATGAGCGTGCACGTATTAATGGTGAAATCGTCAGTGATGATGTGCTCTGTGCCGCGTTTGAAAAAGTCGAAGCTGCACGACGTGACATATCCCTGACGTATTTTGAATTTTCAACGCTGGCTATTTTGTTGCTGTTTGTCGAAGCGGGTCTCGATGCTGTGATTCTTGAAGTAGGTCTCGGTGGTCGACTAGATGCTGTCAATATTATTGATGCCGATGTCGCGATTGTGACTAGCGTTGATCTCGACCATCAAGATTATTTAGGTGACACGCGCGAAGCGATAGGTTTTGAAAAGGCAGGGATATATCGCCCTGGCCGCGCCGCCATTTGCAGTGATCCTGCGCCACCTGCATCGCTCATAGGCCACGCCACGAAAATAGGCGCCGATCTCTGGTTGTTTGGGCGTGATTTTAATTATTCAGGTGATCGACAGCAGTGGAACTACGGTGGTCGTAGCCTGCGACGTAATTCACTTGCCTATCCCAGCCTGCGCGGCGCTAATCAGTTGCTTAACGCCAGTGCGGCCTTAGCTGCGCTGGAAGCCTTGCGCGATCGTTTGCCCTTGGGGGCACAAGAGGTACGCAATGGTTTGGTGATGGTCGAGTTGCCCGGTCGTTTTCAGGTAGTGCCGGGGCGACCACAAGTCATTCTGGATGTGGCGCACAATCCGCATGCTGCTGCTACATTGGCCCAAAATTTAGACAATATGGGTTTTTTCCGCTTTACCTACGCGATCTTTGGGGCGATGTCTGACAAGGATGTGCTCGGGGTGATTTCGCACTTAAAAGACAAGATCGATCATTGGTATCTCACTGATTTGCCGCTGGATCGTGCCGCTGATACTAAGTATTTAGCGGACTGTCTGCATCAAGCAGGAGTGCAAGAAAGTGGCGACAAGGGGGCTGAATGCACTATTCGGCACTTTCCCAACCCACAAGAGGCGATTATCGAAGCTAAGAGACTAGCCACTGAGAATGATAGAATTGTGGTCTTCGGATCATTCCTCACAGTCGCCGGTGTCATGGCTCTCAAAACGACTGATTGAGCTTCGCTTGTTGCACATATTTTCAGGAAAATAGACGATTCATTTTATGGGCTTGTTTTCGTTCTCAGGCAAAGGAAAGCAGGACGCCGACGATGATCTTGACGTCCCGGTAAGACCTAGGCGTCGTGGCAGCAAGGCGCAGGAAGAGGAACCTATCGATCCCATGCTGCCGGAAAAAAAGCGTGCGCGCCGTCGTTTGATTGGTGCCAGCGCTTTGGTGCTGGCGGCCATCATCGGATTGCCGATGATTTTTGATTCCGAGCCCAAGCCACTTGCCGACGACATCGCTATACAAATTCCATCCCGTGACAAACCAGGCTCAGCGGCCAGCGCTACGAATGCGATAGCCCCGCTCGCAGTGCCGTTGGTTGAACCGAAAAAAACGTTGATTGTGCCGCCAACCAGTGGCTTGACTGAATCAAAAGTTGAACCCAAGGCTGAAGCAAAGTCAGAACCTGCGCCGACAACTGGCGCAGCCGACAAAACGCCTGCAGTACAGAACGTGAAGCCATCAAGCGAGAAAGCAGCTCAAAAATCAACTGAGCGGGCAAGCGCAGAAAAAGCACCGAGTTCGCGCTTTATTTTGCAGGTGGCCGCAGTAGCCAGTAAGACCAAAGCAGATGAATTGCAGACGAAATTAAAACAGGCAGGAATTAAGTCGTATTTGCAAAAAATCAGTACCAAAGATGGTGAGCGTTATCGGATACGCGTAGGCCCTTACGGTAGTCGTGATGAAGCAGACAAAATGCGAACCCGCCTGATTAAAATGGGTCTTTCTGTAGCAGTTCAGTCGGTATAAGTTTTTTCTTCTCTAGGTAGTTTTTGAGGGAGTCAGCGATGTGTGGCATTGTCGGTGTCGTTTCGCATGGTCCGGTAAACCAAATTATTTATGATGCTTTGCTGCTTTTGCAGCATCGCGGTCAAGATGCTGCGGGTATTGCAACCAGTCATGGTAGTGCGTTCAGCATGCACAAAGCCAATGGCTTAGTTCGTGATGTATTCCGCACTCGCAATATGCGTTCGCTTCCCGGTAACTCAGGTATCGGTCAATGCCGCTATCCAACCGCCGGATCGTCGAGTGAGGAAGAAGCTCAGCCGTTTTACGTGAATGCGCCTTTCGGTATTACCTTGGCTCACAACGGCAATCTGACCAATGCGGATCAATTAAAAATTGAAATGTTCCGCAACGATCGTCGACATATCAATACCGATTCTGATTCCGAAGTCTTGTTGAATGTGTTGGCGCATGAAATTCAGCAAGCCACCACCGGTTTGTTACTAGATCCTGCGGTTATTTTTAAGGCGGTATCAGCCCTACATCAGCGCGTGCGTGGTTCCTATGCCGTGGTGGCACAGATTGCAGGGTATGGTTTACTTGCATTTCGTGATCCGTTTGGCATTCGCCCTCTCTGTATAGGTTTCAACGACACCGATCGCGGTCCAGAGTATGTGGTGGCCAGTGAGTCTGTTGCGCTGGAAGGTTTGGGCTTTCATTTCTTGCGTGACGTCATGCCCGGTGAAGCGATTTTTATCGATAACGATGGCAAGCTCTATAACCAGCAGTGTGCTACCAACCCTACATTAAATCCTTGTGCTTTCGAGTTTGTTTATCTGGCGCGTCCCGATTCAGTTATTGATGGTGCATCGGTTTATGCCACGCGTTTGCGTATGGGCGAGCATCTCGCTGAAAAAATTCGTAAACAATTTCGTGATGGTGAAATTGATGTAGTCATGCCGATTCCTGATTCATCTCGGCCTGCAGCGATGGAGCTCGCGCTCAAACTTAATTTGCATTATCGCGAAGGCTTTATCAAAAATCGCTACATCGGTCGTACTTTCATCATGCCGGGTCAGGGCGTGCGTAGCAAATCAGTACGACAGAAATTAAATGCCATTAGTTCGGAATTCAAAGGCAAGAGTGTCTTGTTGGTAGACGATTCTATCGTTCGTGGCACTACCAGTCGTGAGATCGTGCAGATGGCCCGTGATTCAGGTGCCAAGCGCGTGATTTTTGCTTCGGCTGCACCCCCAGTGAAATATCCGAATGTCTATGGCATTGATATGCCAACTCGGAATGAATTGATCGCTTACGGACGCACCGAAGAAGAAGTGTGCCGTGAAATTACGGCTGACGCGCTGGTCTATCAAGATATTGAAGCAATGAAGCGCTCCATTACCGATGTTAATCCGCTGCTGAAAAAATTCGAAGCGTCATGCTTTGATGGCGAATACATCACCGGTGATATCTCGCGCGACTACCTCGATAAGGTCGAGTACGCTCGTCAGCATCCTAAAGTAATTATGGAAGATATCGTTAGAACGCAGCTCAACCTAAACCTGGCGCAAATCGAATAAAAATTTTAGATACCCAGGCAGGGCAAGGGATTCCATGAAAGACGGAAAAAAATACGGCTTCACCACCACCATACTTCACAGCGACCGCCAAAAGCCCATTGAGCACGGCTCGCTGCATAAACCTATTCATACTGCAGTCGCCTACGGCTACCGGGATGCGCGTGAATTAGCGGATGTTTTTCAGGGTAAGAAACCTGGTTATCGTTATGGCCGTCAAGGTAATCCTACTGTTACCGCTTTAGAAGAAAAAATCACGCGGATGGAAGACGGTATGTCCACCTTGTGTTTTTCAACTGGAATGGCAGCGATTGGCGCCGTGGTGCAAGCCTTGTTGCGCGCAGGTGATCATGTTGTTTCTTCCTCCTTCTTGTTTGGTAATACCAATAGCTTGTGGCAAACCGTTGATCAACAAGGCATGCCGGTTAGCTTTGTAGATGCAACCGATGTCGCTAACGTAGAGCGTGCAATCAAGCCTACGACACGCATGGTGTTCGTTGAAACCATCGCTAATCCGCGCACACAAATCGCCGATCTGGCGCGCCTAGGTGCTTTGTGTCGTGAGCGAGGCATTCTTTACGTGGTGGATAACACTATGACCTCGCCGTACTTGTTTCGTCCAAAAGACGTTGGTGCAAGTTTGGTGCTGAATGCGCTGACTAAATCAATTGGCGGACATGGCAATGCCTTGGGCGGTAGTTTGACTGACACGGGTTTATTCGATTGGAGTCAGTACCCCAACATCGCTGAAAATTACAAGCGCTTTGCGCCTGCGCAGTGGGGTATGGCGCAACTGCGTGCTAAAGCATTACGCGATTTTGGTGGAGCACTGGGTCCAGAAGCCGCACATCATTTGGCGGTAGGATCGGAGACTATGGCGTTGCGAATAGAGCGTGAATCGTCAACCGCACTTGCGCTTGCAAACATGCTTTCGGTTGATGCACGAGTCGCTGCTGTGCATTACCCGGGTTTGCCATCCCATCCGCAGCATGCCATCGCTAAGCAATTATTCCGTGCGTATGGTGGCTTACTCAGTTTTGAATTAAAAGAAGGTATCGATTGCTTCGACTACTTGAACCGTTTAAAGCTTGCTATACCTGCGAGCAATCTGGGTGATACGCGTACCTTGGTGATTCCAGTCGCTCATACGATTTACCATGAGATGGGACAGGCACGTCGTGCCAGCATGGGCATCGCCGAATCATTGATTCGCGTCTCGGTGGGTATAGAAGATACCGACGATCTGCTCAACGATTTTAAGCAAGCGCTGAACTATTAACTTTTAACTCTTAACGCTTAACCTTATTTCAACAACGTAGCCGTAGTTATTACCTGCGTTGCGATCACGGCCCCAACGTTTGAGCACGCTGGCGGCTCAACCAGCTCAATCCCTCCGGCATAGTGAAATTTTTTAATTGCTCAATCAGTGAATCTGGCTCAGTCTGCACCAGTAATAAATCTTTATGCTCAGTACGCAAAAACCCTTGCGACGTTTGATGCCGAAGAAATTCAATCAGTGGATCGTAAAACTTATCAACATTTAATAGTCCGATAGGTTTTTCGTGAAAACCTAGTTGAGCCCAGGTCAGCGTTTCGAATAATTCCTCGAGGGTGCCTATACCGCCCGGCATAGCAATGAAACCATCCGCATGCTCTGCCATCAGCGCTTTGCGCTCATGCATGTCCTTGACAACTAGTAGCCGTGTTAAACGTTCATGGCCTACTTCCGTATCCATTAACGCTTTGGGAATAACACCCGTTACTTCACCGCCTGCATCAAGAACAGCGTCGGCCACGATGCCCATGAGCCCGACATGACCGCCACCATATACGAGCGATAAATTGTGTTTAACGAGCGAGCGGCCTAGTGATTTAGCCGCATCGGCGTAAATAGGACTGCTGCCTTTAGCGGAGCCGCAATAGACGCAAACAG
>JBEDHZ010000154.1:0-5416 GCA_041173845.1 Pseudomonadota bacterium
TTACCAGCTATACCTTGGCACACCCATCGTGATCGCATTGCGGAAGTGGGTACCGCGCTGGGATTGTTAACCGGTACCTTAGGAAAAATAGCGCGCGATATTTCTTTGCATGCGCAAACTGAAATTGCTGAATTGTCTGAATCCAGCAGTCAAGGACGAGGTGGTTCTTCTACCATGCCACACAAACGAAATCCGGTCGGATGCGCTGCGATACTCGCAACTGCTCATCGCGTACCGGCACTGGTATCCACTTTATTATCTTGCATGGTGCAAGAGCATGAGCGTGCACTGGGCGGCTGGCAAGCGGAGTGGGATACCTTGCCCGAAATTATTCAGCTCAGCTCTGGAGCACTTCAGCAGTTGCGCGATGTTATTCAGGGTATGACTGTTCATGCGGAGCGTATGCGCAGCAATATCGATATGACTCATGGCCTGGTAATGGCCGAGTCCGTGTCAATTGCATTAAGTAATCATCTGGGTCGTGCCGCCGCTCACGAGCTGGTAGAAGCCGCTTGTGCGCAAGCAATCGCCACCGATAAATCATTGTTTGACATCTTGCAGGCTGATAAGCACGTTAGTAGCTTGATTTCTAGAGACGAACTTCAAAAGTTAGTTGATCCTGTCAATTATCTGGGGCAGGCAGAAACGTTTGTCGATCGTGTTCTCACAGAACACCGTCACCGCAAGCACTGATTTACAGCCCGCATTAATTTCAACTACAGGAGTCTCTATGCCTTTCTATGAAACAGGCACCGGCCGCTTGCATTACGAACTTGAAGGTCCTGAACAAGCTCCGGTATTAGTGATGTCGAATTCACTGGGCACTAATCTGTCTATGTGGCTGCCGCAACTGCCAGAACTTTCCGAGCATTTTCGTGTTTTGCGCTACGACACACGTGGACATGGAAGCTCTGATGTATCGCAAGGGCCGTATACCATTGCGCAGCTTGGTGGTGATGTGCTGTCGTTGTTGGATGGATTAAAAATTGAGCGCGCACATTTTTGCGGCCTCTCTATGGGTGGCATGACAGGTATCTGGCTAGGGGTGTATGCGCCATCGCGCATTGATCGTTTAGCGCTGTGTAACACCAGTGCTGCCATTGGTGTGCCTGAAATATGGAATACGCGTATCACCAAAGTCAAACAAGATGGCATGGAGAGCATTATCGAGAGCGTGCTTGAGCGGTGGTTTACTCCCGGCTTTCTTGCGCATGCTCCGGCCCAAGTAGATCGTGTAAGAAAAATGCTGCAAGGGACGTCGGTTGAAGGTTATGTCGCGAACTGCGCTGCGGTACGCGATATGGATCAGCGCGCGAATTTGACTTCTATCACTGCACCGACCTTAGTCATAGGTGGCAAGCATGACAAGGCAACGCCGCCGGAACATGGTGAACTCATTTCTCGCGCGATTAAAGGCTCGCGTTATGTCGAGCTCAATGCAGCACATTTATCGAACTGGGAAGTCGCGCAAGCCTTTACTCAAACTTTGCTGGAATTTTTACTCAATAAAAATTCTAGTCACTAAGTAAGCGTAGTTGGTTGCAAAAAATAGTAGCAAACTGCCAGAACAGCTGAGCTAGGTTATAGTTCAGCTAAGTTAATTAAGCCGTTAGCTTTTCTCACGGCTAGAAAAATAGCTTGTTTAAATTTTCTGAGTGCGTCCTTAAAAATATAAAAATAGAAAGGTCACTATGTCATTATCTCAATCAAATGCTAAGCCACAGATTGCCGTGATGGGTGCGGGTTCTGTCGGTTGTTTTTTCGGTGCTATGTTAGCTCGCGCAGGTTTTCCCGTGACACTGATTGGTCGACAAGTGCATGTGGATGCGGTCAATCAGCATGGACTATTGTTAGAGACTAAAAAGTTTTCTGAGCATGTCGCCATGAAAGCCGTTACCGATGCATCGGGCGTTAAGGGAGCACGCCTTGTGCTATTTTGCGTTAAATCGACTGATAGCGAATCAGCAGCGCGTGAGATTGCACCGTACTTAGAACCGGATGCTGTGATCGTAACTCTGCAAAATGGTGCCGAGAGTCCTGAGCTTTTGAGGCAGCTATTACCGCAGCGGGTAATACCAGCGGTAGTCTATGTCGCGACTGAAATGGCCGGGTCGGGACACGTAAAGCATCACGGTCGAGGTGAGTTAGTGATTGGTGATGCACCTGAGAGTGTCGATGTGAAGCAATGGTTTCATGAGGCCGAGGTACCGGTTGAAGTATCCAAGAATGTGATGGGTCCGCTATGGGCTAAGCTGATTATCAACTGTGCCTACAATGCCTTGTCAGCCATTGCGCAAAAAATGTATGGTGAAATGGTGCAGGTAGAGGGTATTCCAGCGCTCATGGAAACGGTTGTTACGGAATGTCTCGCCGTCGCAAAAGCAGAAGGTATTGAAGTACCTGGCGATATGTACGCGACCGTTAGAAATCTGGCGAGCACGATGGCGACTCAGTATTCATCTACTGCGCAAGATTTGGCACGTGGCAAAAAAACAGAAATTGATTACCTGAACGGTTATGTGTGCAGGCTCGGTTTAAAACATGGTGTGCCAACACCGGTGAACCAAACCTTGCTGACCTTAGTAAAACTGGTCTCGAAGCATTAAAAAAGGGAATAAAAATGAATCAACAAGAATTCGAGCAGTTGATGCAAAAAGAAGGTTTTGAGACTGTTGTGGTCGAACGTCCTGCGAATGGCTCATTGGATTTGCATACCCATCCGTTTGCTGCGCGTGCATTAATTTTAGACGGCGAGATTACGATCGTTGCTGAAGGTCGTACACAGCATTGCCGTACTGGAGATACGTTTGCTCTTGATGCCAATATTCCGCATACCGAAGTGTATGGCCCGACCGGAGTACGCTATGTGGCCGGGCGCAAACACACTGCGTAGTCCGTTCACTTATTTCACGGCGCTAGGTGTGCAGACGCCGGCATAGGCGAGGTGAGTTTCGCCGTTCGCATCATCGAGTGTGTAGATCGTCATCGCCTGCCACGCTATTCGCCCCAGTTTAACGCTGACCTGTGCAACTTTGCGGTTCATGACTGTGACATTCACTGCCGCTTCGCCCTCGTACCATTGATCGCTGATTTTTAAATCAGTCGTCACAGGTCCGGCGTACTTGGTGCTGAAGCTTACTTTTTTTGCTTCAGTATCAATCACCAGATCAACCGGATCTTCTTTCAAGCTACTCATCTGCTCTGTACGTTTACCCCAGCCGTCATAGTCCACATGCGTGCCGCTGCAGATGTAGCGTATTTGCTCTGAGTGAGCGCCGCCAGTAGAAAACAAAGTGACTACCGCGAATAGAGTAAGAATTTTTTTCATAGTGCAAATGAAGTTCAGGTACGAATTACAGCCGTTCCATTCATTTTATCAACAGGTTTGAAATAGTGGCGAGCGTAGGCGACTAATTGTTTGTCAGTAGGGTGATCGACCGTCTCGATGCCTAAGATTTTTTTTGCAATCAACGGATCATGCTGTTGCGCATGACGTAGTAATTCAAGCTTGGCCGAACCCGGACCCACGACCAATATTTCTGCAGCACTGGCGACCGCTTCGGTCACTTCATGCAGATAGGATTGATCAGGTGTGGCATGACCTGAACCAAGGGTTCCTGCTTTGTGATGCAAATGGGAGTGTTTGGATTTGGTGTGAATAGTTTCGTTTTCGCTCGCCGATTCATTAAATTGAATAACGTGAGCTTCGCGATGATCTATCCAGATAACTGCATGATCTAAAGGCATACTGGCTCCTATGTTTGATAGGAGCCAGTATTGAGGGTTAATGCAAACGTTGCCTTGATTCAAGTCAAAATAATCAGGCAGCTTAGTTATTAACCGATCAGATCAACACGTCCTGATACATCCATAATGCCAGTGATAACACTGAGTTTTGGATGACGTGCGTTGACTTCTTTGCGGAAGGCGATCAATGCCTCAGCATGCGAGCCTGTTTCAACTTCTTTTTCCGCTACGCCGCTAGCACCAAAAGCAAGCTTGGCAGCACCGCAGTCACGATGAGATAAAGCCACAACACGTTTGATGTGATGCAGAGCGACTGTGATATCGAGGTTGTCCCAAAACGTTTTGTGCCAAGCGGCGAATTTTGGATGCACAGCACCGAGTGGGCCACCGGCCATCACGAAGTGGCTGTAGTTATCGCCCAGCTTTTCACGATCGACGCCTGACAGCAGACCCATGTACTGCCAGCTCAGCGTAGTGAAGCGTGGATCGATGCAGTTAACCAGCATCGCTTCGTAGTTGCCACCACCCGCCATCGAGCGACCAGGAACGAATCCCATCAGGCCACCGGCTAAGACAGCAGCGCCAGTTGCTAAGAACTGACGACGTGAAGTGCCAGTGCTGATTGGTGCACAGCAGGGGCAATCGGATTGATGCAGCTGACCGGGCAGCGTTTCAATAATAGTATCGGACACAATGATTCTCCTTTTTTTAATTCAATACTGCGGGGCCCGAATAATTAAAGCGGCCCGGACGATAAATAGCAGTGGCCTTAGGATAATCCCCTGCGAAATGCCTTGCATGGTTTTTAATAGTAAAACTGAACTATTTTTGCGCGGTTTACGCCGAAACATCCAGCTACGCTCTATTAATCGATACCAGCATTCAGGTTCTTTAGAGCGACCAAGTATATTCTTTGTGTAAGGGCCTACAGAATTTCGCACTCGACTCGATTAACAAGGACGAGAAGCATAACAAGTAATAGGGTGCGAGCAGGGTAGGATGCACCGAATGATTTAATTTTGATAATTTATGCCACCAGCAGCACTAAATGGCTATCTATAGTGAGACCTGACAGGAAGGTCATGACGATGAATGCTACTAATTTACTGACAGCGCTTTTATTTGCAGTTGCGACTACAAGCGTGAACGCCAACGATGCTAAACACGACGATCACGGTGCAGGGCATGATGCTCCGGCTAAAGCGGCTGCGCCCGCAAAAGCTGCTGAGTCTAAGCCAGCAGAGGTGAAAGCGGCAGACGCTAAGCCTGCTGAAGCCAAGCCAGCAGAGAAGCCTGCGGCTGAGTCTAAACATGGCGATGCGAAACCGGCTGAGGATACCAAGGTGGCCGCAGATACAACTGCGGAGGCACCCGCAAAGCCTGCGCCGAAAAAGAAAAAGCCTGTCAAGAAAGTGGCTAAAAAAGCCAAGGAAGCCAAGGAAGCGGAAGCTCACGCTGATGCAGGTCATGCGGCACCGGACGCTAATGCAGACAAAGTTCCAGCCCATCCTGATGCGCATGTAGCACCTGTGGCAGCGGCTAGCGAGCCGAGCAAACGATTGAAACTGAAAAAAGTTTATCCCGGTGGTACTCCTGTCGGCGCCGATACTCATGCAGCTGATTCGCACGATTCGCCTGCCGCGCCAACCGCGGCTGCTGCAGCTCCAGC
>JBEDHZ010000155.1:0-5332 GCA_041173845.1 Pseudomonadota bacterium
GATATTATTCGTACCATAAAAAAAACGACTGGAGCAGGTGCACTGATATTGCGCATACCTTACAGCATATTTTATTTTTTGCTGTGGCTATGGAGTCAGTTTGATCGTAATCCCCCTTTCACCACCCAGCAGTTAGCTGCATTGATAGCGCGCGATGAATTCGAGGTCATCGACTGGCCAACTATTTTTGGCGTGACATGTACGCCGTTTGCGGCGGCTATCGAAGAAACTTTTAACCATCCGGTGTATGGCCGGGTGGTGCTGGAATTTTAATCATGTCGCAACGCATAGCAGTGTTGGGCGCTGGCCCCATGGGTTTGGCTGTAGCGTATCAGTTGGCACGTGATGGTCATCGTCCCGTGGTATTCGAAGCGGATGATCGCGTCGGTGGTATGACCGCGTGCTTTGATTTTTCTGGTCTGCAAATTGAGCGCTACTATCATTTCCACTGCACCTCCGACAGCGCATTTTTGCAAATACTGAATGAATTGGGTATTGCTCATCAGATGCATTGGGTTGAAACTAAAATGGGTTACTGGTATCAAAATCGCTTGCAAGCATGGGGTAATCCGTTTGCCTTATTGCGCTTTCGTGGCTTGAGTTTGATCGCAAAATTTCGCTATGGCTTGCATGCTTTTTTGTGTACCAAACGCACCAACTGGAAACCCTTAGATAACGTCGAAGCTACTGGATGGATCCGACGCTGGGTTGGTGATGAAGCGTGGGAAGTTCTTTGGCGCCGATTGTTTGATTATAAATTTTACGATTACAGCAGTAATCTCTCAGCAGCCTGGATCTGGAGTCGCATACGCCGAATTGGGCGTTCACGTTACGATCTATTCCGAGAAAAATTAGGTTACTTAGACGGTGGTTCAACCACCCTCTTAAATGCACTGAAGGCGGATATTGAACGACACGGCGGCATCATTCGGCTGAATTTACCAGTTCAAAAAATACAGTGTGATCAGGGTAGGGTGACTGCCGTTCAGACTAGCGAAGGCCTCGAATCTTTTGACAAAGTTATCAGCACCGTACCCCTACCGTATGTGCCGCGCCTGATACCGGATTTACCGCAGGATGTACTTCAAAAATTTCAAGCGCTAAAAAATATTGCCGTAGTTTGTGTTATCGCCAAACTAAAAAAACCACTCTCAACTAATTTTTGGTTGAATGTGAATGATCCAAATATGGATATTCCCGGGTTGGTTGAATATTCTAATTTGCGACCGCTAGAGCATTCCATTGTGTATGTACCTTTCTATATGCCGGGCGAGCATCCTAAATTTGCTGAGGCCGATGAGGTATTTCTAGCAAAGGTTAAAACCTACTTAAAGAAAATCAATCCTGAATTACTCGATGATGATTTCATTGATATACGCGCTAGTCGGTATCGTCATGCGCAACCTATTTGCGATCCCGGTTATCTGAGTGGATTGCCGCCAGCGGCCTTGCCTATTCAAGGACTTTGGGTAGCCGATACGTCGTATTACTACCCGGAAGATCGTGGTATTTCAGAGAGCATAGGATTTGGTCGTCAGTTGGCGCGCGAGGCAGTGCAGTGATACGTCATTTTATGTCGCGGCAATTCGTCATTTTCTTAGTGACCGGAGGCTTGGCTGCCGCTGTAAATTTTAGCTCGCGTATTCTGTACAACCAATGGGTTGATTTTTCAGTTGCAGTAGTTCTGGCCTATCTGACAGGTATGGTGACGGCTTTTGTATTGGCTCGCTACTTTGTTTTTACCGGAAGTAGTCAATCGATGCAGCGCAGCGCGCTGTGGTTTGTGGTGGTGAATATGGTTGCGGTCATACAGACCTGGGTGATCAGTATGCTGCTGGCTTATTATGTTTTACCCCGCATGGGTCTGACGCAATTTATTCCTGAAATTGCGCATGCCGTAGGTGTGGTGGTGCCAGTTTTTACTAGCTATCTAGGCCACAAGCGATTTTCATTCAAGTAGACGTAATACCTAACCTGATGGTGAATCATACGAATTCATCAGCGATTCTGCCGTTCAAATTCATATTGCTCGAGAAAACGGCAGCCATGCAAGGGTAAAAATGAAGGCATGCGATAGTAAGTCGCTGCGATTTTTTTCAGTATATTGTCGCGATAAGTTTCGAACTTAAATCCTCGTCCTTCAGCCACCCAAAAACGTGCGCCTTCAACCGTCAGTTCACGCACAGACACCGATTCGAAATAGGGCGCAAAACTAGCTTGGTCCATGCGGCGAGTGCCAGCAATCAGAATCGTCTTTCCTTCAAAGTCTGTAAAATTGGTGATGTTGTCATCAAACCGCGCATGAAAACTGCCTTCGCCAAACACTGGTAGATACTGATCAGCGTGAAACGAAAGTAAAGCGGCCGAGCTATACGAGGCTGTCATTAAAACGCTGTCGGGGGGCCTATCTTTTTTGATGGTGCTAATCAGTTCTTTTGCATCGCGATGCATCACGATATCGGTGTGTAGCTTCATTCCTTGAAATGCCGAGCTAGGTAAGTAGGCCAGCAACACTAACGCTATCAGATGCGGTACACCCAGAAAAATAGTCCAGCGGCTGTGCAAACGAAATTCGTCGTCATTCAGCATTATTCCGACCGCTAAAAACACAAACGGAAGAAACGCTAATACCCAGTGCAGTCCGATTGTTTTGTAAAACGACAGAAGCAAAAATAAAATAAAAGGAACCGCAAACAACGAGACCAATTGCCAGTTTTGGCGCAATGCCTGGGTGCGCACGAGTCGCCAGCCTGTCCAGGGTGTCACCAGATAGATCATCATCGCGATGTAAACCGCGAGATAACTTAGCGAAAAATGCGATCCTTCATTACGATTAAAGAGATTAAAAAGAATATTGTTCCAGCAATGAGTCGAATTCCATGCCAGATTAAGCAGCATAAATGGCAGAGCACACAGCGCAATAATCGATAGCCGTAACCAGCCGCGCGGCCCGCGCGTCACGAAGTACACCGCATAGGCAATCGCCAGCAGCCCAGCAAAATATTTTGATAGCAGTGCGAGTCCCAACAACACACCACTGAAGGCATGCCAGCGCAGGCTATCGGATTGCTCTCCACGTAGGAAGGCATAGCCTGAGAAGAATAAGAAAAAAATCAGCGGCGTATCAGTCGTGATCAGATTCAGCGACCAGGTGAAAGGCAATAAAAGAAACAGGCTGCCAAGTAGCCAGGATTTTTCTTCGCTGCCCGGCTGCAGGCGTTTTAGCAGATCCATCATGCCGACCGTGATGACGATCCACAGCAAGACGGCTGGAAGGCGCAATACGAGCAGCGATGAGGAGAGGTGCTGTAACCCCCACAGCCACCAGCCGACCATGGGTGGGTGGTCGTAAAAACCGCCCCAATCGACGTGTTTGCCCCACTGGTAGAAATACGCCTCGTCGCCTATCAATGGAATGCTGAGTGCTAGCCAAACCTTGATGGCAGTTGTGATTGCCAGTATCAGTAAAAACAGCTGGCGGTTGCTGGTGCTTGCTGGGTACATAGCCGAATTGTCCGGTAGATGGCGATTTATTGCGAGGGGTATAGCCCGATTGCAGCCGTTTGGGCGAATCAAAGACGGATCATTATCAAAGTGAAATGGATTTACTGCATGCCCATATCTTTTATAACGATATTGGACGGCGGTTGAAGTTACATTTAATAAATGTTACCGTTTCCTGTTTTTGACGCAACGCAGAATATCTCATTTCAATTTACATCTTATTTATGCGCAAACTATCAACCATTTCTTTTTCAAAACACGCTATCGCTTTGCTGGTGGGCGTGGCTTCGGCTTTGATGGCCCCTCTCGCTTCAGCTTACGATTGGACCGATGGTTTCGACCTGTCCGCCAAATCGGGCGATCGTTGGAGCCTCATCGCATCTCCTTACACCTATCACTTTCATCCCAGTGATGATCATAAAGCGGTGTGGCTAGTTGGTGCCGAGCGTGAACGCGCAGACGGATCAATCGCTGGTGCGGCTTTTTTTAGCAATTCATTTGGTCAAGATAGCGGCTACGTTTTCCCGTGGGGCCAGATCTATCGCGGTGTGCTCGATCAACCGCAAATGTATGCACAATGGACGGCAGGTATGCTGTACGGCTACGTTGGTAAGTATCAGCACAAAGTGCCTCTAAACTCGGGCGGATTTTCTCCTGCTATCGTTCCAGCCTTAGGTTGGGAATTCGATAGCAAGCAGCGTGTACAAGTCAACTTATTAGGGTTGAATGCCGTGATGTTCCAATTCACCCAACCTTTTAAGTAATTTAAATAATTTAGTGAGTAAAAAGCCCCGCGATATGCGGGGCTTTTTTTTATATAGTTACGGTCAGCATAATTATTTTTCTAAGCCTTTGCTGACGATTTCACCGCGTACTTCCTTCAGCGTATGTTCTATCAGCTCGATGTCTTCGGGCGTCACACCTTCTTCTTCCAAGGCGGCAAAGAAAATTTCCATGATCTGGTTATAAGACGCCTTAGTCACTCCAGCTTGCATGTGCTGGTCGTGCATTTTTTTCATCGTGAAATCTTGGTTTGGTTTACCAAGAGCATAGGAAACATAAGCGATGTGATGTTGGATTACCTTATCCATTTCCATCTCTTCAAAGTAACGACGTAAGTTAGGGCGACGCATGAGTCGTTCATGAAAGTCGCGCACTATACGTGTTACTGCGGGTACACCACCATATTTATCAAAAAGAGCAACAGTCATTTTTTATCGAGAGTTATTTGCTAGTCGGGGCCGAAGGTCTTGGGCCGCCCGGCGCTACTGGAACGACAACAATTGGGTTGATATTCGGAGATTGCTTAACTACTTTAGCAGGCGCACCTTGTTGATGTGATGTCACCGTGTTGTACTGGTCTTTATCTTTACCTGTATTTGCTGAAGATGAAATTGTTTCAGCAAAACTAACTTTAAAGAATGGCAATCCAAGTGCAAATAATATCAAAAAGATTTTATGCATGATTACCTTGTCAAATTAAATAGTTCTTTCTTTGGGTGCCTAATTTTGACGCATTTAGATAAAAAAATAACTAAATTATTTTTCTTAAGTAAATCAACACCTAACACTGTACTCTGAAAGTCCATTCTCTATCTTTGCCTATATGAACACATTGATTGGTTGACAGTCACTCTCAATTACGCCAAATTTCAGCATCTGCGCAGTAATTCGTATTGCGTGCAAAGTAATTTGACTCCGTGTTTTGTTGCGAGGGAAAGCCGATGAAATTTCTGGAAAAACAACTGTCTACCAATAGGCAGCTTGCCGATTCCCGAATTGATTTCGAAGCGACTATTCAAGGCAATATCGATTTCAATGGCACCTT
>JBEDHZ010000156.1:0-9244 GCA_041173845.1 Pseudomonadota bacterium
TCAGCGCCTTTGGCTTTCCAGCTGGCGAGATTTACGGCGGCTGTCTCACTAAGAATTTCGGATGCTTCGATTATTTTGAATAGACCGCTGCGCTGCAAATCGGCGCGAATGATGCCGCTAATGGAGTGACCCGTAAGCGGCTCATCGGCAAAGCTGGCGATACTGATAGGTATCTGATTAGCGCCGACTCCTGAAATGTCGACCTTGAGCTGTGCCTGTGCATACGGCATGACCGCCAAAAAATTGACGATGGCAATAAGCTTCAAGAAATATCTTTTCATCGGGTATCACTGTCCTTCAGTCGATGAGTGATGTTGATGCTTGCAGGTACTTTGCCAGTCGATGGATCGGGTGGGAAAGGTGCCGATTTTTCAATCGCACGTTTTACCGCCTGATCAAACGCAGCTATGCCCGATGATTTAGTCATTTTGGGCTCATTACGTAGCCCACCATCAGGTTGCAGCTCTATAAGGAATTCGACAGCTGGGTTGCCTGCAATATCGTTCTGCGGGAGGATTGTATGCGATTTTATTAATCCTGCCACCTTGCGAGCGTAGCTATTATCGCCTCGAGGACCTTGTGATTTTTCTGCATCACCCGCGCCACCATCTCCGGCCATCTGATTTAGCCGTTGTATTTCTTCACGCCTTTTGCGAGCGCGTTGTTCTGCGGCAGCGGCTTCTTCTTGTTTACGCTGCTGTTCTTCAGCCAGTTTTTTCTTCTCTTCTGCGGCGGCTTCTTCTTTTTGTTTTTTATCTTCGGTGCGTTTTATTTTTTCTAGCTCAGCTTGCTTCTTCTTTTCATTTTGTTTTTCTTCGGCATCAGAAATCTTTTTACGCTTTTGCTCATCTTCAAGCGCTTTTTTTTCTGCTAGCTTTTCTTTTTTCAAGCGTTCAGCATCTTCTTTTTCTTGTTTACGTTTTTTTTCTTTTTCGAGTGCGATGTCTGGCTCAGCGAGTTTTTGCTGTGCTGGTTCAGGCTGAACAACGGGTGCTGGAGGTGTGGGCGGCGTAATGGCAGCTACCGGCTTGGGTGGTTCTTGAATCGGTTTATCTACCGGAGACGGTGGCGGTGGAGCAGCTTCTCGCGCCACCGGACTCCAGATTTCTGCTTCGACTTCTGTCGGCGTATCGCTTTGCCAGGAAACGCCAAACCACAAAAAAATAAGCAGCAAAAAATGTACGAGTACGGCAAGTGCCAGCGCTCTTCCACGGCCTGGCTCGGCCGGAATAAGGTAATGGCTGGTGGCGCTGTTCAAAACTTTCTCAGCGGGTAGAGAGACCGACTCGACCAATGCCGGTTTTGTTGGCCTGCGAAATAGTTTGTACTACTTCGTCGTATTTAATATCTTTGTCAGCCGATATCATCAATGGCAGTTCAGGGTATTTTTCATGCAGCTCTTTTAAGCGTGTGCCAAGCTCTTCACGCTTGTTGGTTGTTTGTGTTTTTTTACCATGAATACCGACCGTAGCTGAACCATCTGGTTTGAGTTCAATCTCTAAGTATTCTGTAGGTGGTTGATTTGATTTTCCTGCTTTGGGCAGGTTAATCATGCTGGGCGTTGATAAAGGCGCGACCACCATAAAAATAACCAACAGCACTAGCATCACGTCGATGTAAGGAACGACGTTGATTTCCGCCTTGAATTTACGAGTACGCCCGCCGCGCAGGCTTGAGCTTTGCGCCATTAGCGAGCCTGTCGGTTGAGGATGTTAGAAAATTCTTCGATGAAGCTCTCAAAGCGAATAGCTAATCGATCGATGTCGTGTGAATAGCGATTAAACGCTACTACCGCAGGTATCGCTGCAAACAGACCAATGGCGGTGGCAACCAACGCTTCAGCAATGCCGGGTGCAACCGAGGCTAGCGTCGCTTGTTGCACATTCGCCAGACCGCGAAATGAATTCATGATGCCCCAGACCGTACCAAACAATCCTATGTAAGGTGACACTGATCCGACGGAGGCTAGAAAAGCCAGATGAGATTCGAGCGCATCCATTTCACGCTGATAGGCCGCGCGCATAGCGCGGCGCGCACCATCCAGCAAGGCACTTACGTCAATATCTTTGCCAGTGAAGGTTTGGCGGGCTTTGCGGTATTCCTCCATGCCGGCTTCGAAAATTCTTTCCAGTGCACCTGATTGACCATTGCGCTGACGGCGACCCGACGTGACGTCTTCATACAAACTATTTAAATTAGCGCCCGACCAAAAGACGGTTTCAAATTCAGTGGTGCGTGCAATCGCACTACGGATCGTGAACATCTTACGAAAGATGTAGGTCCAGCTCATCGCGGAAACGAGTAATAGCAGAGCCATCACTAACTGCACCAGCAGCGATGCGTTGCTGATCATCCCGAAAAATGAAAGATCTTGAGTAACAGTCATAATGGTGTGAAGGAGGTTAGTTTAATTTTTATGCGTGCTGTTTTAATGGGAAACAAGCGCACAGAGATGATCGATTTTTTCTAGTACGGCTGAAGGTATCGGTGTCGGACGTAAAGAGTCTGAATGAACACATCCCACTCGAATGCGACCATGACACAGTAACTCGCGCGCATCCTTATTTTGTCGCCAGGCTTCTTGGTAAAAATTCACCGAAGCTTTACCTAATTTTTCTACTCGAACACTGATCTGTAATTGATCATCTAGTTTTGCTGGTGAATGGTAATCGATGGCTGCATTTTTTACTACAAACATGACGTGTTCTTGTTCTGTTAGCAGCTGTTGAGCGATGCCAGCGCTACGCAGCCATTCCGAACGAGCGCGCTCAAAAAATTTTAAATAATTGGCGTAGTACACCACACCGCCCGTATCGGTATCTTCGTAATACACCCTTAGCGGCCAGAGAAACTCACCAAGCATCAGCTGTTGCGCTTAATTGTGAAAGGGGCAAACCCTTGGCAGGTAGCCATCATTTCTATACCGTTGATATTCACATGCGGCGGTAAAGTGCAGACCCAGTAGGCGGCTTCGGCGACGTCGCCCGCGTTGAGTGGCACGGTGCCTTGGTAGACCTTAGCGGCGGCTTCATCATTACCCTTGAAGCGCACATTAGAAAATTCAGTTCCACCCGCTAGGCCCGGAGCGATATTGGTAGCTCGCACACCAGTGCCGACTAAATCAGCACGCAGGTTCAGGGTAAATTGATCGACAAAGGCTTTAGTAGCTCCGTAAACATTGCCGCCGGGGTAGGGATAGGCACCGGCCACCGATCCAATATTGATCACGATGCCCGATCCGCGCGCCACCATTCGTGGCAACACGGCACGAGTCACGGTCACTAGGCCACGGCAATTGGTGTCTATCATATTGTCCCAGTCGTCTAGATGCGCTTCATGCGCGGCCTCTAGACCCAGAGCAAGGCCAGCATTGTTAACCAGCACATCAATGGCTTGCCACTCGGTAGGCAGGGATGCTAGAGCATGGTCTACGGAGGTTTTGCTGGTGACGTCGAGCTCGATGGGCAGTACGTTTTTACCCAGTTCGGACGCTAGCGCTGACAGTCTATCGGTGCGTCGAGCAGCCGCGATAACGCGGTGACCGTGGGAGGCAAATTTACGGGCCATTTCGGCGCCAAACCCAGAGCTTGCGCCAGTGATTAAAACGATCATCAGTTCCCTTTGTAAGAAGATTTTTTTGAATGAACGGGAAACCGCCCCATTTTAGCCCAAACACCACAGCTGACGGCGAGCTGTTCTTGCCCAAAAACCGGGCGTCCTCTAAAATTTCGTTACATTTTGTCGGGTGTGAGCGCCGCTATGCGTATCGATAGTGATTCTGACCGCTGGCTTTCACCAAAAAGCACCCGAGCTCTCAGCCGTGGGGCTGGGACCCCTGAAGTACGTTATTAAGGCTGCACCTGTTCCTTCCGCTGATACCTCATTCGATTTAACCTCGCACTATTCCTGATGATTGGAGTTGCATAATGTTTTCTAGAGATCATACGATCGCTCACACTGACCCAGAACTATGGTCAGCCATCCAGAAAGAAAATCAGCGCCAGCAAGATCACATCGAGCTGATCGCGTCTGAAAACTATGCTTCACCTGCTGTTATGGAAGCACAAGGCTCACAGCTAACCAACAAATACGCTGAGGGATATCCGGGTAAGCGCTATTACGGTGGATGCGAATTTGTTGATATCGCCGAATCGCTGGCCATAGAGCGCCTGAAAAAACTCTACGGCGCTAATTTTGCCAATGTGCAGGCAAATTCTGGTTCGCAAGCGAACCAAGCCGTTTTTCTGGCCCTGCTGAATCCCGGCGACACCATTATGGGTATGTCCTTAGCCGAAGGCGGTCACTTAACGCATGGCATGGCTTTAAATATGTCGGGCAAATGGTTCAATGTGATTTCGTATGGCCTGAATGACAAAGAAGAAATCGATTACGCGCACATGGAAAAATTAGCGCACGAAAAAAAGCCTAAGTTAATTATTGCAGGTGCTTCGGCGTATTCACTTCGAATTGATTGGGAATTTTTCGCCAAAGTAGCCAAAGATATCGGTGCATACTTAATGGTAGATATGGCGCATTACTCGGGTTTGATTGCTGCAGGTGTTTACCCCAATCCGATTAAGCATGCGCATGTGGTGACATCGACGACTCATAAAAGTCTACGCGGTCCGCGCGGCGGCATCATTTTGATGAACGATGAAGATATTGCTAAAAAAATCAATAGCGCTATTTTCCCTGGTTTGCAGGGCGGCCCGTTGATGCATGTGATTGCTGCTAAAGCGGTGGCTTTTCAAGAGGCGCTGACGCCTGAGTTCAAGTCGTACCAAGAGCAAGTGATAAAAAATGCCGATGCGCTGGCCAAATCGCTGATACAACGTGGATTACGAATAGTCTCAGGACGTACCGAGTCGCATGTAATGCTGGTGGATCTGCGTGCTAAAAAAATGACCGGTAAAGAAGCGGAAGCCGTACTCGGTTTAGCGCACATTACCTGCAATAAAAATGGTATTCCTAATGATCCGGAAAAACCGTTTGTAACGTCCGGTATTCGCTTGGGTAGTCCAGCGATGACGACGCGTGGTTTTGGTGTGGCCGAAGCGACTAAGGTGGGTCAGTTGATTGCCGATGTGCTGGATAATCCGCATGATGAAGCCAATCTTGCGCGAGTAAGGGGTGAGGTTAAGAAATTGACCGACGCATTCCCTGTGTATCAAGGTTGATTGTTAGAGGAGACTGTCCCCGTGCGTTGTCCCTATTGCCAGAATGAAGATTTAGTCGCTGTAATGATTGCGACAAACGTTTTACGACGTTTGAGCGGATTGAGTTGGCGATGCCTGTCATCGTCAAGAAAAACGGTAGTCGCACGGAATTTGAGCCATCTAAACTCCGTGCAAGTTTGATGCTTGCGCTTAGAAAGCGCCCTGTATCCGCTGATGCTGTAGATACGGCGATTCATCGTATCGAAGAAAAATTACTTTCATCGGGTGAACGAGAAATTTTGTCAGGCCAAATTGGCGAGCTGGTGATGCGCGAATTAAAGCGCTTGGACAAAATTGCCTATATTCGGTTTGCATCAGTCTATCGTAGCTTTGAAGATGTGGCTGAATTCAGAGATGCGATTGATGAAGTTGACCTAGAGCGTGCAGCGGCTAATAAACGCAAAGATTCGCTTCCTAAGTAATTGCTTTATCTCTTAAGTCGCTACAAAGCAATTCACTCAAAATATATTGGTGAGCGAACCAATAGTCAAAAAACTGCACGACTACCTAGCTTGTTAGAAACAAACTAACTTAGCTTGTGCAGCGATTTCTATCAGATCACATTCCTGATTTGATTTTCCCTTTTATTCGTGATCGGTCAACACTACGCGATAGGTTTCGCTCTCGTGGAAGTCATGGTCTCGTTGGCCGTGATCACGACGAGTACATTGGCTACGGCATTCGTTATCAGTCAAGCGCAGGTAACCATTCGTGTTGCGGTAAAGGGGCATGCCGGCAGACGCCTTGCTGAGGAGATGGCTGCTTGGATGAGAGCGGGTGGAGCGCGGTCAGTGCCTGGCTCATCGACGAATCTTTTGCAGCGTGTTCAAAATTTAGCTGCACCTTTAGATTGTTATCGGTCAGCGTGCACTGCAAGCGATGCAGCTGATTTTTACTTGTGGCATTGGCGTCGGCGTTTGGCGACGGATTTGCCAGGCGTACGCGTTGTACTTTGTCGCGATGGGAATGCATGGGATTCACCAGTATTTCAATGGCCGTGTCCTTCAGTGGTGGATGAATCATCACCTTGGGTACTCAAACTGGGATGGCCAGATCGCCGTGGCTCGGCCAATTTTTATCCATCGATTGTGCTCAACGTCGGTGTCACCCCATGAAAAAGCAGCGTATAGGAATAGCGATGCTGGATATGTTGATCGCTATTGGTCTGGGGCTAGTCATTTTGCTACCACTTGCCGTAGTTGTGCGAGCAGCAGTGGTGACGCATTTTAGACAACAGCAAATTTTTGTAATTGAGCAGGATGCTCATTACTTGCTTGATCATATGGCGCGTGCAATACAGCAAGCAGGTCACAATGATCCACTCGATCTGGCAGACGATTCTGTCATTGCGTTACGCGGTCTGGACAATACCGTTATTAATGGTAGCGCTGAAGATATCAGTGTGATGACTAGCTCTGGGTTTCGCGGTAGTGATGTGCTTGCTATTCATTTTTCTAGCTCTAGTGTGGATAACAACATGATTTTGCGTAATTGCGCTGGATTTACTGTGACCCCCAAGTCATTCGATGGAATCGATCGTGGATGGAGTATTTTTTATCTGGTTCGGGGTACGAATGTCGCTGGTGATTTCCGCTGCAAATATCGCGGGACTGATCAATGGGATTCGCAATCGTTGGCAAGTGGAGTCGTCACGCTTCAATTTCTTTATGGGCTAGATACTGATAGTGACGGTTTGCCGAATCAATTCGTTAATGCCACGACGATCAATCAAAAAGAAAATGCTGCCGGAGAATTCGAAGGCAGTATCTGGCATCAAGTGGTTGCAGTTCATATCGCGTTGATCATGCAGGCTGAGGCAGACTTGGTTGATCAGGCTCCGCCCGACGCTCTCGATCTCTTTGGGCGTTTTTATTCAGATGCCTATGCGATTAACGATCCGGGTACGCATTTGTTATTGGCAAATTTTCCCGATGTTCAAAAAAAGCGCTTGAGTCGAGTGTTTGAAAGGGTAGTTTTTTTACGCAATCACGGAATTTTGAATAATCAAATTAACCCGCTGCAAGGCGGGGGTAATTAGTTGCAGGCTTTCTAGGTAATCCAGCGTTGAAAAATCAATCGACTAAGATTTTCTTGGGATGCCATAGCCGTCGCGGTTTTACTTTGCTACCTTGCATTGTGTTGACATCGATTTTGTCGTTGGTGTCGCTAGCTACGCTTCGTTTGGCACATGATTTTCGAACGCTCACTGCAGGCTATGACGATCGAATGATTGCTAGTGAAGCCGCAGAGGTGGGATTGCACGATGCGCATCAGCATCTCAATATGATCGATGATCCAATCTCATTAATGAGTAATAACGTTGTA
This sequence comes from Pseudomonadota bacterium, assembly GCA_041173845.1. Classification (GTDB taxonomy): domain Bacteria; phylum Pseudomonadota; class Gammaproteobacteria; order Burkholderiales; family Burkholderiaceae_D; genus Pernthalerella. The sequence goes on from JBEDHZ010000156.1 coordinate 7,542, forward strand.
TATGAATTTGGCAGTGTGACAGGAGCCAACTTTCCTTCAGGTGGTCGAATGCAATCGAAATTACCACCTGAGTATCAGCTTGAAGTCATCAGTGTTAATCAGCATGAAGGTATTGTTCGAATTACCGTAACGGGAATTGGCCTGTTTGCGACGACGCGATTTGTTGCGCAGGCCGATTACGCCATTCATTTATGTCCGGAAGATTTAACTGATCCGTGTGAAAGACAGCTACGTCACCTCGCATGGAGGCAGCGGTTTGATGACTAAGGCTACCCTAAGCAATGAATATGGCCAGCAATTTTTTGGTCTTCATCGACCGAATACGCGATCAGGGTTTGGCATAATCGAATATCTCGCGACGCTTGTAATCGCAGCGATTCTGTTATTGATGACATCGTCTAATTTTCGGTTCATGGTTGATCGATCACGAGTAATGGCTGCGACAAGTGAATTTCATACAGCAATATTATTAGCACGATCAGAAGCCATGCGACGCCAGAAGCGTGTTGATGTGATTCCCTTAGATTCTAAGGATTGGGGTAAAGGTTGGTTGGTGCTGATCGACGCTAACAATAACCAGCGATTTGATTCGGGCGATCTACTACTGCATCGCAGTCAGTCAGAAACTAAGGGATTAGCCGTAGAAGCTAAGCTGCGTGATAGCAAAAAATCCTATCTTGCATTTGATGGTAGCGGACGCCCGCGCAGCGCAGCCAGTAGCCAAGTTCCGCAAATTGGATCATTCATTTTTGCTGTCAGTGCGCAGCGTCTTAAGATCATTATTAGTTTTTTAGGTCGTGTTCGCGTATGCGATCCCGATAAGGACGGCGCTACTTGTTAAAATGATGAATCTTCCGCATCAGCGGCTTGCCCATACCCCTGTCGTGCACACCCTGAATTCGCCATCACGTGAAAATTACTAATGACATCGAAGGCATGCAGCTCGCTCTACAGCAAGCTGAGCTGGGCCTTTTTATCACTAGCCCTAATCCTCGCGTTGGCTGCGTAATTGTCAAAGAAGGTAAGGTGTTAGCTCAAGGGCATACCCAGCCTGCCGGTCAGGCACATGCCGAAGTCGTTGCGCTGCGAGATGCGGCAGCGCGTGGAGTCGATGTGCGTGGAGCTACGGTGTATGTGACGCTTGAGCCGTGTAGCCATCATGGGCGTACTCCACCATGTACAGATGCCCTTATTCAATCAGGTGTTGCTCGTGTGGTTGCTGCCATTGAAGATCCTAATCCGTTGGTCGCAGGTCAGGGTTTGGCTCGGCTAAGTGCTGCAGGAATAATCACCGAGGTGGGTGTGTTGGCTGATCAGGCGCGTGAAATGAATATCGGTTTTTTTTCACGCATGCAGCGTCGCCGACCTTGGGTGCGTATGAAAATCGCTGCGAGTCTTGATGGAGGTACTGCGCTCTTAAATGGTGTCAGTCAATGGATTACCTCTGAGCCAGCGCGTGCCGACGGTCATGCTTGGCGTGCACGTGCTTGCGCCATTCTCACTGGCATGGGTACGGTTCAGCAGGATGATCCTCAGTTAACCGTGCGCGCAGTGAGTACGCCACGCCAGCCACGCCGAATCGTACTGGATAGTCAGTTGCAGATCAGTTCCTCAGCTCGTGTACTGGAAGGGGGTGGTACTTGGATAGTCAGCGCGCAGCGTGATGATGTGCGCGAAGCTGAATTGACTGCGCATGGAGCAGA
>JBEDHZ010000157.1:0-7185 GCA_041173845.1 Pseudomonadota bacterium
CTATATCTCCTCCTCTGATATAGATTTATAGCCCGCTCACAGAGCGGGCTTTTTTTTGCCTACGTGGCAGGAGAAATGAAGAAGTGCCTTTATCAGGCAAAGGATTCAGGCTCTTAGTAAAACCAAGATACCTTCGAGTTCAACCCGGAGAGCAGCGAGATCGTTGCCCACGGCGGGCAGACGAGTTAACGGTATATCGGGAACCGATGGGCGTGTATCGAGTTTGTTGCGTGCACCGCTGATAGTAAAACCCTGCTCGTATAACAACTCTCTAATACGTCGTATCAGTAGTACTTCATGATGTTGGTAATAGCGGCGGTTACCACGGCGCTTGACTGGTTTTAGCTGCGTAAACTCCTGCTCCCAGTAACGCAACACGTGCGGTTTAACACCGCACAGCTCACTCACTTCACCGATAGTGAAATAGCGCTTCGCCGGAATCGGAGGCAAAGGGGCCAGCAGGGGCTTGGCTGCGCGGTCGTTCATGGAAACAGTAATTATTAGCCAGCATGCACAGATGAACGCCGAGTGGCGCTGTCAACCATGGCTTTTAGCTTCTGGCTCGCATGAAAGGTCACAACACGGCGGGCGCTAATAGGAATTTCCTGACCCGTCTTAGGATTTCGGCCTGGACGCTGTGGTTTGTCACGCAGCTGAAAATTACCAAAACCAGATAGCTTTACCGACTCGCCCCGTTCAAGGGCATCGCGAATCTCTTCGAAAAACGTTTCCACCATGTCTTTGGCTTCACGTTTATTCAGACCTACTTGCTCAAACAGCATTTCAGCGAGTTCGGCCTTTGTAAGGGTCGGAAGTTCTTTTTCTGCAGCCGCTTTTTCTTGAGACGCTAGCAAGGCGCGGCCAAGATCAGCAGCAACAACGGACTCCATTTCGACAGGATTGCTGTGGTTCATGATGTATTTTTTTAAGTCAATCCGGCGTACTTATTTGCGTAATGTCGCCCCAAGCTTTTTGTTGACAACATCAATAAACGCGTCTATCGCAGCGTCGATTGAGTCGTCTTGCAGGGTGCTTTGAGTATCTTGCATGGTAATGCGGAAAGCAAGACTTTTTTCGTCCGGAAGCAGTCCTTTTCCACGATATTCATCAAATAAAACAATATGTTGCATGATTCGACAGACTTGACTTTCCGTCCGCAACTCATCAAATAGATCAAAAATACTTTGTACATTTAATGACTGTTTGACAAGCAATGCTAAATCCCTTGTAACCGCTGGGAATTTCGAAATCTCCGCATAAACTGGCACGGCTTTTTGCTGCAGAAAACGAGCCTCTACCTCAAACAGAACCGGCGCTAAGGGCAATTCCAAAGTTTGCTGTAAACGAGGGTGCAACTCACCGATGAAACCCACCGGCGCACCTTCAACTAAGACTTGCGCTGATCGGCCGGGGTGCAGTGCGGGATGAACCAACGGGGCAAAATGTAGCTTTTGAGGTGCACACAAAGCTTCCAGGTCCGCTTTGATGTCAAAAAAATCAACGTTGCGCGCTTCATGTCCCCATTGCTCATTCACTACAGGACCATAAGCAATCGCTGCCACATGTTTAGATTGGTGAATACCTGCCACCGTTAAAGGACCATCCGCGACATGGCTGTCATTGTTGAACACGGCACCCACTTCAAACACACGAACACGCGATGCTTTACGGTTGATGTTGTAGCGAATATTCGCCACCAAACCACTGACCAATTGCGAACGCATCACACTCATCTGACTTGCAATCGGATTGAGAAGTCGGATGGGATGAGTATTACCAGCAAAATCAACTTCCGCTTCTGCTTCGACAAAACTAAAGTTCACAACTTCCTGATAATCCAAATCCGCCAGCTGTCGACGCACAGTAAACAATGAGCGGCTTTGCTCGGGCAAAATTCGAATCTGATTGGCAGCGACGGGCGGTAATGCGGGGATATTTTCAAAACCGTGAACACGTGCAATTTCTTCGATCAAATCTTCTTCAATCTCAATATCGAAGCGATAGCTAGGCGCTGTCACTTCGAACACATCATCTTTATGCGTGTGGCTCATACCAATGATCTTTGATGCGCGAGCAACGCGCAGTCGTACTGGCTTGCGTTCAGGAAGCTGAGTCACTTGATCGTCCACTGGACCCACTTTAGTCTGACCAGGCACACCACAAATCTCAACTAACAACTGCGTGATACGTTCGATATGTTCAACCGTCGTTGCGAAATCAACGCCACGCTCGAAACGATGCGCCGCATCGGTAGAAAAATTAAAGCGGCGGGCTCTGCCTTGAATAGCATTCGGCCACCAGAACGCCGCTTCTAAATATATATTCGTAGTCTCAAGTGAAACTGCTGTCGAATCACCGCCCATAATTCCTGCGAGAGACTCAACGTGCTGGTCGTCAGCAATCACGCCCACCCAATCATCAATCTCAACAGTAGTGCCGTTCAAGAGTTTGAGCGATTCGCCTTTACGGCCCCAGCGCACTTCTAGGTTGCCGTGAATTTTGTCTAAATCAAATACATGGGTAGGACGCCCCAGCTCCAACATCACATAGTTCGATATATCAACCAGAGCAGAGATAGGTCGTTGACCGCTGCGTTCCAGGCGCTGCTTCATCCACTCAGGCGTTGCTGCTTTCGCGTTCAAACCACGAATCACACGACCTGAAAAACGGCCACAAAGATCAGGTGCACTGATTTTTACTTTCAGCTTTTCATCACTATCACTCGCATACGGTTTGCAGATGGGTGGATTTAAGGTCACACCAGTTAATGCAGACACTTCACGCGCAACACCCAACACCGATAAACAATCCGCACGATTAGGAGTGAGCTTAATCGTGAATTTCAAATCATTAAGCTGCTGATAATCCCGGAAATTTTGTCCTATCAGTGCGCCTTCAGCTAGTTCTAATAAGCCGCCATGGTCCTCTGATAAACACAACTCGCGAGCCGAACACAGCATGCCTTGCGATTCAACACCGCGCAGCTGCCCTACTTTAATTTCTAACGATTTACCATCAGGGCCCGGTGGCAACTTCGCACCTGCCAACGCACAAGGCACTTTCATACCCACTCGAACATTCGGCGCACCGCACACAATTGTGAGTAGCGTTCCTGTGCCCGCATCAACCTGACAAACATTCAGACGATCGGCATTCGGATGACGAGTCACTTCACGCACCTGCGCCACTACCACATGGGTAAATGGCGGCGCGACCGGTTCAACCTCTTCCACTTCGAGACCAGCCATCGTCAGCAAATGCGACAACTCATCCGAAGTCAGCTTAGGATTGACTAGAGTACGCAACCAATTTTCTGAAAATTGCATGGTGTGCCAGTAATGAACGGTGTCAGTTAAATTGCTTCAGAAAGCGTAAATCGCCTTCGTAGAACAGACGTAAATCATTGATGCCATAACGCAGCATGGTCAAACGCTCCAAACCCGAGCCAAAGGCGAAACCAATGAACTCTTCCGGATCCAAACCCATATTTCTTAACACCGTGGGGTGAACCTGACCTGCGCCCGACACTTCAAGCCAACGACCTTTGAGCGGACCACTGCCAAAGGCAATATCGATCTCAGCGGAAGGCTCAGTAAAGGGAAAATAGGAAGGACGAAAACGGACTTGAAGATCATCCGTTTCGAAAAAAGCTTTAACAAAATTCAGATAAACACCTTTGAGATCAGCGAAGCTGATATCCGTATCTATCCACAAACCTTCGACCTGATGAAACATCGGCGAATGCGTCGCATCACTATCAACGCGATACGTGCGGCCCGGTGCAATCACTTTGATCGGTGGTCGATTCATGCGTGCGTAGCGCACTTGCATAGGACTCGTATGCGTACGCAACAGCAGCTGCTTACCGGTACTGTCTTTGCCATCGATATAAAACGTATCCTGCATCGAACGTGCCGGATGATTTTCTGGGCTATTCAACGCCGTGAAGTTAGTCCAGTCCGTTTCAATCTCGGGGCCATCTGCCACATCAAAACCGATCGATCCGAAAATCGCTTCGACTCGCTCCCACGTACGCATCACCGGGTGAATACCACCAAAACCTCGGCCACGACCCGGCAGAGTGACATCAATGGCTTCCGCATTTAATCGCGTCTGCATCTGCGCATCAGCCAGCGCTTGGCGCCGGGCGGACAGCAATGACTCGATCTTTTCCTTGGCCTGATTAATGACAGCGCCCTGAGCGCGACGCGCATCCGGATCGAGCTTGCCTAAGCCTTTCATCTGCTCAGTAATCAAGCCAGTCTTGCCTAAATATTTAGCCTTGGCGTTTTCCAACGCAGCAGGATCCTGAGCACCGATGAAATCGGTCTCAGCAGCGACGACGAGTTGTTCCAATGTGCTCATGGAATGTTTGGCTCGAATTCTTTTGAGTATGACGATGAAAAAATAATGGGGCATCGGTCGAAACCGCTGCCCCATCTACGTCTGTGTCACCAGCCGTCTGCGTGAGCGCTTAGCGAAAAGCGCTCGACTCGCATCAAGCGGCGATGGTGGCCTTTACTTGATTAACGATCGCAGCAAACGCTGGCTTGTCCATCACAGCCATGTCAGCCAAGACCTTACGATCTAAACCGATCGCGGCTTTTTTCAGGCCATTCATGAATACGCTGTATGTCAGACCATGCTCGCGTGAAGCGGCATTAATACGCGTAATCCAAAGCGCACGGAATACGCGTTTCTTGTTACGACGATCACGATACGCGTATTGACCAGCGCGCATGACCGCTTGTTTGGCAACGCGATAAACGCGACTGCGACGACCGCGGTAACCCTTAGCGGCGTTTAAAACTTTTTTATGACGGGCCCGTGCTGTGACCCCACGTTTTACTCTTGGCATGGTGTGCTCCTATTGACGAGAGTGAGGTTAAGCGAAGGGCATCATTGCGCGGATAGAGTCAATGTTCGTTTCATGAACATTAGTAGCTCCGCGTAACTGACGTTTATTTTTGGTAGTTTTCTTGGTCAGAATGTGGCGCTTGAACGCTTGACCACGTTTAACCGTTCCACCTGGGCGAACGCGAAAACGCTTCTTCGCGCTGCTCTTGGTTTTCATTTTTGGCATGACACACGCTGCCCTTTCGGGCAGTTCCATTTTTTTACGATTACAGGTGGCAGCAAAACACTGCTCTTGGATGCCTGCACTCGCTTCTTATTGGCGACGGCATCGAGGCCATCGCATCCTGAGGGTTTCCCCTCAAGCACCTCGCTTTTTTAGCGAGACGCGGATTCTATCAAAAATTACTTCTTCTTTTTCGGCGACAGCACCATCACCATCTGCCGGCCTTCCATTTTTGGAAACTGTTCAATCTGACCATACGGCTCGAGATCGGCTTTCAGTCGCTCCAACATGCGCATACCAATTTCCTGGTGCGCCATTTCTCGACCCCGAAAACGCAGCGTAATCTTGGTCTTATCGCCCTCGTCGAGGAATTTGATCAGGTTACGCAGCTTGATGTTGTAGTCACCATCATCCGTACCGGGACGAAATTTGATCTCTTTAACTAAGATCACTTTCTGCTTCAGCTTAGCTTCGTGTGCCTTCTTTTGTTCCTGATACCTGAATTTGCCGTAATCCATCAGACGACACACAGGTGGAACAGCGGTAGGAGCGATTTCTACCAGATCAACATTCGCTTCCTCTGCCAGACGAAACGCATCGGGGAGACTGACTATGCCCAAAGGTTCGTTATCAACACCAGCCAAGCGCACTTCAGGCGCGGAGATTTCACCGTTGATTCGGTGCGACTTATCAGTAGCTATTGCAGTATCCTCAAAAATCCAATAATTAAGCCGTGCTTCTGCTGAGAGGAAACCTGACGGCAGATCCGTCAGGCCTTGGAGGCAACCTCTTGATGAAGTCGCTCTACCAGACTGTCGATACTCATAACACCAAGATCGACATTGCCTCGAGCACGCACGGCCACTGTGTTTGCATCCCGTTCCTTGTCGCCGACAACGACGATATAAGGAATTTTTTGCATTGAATGCTCGCGTATTTTATAGGTTATTTTCTCATTGCGCAAATCAGTATGTACTCTAAACCCTTGTTTTTTCAGGTTTTGCTCAAGTTTTTGCGCATATTCAACCTGACCCTCGGAAATATTCAAAATACTAACCTGACTCGGAGCTAGCCAAACTGGCAACGCACCCGCGTGATTTTCGATCAGCATGCCGATGAAACGTTCCAATGAGCCCAAAATAGCTCGATGCAGCATGACCGGCACCTTGCGGCTGTTATCTTCAGCCGCGTACTCAGCTTCTAGGCGCACCGGCATTGAGAAGTCCACCTGAATCGTGCCGCATTGCCAGGCGCGACCAATCGCATCTTTTAAGGTGTATTCAATTTTTGGTCCGTAGAACGCACCTTCACCCGGCGAAATCTCGTAGTGGCAGCCAGAGCGTTCGAGCGATGTGATTAAGGCTTTTTCTGCCTTGTCCCACAAATCATCCGAACCCACACGTTTTTCGGGTCGAGTCGCTACTTTATAAATGACTTCATCAAATCCAAAATCGCGATACACCTTCTGTAACAGCGCCGTAAACGCTACGCACTCATCAAGGATCTGATCTTCGGTACAGAAAATATGGCCGTCATCTTGAGTAAAGCCGCGCACACGCATCATTCCATGCAGCGATCCTGAAGGCTCATTTCTATGGCACTGACCAAACTCGCCGTAGCGCAATGGCAGTTCGCGATAGGAGTGAAGATTTGATCTGAAAATCTGCACATGACCCGGACAATTCATCGGCTTTAACGCATAGTGCCGATTCTCCGAATCCGTGGTGAACATGTTGTCTTTGTAGTTGTCCCAATGCCCAGACTTTTCCCACAATGTGCGATCAAGAATTTGCGGCGCTTTGACTTCTTGATAGCCATTGTCTTGATACACCCGGCGCATATATTGCTCGACCTGCTGCCAAACTGTCCAGCCCTTGGGATGCCAGAAGATCAAACCCGGCGCTTCATCTTGAAAGTGAAACAGATCCAACACTTTGCCCAACTTGCGGTGATCACGTTTCTCAGCTTCTTCCAGCATATGGAGATACGCCTCTTGGTCTTCTTTCTTCGCCCAAGCCGTGCCGTAAATACGCTGCAACATCTCGTTTTTTGAATCGCCGCGCCAGTACGCGCCGGCTAGCTTCATCAACTTAAATACCTTCAAC
>JBEDHZ010000158.1:0-5184 GCA_041173845.1 Pseudomonadota bacterium
ATTGGTCGCGAAGGCGGCGTACATTCGCTGGAGTTTTACACCGACCTTCGCAATGTCATGATCAAACTATAACCCTACGACTACCGGAGTAAACGCATGGCTATGAATTCACAAACTATTACACGCTACGGCGATGAGTTATACGACTCACTCATCTCGCGCATTCCTGTTGAACCGATTACTAATCGTGAACCCGATATTACTATCGATGATGCCTATCAAATACAACTGCGCATGATCCAGCGTCGGATAGATGCAGGTGAAATTTTAGTGGGTAAAAAAATTGGCGTTACCAGCAAAGTGGTTATGGATATGCTGGGTGTCAACCAGCCTGATTTTGGTCATTTATTATCCGGCATGGTGTTCAATGAAGGTGAAGCTGTCGACACCAGCAAAATGATTGCACCCAAAGCTGAAGCTGAAGTCGCGTTCATGCTCTCACGTGATCTAACTGGCCCGGGTGTTACTGCAGCTGACGTACTGCGCGCGACTGACTGCGTTATGCCCTGCTTTGAAATTGTTGATTCGCGAATTAAGGATTGGAAAATCAAGATTCAAGACACCGTTGCTGACAATGCATCCTGTGGTGTTTTTACGTTGGGAGGCACTCGCAAAAGTCCACGCGATCTCGATCTTTCGCTTGCTGGCATGGTGCTCGACAAAAATGGTGAAATTATTAGTACGTCGGCAGGTGCCTCTGTTCAAGGCTCTCCAGTCAACGCCGTTGCATGGCTTGCTAACACTTTAGGTCGCTTAGGTATCACGCTCAAAGCTGGCGATGTGATTCTCTCCGGCTCTCAATCGCCTTTAGTACCTGTGAAAGCTGGCGATAGCCTGCATTGTTCTGTGGGTGGATTAGGAAGTACTTCGGTACGTTTTATCTAAGCCCCATACACCCCTATTTACATCGCCATGATGATGAGAGAAATTTATGCAACTCGATAAAGCCACTATTGAAAAACTTGCAGCTCACCTAGAATCTGCTGAGCTCGAAGCACGTGACGTCATTAAGATTACTGATGATTACCCCGATATGGATTGGGATGATGCCTACACAATCCAAGACACCATTCGCAAAAGAAAAGAAGCTCGCGGTAACAAAACAGCGGGATTAAAAGCGGGACTCACCTCCTTTGCCAAAATGAAGCAGATGGGTGTAGAGGTACCTTGCTTCGGCTTTGTATCTGACTACATGGCGCGCCCCGATGGCGGTGACATCAAAATGTCAGAACTCATCCACCCTAAAGTGGAAGCAGAAATCTGCGTGGTAACTAAAGCACCGCTTAAAGGGCCAGGATGTCACGTGGGTACTGCTATGGCAGCTATTGATTTTGTTTTGCCGGCCGTTGAAGTTATTGATAGCCGCTACCGCGACTTTAAATTTGATTTAAAGAGCGTCGTTGCTGATAACACGTCAGCATCACGCTTTGTAATTGGTGGTCGCTCACGAAATATTCAAGACCTCGATTTACGTACCCTGGGCGTTGTACTTGAAAAAAATGGTCAGGTGATGGCCATGGCCGCTGGCGCTGCCGTACTGGGACACCCAGCAGCTGCCATCGCCATGCTGGCAAATCATCTCGGCGAACGCGGACAAGAAATACCAGCGGGTACCTTCATCATGACCGGTGGCGTGACTGAGGCCATTCCTGTACAGGCCGGTGACAGTATTTTGGTTCGCTTCCAAGATCTGGGCTCTGTATCGATGCGTTTTGTTGAGTAACTACGTTTTTACTAATGAGTACCACTACAAATAACTCTGCTGTCACCGTACTAGTGACGCGTCGAATCAAACCATCACATGAAGGTGATTTTGAAAAAGTGATGGGAAACATGATGGCTGCTGCAAAAGAATTTCAAGGCCATCTAGGAAGCCAATTAATGAAGCCCAGTGAAGAAGAACCCGGGCTTTATCACGTGGTGTTTGCTTTTGATTCGGATGATCATCTACAAAAGTGGCAGGCATCACCCGCGCGTGCCTTAGGGCTCTCTGCGATCGAACCCCTGACTGAAGGGCCAGCTCAAATGCGGCAAGTCATTGGAATGGCGCATTGGTTCATGACAGGTGGACATGCATCACCTCCTCCTCGTTGGAAAGTAGCTACGGTGACATGGCTAGGTATTTTCCCCACGGTGCTGCTGCTTTTTACCTTACTCGGTGATCTGCTGGCCCCTTGGCCATTGGTTCCCCGAGTCATGCTGTTAACCATGCTCGTTGTGTTGATCATGACATGGTTAGTTGCCCCGCAACTGACCCGTTGGCTAAAGCCATGGTTACACAGTGGGCGTGGGAATTAACAAAGGACGAACATGGATTTGCAATTACAAGGACAAACGGCTTTAGTAACCGGATCGACTGCTGGCATTGGTTATGCCATCGCTAAAGTTCTCGCACACGAAGGCGCTAACGTCATTATTAACGGACGCACGCAGTCAGCCGTCGATAACTCGATAAAAAAGCTAAAGGCAGAGCATCCTAAGGCAAGCGTCACAGGAATAGCCGCTGATTTAGCTAACTCAACAGGATGTGAAAAATTGATATCGACGCTTCCTACCGTTGATATCCTCGTCAATAATTTAGGTATCTTTGATCCTAAGCCGTTTGACGATATTTCCGATACAGACTGGCAGCACTTTTTCGAAACGAATGTCATGAGTGGCGTCAGACTATCGCGCGCTTACTTACCTGCCATGAAAAAACGTAATCGTGGCCGCATCGTTTTTATATCCAGTGAGTCAGGTATCTGCCCACCAGCAGAAATGGTCCACTATGGAATGACGAAATCAGCACAATTGTCTATCTCCCGAGCGCTAGCTGAAACCTGTGCAGGTACGGCAGTTACTGTGAATAGCGTCTTACCCGGCCCAACGCTGACTGAAGGTGCAAAAGATTTTTTTGACAAGCTCGCAGCTGAACAAGGCGTCAGCTTTGAAGTCGCCGCAGAAAACTTTTTTTCGCATGCTCGTCCTACTTCACTGTTAAGACGCTTTATTACCCCCGATGAAGTTGCTTCTATGGTGGCGTATGTCTGCAGTCCGAAATCTGCGGCAACCAATGGCGCTGCTCTGCGTGTTGACGGCGGCGTAGTTCGCTCTCTTGTTTAAATTACGTTTTAGATTTTCGATTATTACGGTTCTACTAGGAGTCACACACATGACAAAAAAAATTAAATGCGCATTAATTGGACCAGGCAATATCGGTACAGATTTGCTCGCTAAATTACAACGTTCACCTGTTTTAGAACCTGTTTGGATGGTCGGCATCGACCCTGAATCGGATGGATTAAAACGTGCACGTGACATGGGAATTAAAACCACGTCGGATGGCGTTGACGGCTTACTTCCGCACGTCAAAGCCGATGGCGTACAAATCGCTTTTGATGCAACCAGCGCTTATGTTCATGGTGAAAATTCTCGCAAACTGACTGAGCTTGGTGTGATGATGATTGATCTCACACCTGCTGCGATTGGCCCCTATTGCGTCCCACCCGTGAACTTAAAAGAACACGTTGGTAAGGGTGAAATGAATGTCAATATGGTGACCTGTGGTGGTCAGGCCACTATTCCTATGGTGGCAGCAGTATCACGAGTGCAGCCTGTAGCCTATGGCGAAATCGTGGCGACTGTTTCCAGCCGTTCAGTGGGTCCTGGTACCCGAAAAAATATCGATGAATTTACCCGCACAACGGCTGGTGCTGTTGAAAAAGTTGGTGGTGCTAAAAAAGGTAAGGCGATCATCATTATTAATCCTGCCGAGCCTCCGTTGATCATGCGCGATACGATTCATTGCCTAACTGAAGGCGAACCTGATCAAGCCAAGATTACAGCTTCAGTTTTAGAAATGATCAAAGAAGTACAAAAGTATGTGCCCGGATACAAACTCGTCAACGGTCCCGTGTTTGATGGAAAACGAGTATCCATATTTTTAGAAGTAGAAGGTCTGGGTGACTACCTACCTAAATACGCTGGCAACCTAGACATCATGACTGCTGCTGCCGCTCGTACAGCTGAAATGTTTGCTGAAGAAATCCTCTCCGGAAAACTGACACTTGAACCCGCTCTTGCAGCGTGATGAAAAAGGATAATCTCATGAACATCAAAGGTAAAAAAGTCGCCGTCCATGACATGACTCTGCGCGATGGCATGCACCCTAAACGTCATCAAATGACGCTAGAGCAAATGACTCAAATAGCTAGTGGCCTCGATCGAGCTGGCGTGCCCTACATCGAAGTTACGCATGGCGATGGCCTGGGTGGCTCATCCGTCAACTATGGTTTCCCTGCTCATACTGATGAACAGTATTTAGGTGCAGTGATTCCATTGATGAAGCAAGCTAAAGTATCCGCCTTGCTGATCCCTGGTATTGGTACGGTTGATCATCTGATGATGGCGAAAGATCTCGGTGTGCACACCATTCGCGTTGCGACCCACTGCACGGAAGCCGACGTGAGTGAACAGCACATCATCAAAGCTCGCTCGCTTGATATGGATACCGTCGGATTTTTAATGATGGCGCATATGAGTGATGCGCAGAGCTTGGTAAAACAAGCCAAACTGATGGAGAGCTACGGAGCTAACTGTATCTACATTACCGACTCCGCTGGTTATATGCTGCCTGATGATGTCACTGTTCGATTAGATGCAGTACGTCAGGCATTAAAACCTGAGACTGAACTTGGTTTTCATGGGCACCATAATTTAGCCATGGGCATCGCTAATTCACTCGCAGCCGTTGCAGCAGGTGCTAGCCGTATCGATGCCGCTGCCGCTGGCTTAGGAGCCGGTGCAGGCAATACACCGATGGAAGTATTCATCGCAGTCTGCGCACGTATGGGCGTTGAAACGGGAGTGGATGTCTTCAAGATACAAGACGTTGCAGAAGACCTCGTCGTACCTATCATGGATCACATCATTCGAATCGACCGTGATTCCCTGACCCTAGGATATGCCGGTGTTTATTCGAGTTTCTTATTATTTGCCAAACGCGCTGAAGCGAAATACGGCGTTCCCGCGCGCGATATTTTAGTTGAGCTGGGACGTCGAGGCATGGTCGGTGGCCAAGAAGACATGATTGAAGATACCGCAATGACGATGGCTCGTGAACGTAAACAGCAGAGTCTCTCTGCAGCTGCCTAAAAACTAAACTAAGAACTAACCTAAGGAGAACACTATGCCATTCGCTCA
>JBEDHZ010000159.1:0-5174 GCA_041173845.1 Pseudomonadota bacterium
GTTGATTAAGTTGTTGTTGATTCAGTTGCTGTAATTGTTGTTGCAACTGTTGTTGAGCATAGGCTTGCGCTAAAGGATCTTGTTGAAACTGAAGATTCGCACCACCTAAGCCGCCTACATTTTGTCCACTCTGATTGATCCAACCTGCATTGCTAAATCCTCCCCCGATTCCGCGTCCCCCGCCACCTAAGGAGGCTCCTAGCAATCCGCCAAGCAAACCCTGCGGTGCCAATTGTTGGCTACCCAAACCACCCCATTGTTGAATTCCATTCATAGTCGCTCCTGAAAATTAAAATGATGTGCCTCGTTCATCAATGAACGATTGCTCATGGCAACGCCTCTTTTTGCGTCGCGTACAGACTATGGTTGTCGCGGTGCTCAGTAATTGCAAATCGATCGGACGGTAGCTTGCGTAGTCTCAAGCATAGAGCGCTTGATTGAATTCAGATCAACTTTGGAAATACTTTGGTTCGGATAAATAAAAAACCGTGCAGGCTTTTCAGCGCTGCACGGTTAATTATGATTAAAGCGAGTTAGCTTGTAAGCTGTGTTTACTTCACTAGCAGTGTGAACGGATGGACATACGCTTGCAATGTAACGAGTATGCCAACCAATGCGGCGAGTGCGATGGAATGGAAAAATACATAACGCAAAATTTCACCTTCATGGCCGTACCATTTGGTCGCCGTCGATGCCACCACAATCGATTGTGCATCGATCATTTTGCCCATCACACCACCGGAAGAATTGGCAGCCGCCATCAGAACCGGGCTCAATCCGAGTTGCTCAGCTGAGGTGCGTTGCAATCCACCAAACAATACGTTGGAAGCAGTATCAGAGCCAGTCAATGCAACGCCTAACCAGCCCAGCAAGGTACCAAAGAATGGATACAGAACGCCGGTGTTAGCAAAGGCCAAGCCAAGCGCCGAATCAACGCCGGAGTAACGTGTCGCATAGCCTAATGCAAGCATGGCAGCAATCGTCAGCAGCGAGTAGCGGAGTAATTTAAACGTATCCCAGTAGACAGCGAGCATCTCACGGATTTTGTAACCCATCAGAAACGCTGAAGCTACTGCAGAAATGAAAATGCCGGTTCCAGTGGCTGATAACCAATTGAATTTAAAAATCGCTTCTTCAACTTTTGGCACGGCAGCCACAGGTGGCATCTTTTGCACGAGCATATGCAAATTCGGCCACTCGATTTTTACAATTGAAATCCCATCGAGAACTTTCTTCCACTCGGGGATGCCCCACATCAAAACCACAACCGACAAAATCAACCAAGGCACCCAGGCGTTGATGACTTCAGAGCGCGTGTAGTTATGACCGACGTGAGTAGCTGGTTCAGCATGGTCCTCATCTTCAAATTTTCCTGAAGGTGAGGTCCAAATTTCTTTCGGTTTCCAAACTTTTAGAAAGAGTGTGAGGCAAGCCATCGATGAAACGGCTGCACCCACATCGACTAACCAAGGGCCGTGGAAGTTAGAAATGAAATACTGAGGGATCGCAAACGCAGCACCGGCTACCAACACCGCAGGCCAAATCGCCAGCATGCCGCGAAAACCGCAGAAGGCCCAGATCAACCAGAACGGTACGATCAGAGAAAACAGTGGCAACTGACGGCCGACCATGCCGGATAACTCCAGCATATCGAGTCCGGTAACCGCCGCTAATGCAATGATCGGCGTACCTAAGGCGCCGTAGGCTACCGGTGCAGTATTGGCGATCAGTGATAAACCGGAGGCCGCAAGGGGTGCGAAACCTAAACCAATTAACATGGCACCGGTTACGGCGACTGGTGTACCAAAGCCGCCTGCACCTTCAAAAAATGCACCAAATGAAAACGCAATCAATAACAACTGCAAGCGTCTGTCGCTGCTAATACCAGCAATGCTTTCACGCAGGATGGTGAATTGACCTTTGCGCTCGGTGAGTTGATACAGAAAGATTACATTCAAAATAATCCAACCAATGGGAAACAAACCATAAGCCGCGCCATACAAGGCCGCAGCAACGGCTGCGTTGGCAGGCATAGTGAATCCCCAGATGGCAACCACCAGTGCAGCAATCAAACCCATCAGGGCTGCAATGTGAGCCTTGATATGGAAGAAGGCTAAAGCGGCCAACATGACGACAACAGGAATCGCTGCCGCTAAGGTTGAAAGCCAAACGTTATTGAATGGGTCGTAGATTTGTGACCACATAAGCATGTCTCCTGAAAAAACTTGGATCAACAATCACTGCAAGCTGACTATCAATGAAGTAGTTGTTGTTTTTTATTAATCCGCCATGATATTGAACGGCGTAAGCCTTGTCCACGTCCAGTAGCGGATCAAGTGAGCGTAATTTTCAAGCGAGGGTGAAAATTCTTAAAGGGGACATCTAAGCCTTTAACTTCCTTTAACTGCAGCGATCTTCTTGCTTGTCAGGCTGTAATTCGCCTGACAAGTCACTGTTCAGTCTTAGCGCTGAGAAGTTTTAATTGCCCCAAAGACGGAAGGATAGCCCGAAGGCAGGCAGCGATAATATTGCGTCGAGCCTTGGACAGTCCCGCCTAATTCTGCTGCAGCGCGCCATGGCCAGCGCGGATCGGCAATCATGCCTCGCGCAAGTGCAACCATGTCGGCCTTGCCCTGTTGGAGAATTTCCTCCGCTTGTTTAGGCTCAGTGATTAAACCCACAGTCATAACAGGAATAGTTACTTCCGCCTTGATCTTTTCGGCAAACGGCACTTGATAACCTGGGCCGATGCTAATTTTTTGGTGGGGCGACACACCGCCCGATGAAATGTCGAGAAAATCTGCACCCATAGCTTGCAAGCGTTTTGATAATTCGATGCTTTGCACTAGATCCCAACCGCCCTCTACCCAATCCGTCGCTGACAGTCTGGCGCCGACTGCAATGTCCGGTCCTGCGGCAGCGCGAACGGCTTCGAAGGCTTCCAACACAAAGCGCATACGATTTTCGAGTGAACCACCATACTCATCAGTACGTGCATTCGACAAAGGCGATAAAAATTCATGCAAGAGATATCCGTGTGCTGCATGAACTTCGATCACATCTAAACCAAGATCACGTGCGCGACGTGCGCTTACAACGAAAGCTTGGATTAAGTCTTTGATTTGTTGTTTGCTTAATTCCTTCGGTGCTAATTCGCCTTCTTTGTGAGGAATAGCCGAGGGTGCAAAGGTAGTCCATCCACCTTCGCCAGGAGCTATGAGTTCGCCGCCTTGCCAGGGTCTGTGGCTGGAGGCCTTACGTCCAGCATGACCTAACTGAATCGCGATCTTGATTGGAGATACAGCACGCAGACTGTTAACCAGTTTTTTTAAAGCTTGAAAATTTTCTTCGCTATATAAACCAACGCAACCTGGAGTAATGCGCCCCTCTGGTGTGATAGAGGTCGCCTCGATGTAAAGCAAGCCCGCACCAGATAGCGCAAGGGATCCTAAGTGCGCGTGATGCCAGTCATTGACAGTGCCATCAATAGCAGAGTACTGGCACATAGGAGAAATTACTATGCGATTAGGTAATTCGATGGGCCCCATTTTTATGGGCGTAAATAGCATTGGAGTAGTCATTATTGTTGTTCCTTAAAAAATAAACAGCGAGCACCGATGTTTGAAAGACTTATTTTTTGGTGTTCGCCGAGTCAGCTTGTTTCTGCGTTGATTCGTGGGTTGGCGCTGAGCCCTGAGGGAGTAGGTGGCCTAACTTGTGTGCTTTGGTTGCCAGATAATGTGAATTGAAGCGCGTGCTCCCTACGACATGCTCGACTCGCTCTACATGTATGCCCAGCTCTTCAAGTGCTGTAATTTTTCGTGGATTATTTGTCAGCAAACGTAGTGACTGAATATTGAAATGACTTAGAAGCGGACCGCATAAAGCGTAGTCGCGAGCATCGTCGGCAAATCCTAACTGGTGATTTGCTTCGACGGTATCCGCCCCTGACTCTTGGAGTGCATAAGCTCGAATTTTATTTACTAGACCGATACCGCGACCTTCTTGTCGCAGATAAAGCAATACGCCTCGACCTTCTTTGGCAATGTGTTTCAGCGCTGATTCAAGCTGTGTGCCGCAATCGCACCGAAGGCTAAATAGCGTGTCCCCTGTGAGGCACTCTGAGTGAATGCGAGCCAGCACAGGCTGGCCATCATTCACAGTGCCTAATGTCAGAGCGAGATGTTCCTTGCCGCTGCTTTTTTCGAGGAAAACATGCAAATCAAAAGTCGCCCAGGGAGTCGGTAGGGCGCAGCTGGCAACGTGTTCTGGTTTAATTGGTGCAGAGGTACTTGATGGGTGAACCATGACTTATTTCGGCTTTCTGGATGCGACGCGGCATAGGTGTCACTGCCGCCGCATTTAATGTAATAGCCAGAATTATGCCGCAAATCATACGACTACCCCCTAACGCATGCTGGGAGACTCTGAAAGCCAGCTAGGCTCACCGCCATTGCTGTGGGCTGTGTCCTGCCAGGCCTCTAAGGGGTTTGCGGGTGGTTGAGCATCATACGAATTAACGTGCCGCATGACATAGCCCGAATTATAGGAATTCGTTAGCGTAAATTGGCATCGTGTTACGGCCTCGATTTTGAAGCGCAACTGAAACATGGTGACACGGATATTGCTGCCCTCAGTAGACCTTCCCGATAGTTTGAACAGCAAATGAATATCTTCGGTTGGAATGAGTGTTCCGAAGTGATTAAGAAATAACTCGGCAACCGCAACTTCAGAAGCTGTTAATTGCGCCGTATCTCCTGCATAGCAGAGCATACGAGAATCTGGCAACAAGGTTAAAACACCATAACCTAGCTCTGAACGTAGGCGTTGATTGCGTTTTAAGCTGGAAAAAATTCGACGAACCAGATCGTCCAGAGAGACAGGCTCGATCAGCCAATCAAAAACAATTTCAGGCATGTCGAGCAATTCAGAGGCAGCAATCTCGCGACCGAGCACCATAATCACTGGAGATATTTCTTGCGTTGGTCCGTGGGCCGATCTTGCATGTAGCGATTCGCGTCGCTCTATCGTTCTGACATCTTCAATGATTGCCAGATCTTGCGCTTCCATAATGACTACCGATAGCTCGCTGGAAGTATTTTCTACATAGTCAGAATTGAATGGAGGTGTCAGGGGAAGCAATTGCCATGTAATGAGCTTGCCATCTGCTCCCG
>JBEDHZ010000160.1:0-636 GCA_041173845.1 Pseudomonadota bacterium
GTCGGCGGGAAGAGGGCCGCGCTCCGCCACCCGGATGGCGAGCGACGCCAGCTGCGTATAAACAAAAATCCGCCGACCATCATCGATCCGAATACCATCGGCCAATAACTGACAAATTGATCGGAAAGCCATATCACGAATAAAGTGGGCAGTGGTAGTTCAGCCCCAAAGCTCTCGAACACACTTTTGAAAGAAGGTACCACCCAGATCATGATGACTGCGGTCACGATCACCGCGACAGCCAGCACAGCGGCGGGGTAGAACAGTGCCGATTTGATTTTGCCTTTGAGCGCCAGTGTTTTTTCTTTATACGTGGCTAGTCGCGCAAGCAACTCCTCCAGAATACCCGCCTGCTCCCCGGCCGCAACCAGATTACAGAATAGCTTGTCGAAATACTGCGGGTAGCGCTTGAACGCTTGCGACAAACTGGTACCGGTTTCAACATCTGCGCGTATATCAAGCAATAGCCGGGTCACGGCCGGGTTGCTATGCCCACGCGCGACGATATCAAACGACTGCAGTAAAGGCACGCCGGCTTTCATCATGGTCGCCAGCTGACGGGTAAACATGCATAAATCTTTTTCGCTAATTTTGCGGCTGCGCGGCAGCTGTTTTTTCTTCAGGCTGGTGACTTGA
>JBEDHZ010000160.1:669-6063 GCA_041173845.1 Pseudomonadota bacterium
TGAATCCCTTGCCGGCGTAGCTGTAGCTTGGCAGCAGGTGCGCTATCGGCGCGGATTTCACCACTCGTTGTTCGCTGCAAGCGGTCGAGGCCTTGCCAGTGATAGGTTTGCTCCGCGGGTCGCGATTTTTTCGCGATGCTCGATATAGCTTCAGGCATTGGTGCACCCTAAAATTTCATCCAAACTCGTCAAGCCCTGCTTTACTTTGATTAATCCTGCCTCGCGCAAGGTTCTGATACCTTCACGCTTCGCCTGCGCCTCAATCTCCAGCGCCGTACCTTGGGCAAGGATGATGGCCTCGATCGCTTCCGAAATCGGCATCACCTGATACACGCCAACTCGACCCTTGTAGCCGCTACCGGTGCAGCGCTCGCAGCCAACTGCGCGATACGGCGTCCAGCCACTGAGCTCGTTTTCGGTGAAGCCGGCAGCGAGAAAGGCATCCACTGCCATCGGCTCGGGTTGCTTGCAGCTGCATAAACGTCGTGCCAGTCGTTGCGCAGTAATGAGTGTCACTGCCGAGGCAATATTGAATGGCGCCACTCCCATGTTGAGTAGTCGTGTCAATGTCGAGGGCGCATCATTGGTGTGCAGCGTGGAAAACACCATGTGACCGGTTTGCGCCGCTTTGATGGCGATGTCAGCGGTTTCAAGATCGCGGATCTCGCCCACCATCACAATATCCGGGTCTTGTCGGAGAAAGGCGCGCAATGCCACTGGAAAAGTCAGCCCTGCACGGTCATTGATGTTGACCTGATTTATTCCCGGCAGATTAATTTCCGCAGGATCTTCAGCGGTAGCGATATTGATGCCCGGCTTATTCAGCATATTCAGGCAGGTATACAGCGATACTGTTTTACCCGAGCCGGTCGGGCCGGTGACCAGCACCATGCCATATGGCCGGTGAATTGCATCAAGTAGAAGTGCTTTCTGATCAGCTTCGTAACCCAATGCATCGATACCGAGCTGCGCCTGGCTGCCGTCGAGAATACGCATGACGATTTTTTCGCCAAACAGCGTAGGAAGTGTAGATACACGAAAATCAATGCTGCGTGTTCCGGATACTTGGAGCTTCATTCGTCCATCTTGAGGGACTCGTTTTTCCGAAATATCGAGTCGCGAAATCACTTTGATTCGAGAGGCTAGTTTTTCTTTGATGGCGAGAGGAGGCTGCGCGACATCGCGCAATACACCATCGACGCGAAAGCGGATGCGATAAAATTTTTCAAACGGTTCGAAATGTAAATCTGATGCGCGCACATTGATAGCGTCAGTTAGAATTTTTTGTAGAAATCGCACTACCGGCGCATCATCGATTTCGCTAGCACCAGAATCTGATTCGCTGACACTATCGTCTTCGTTAATCAGCGAGACATTTTCAAAATCATCGCCAATTAAGTCAGACAGATTTTGCTCTGCGCTTTGCGAAAGCTGCCGTATCAACTCCATTAACTGTGGATGAAGTACAACCACAGGCTCTACGGGTAATCCGGTTTGAAATTTAATTTGATCGATAACTTGTTGCTGTGTTGGGTCCGCCATGCCCAAAGAAATTTTGTCGCCGCGACGTGATAGAACAATCACGCGTTGGTTGGTCATCAGTTTTTGATCAATCATTTTTTGTGGCAGGGCAGCGATATCGACAGCAGAAACATCTAGCAGTGGATAGCCAAATGTTTTCGAGCAAAATTCGCCCAGACCTTCAGGACTGATTGCGCCACTTTTAATTAAGGCATCAACAAATGGAATTTTTTCTGAAGCACTGGTTCGTTGTATCGCGTCTAGCTGAGCATCATTAACTACGTTGGCATGCAACAGCACGCGAGCCAAACCTGATGAGCTTCCAACATTAGGAAATCCGGGGGGAATAATGGTTGACATAAAAACCCTATCGACAAACTATCTAAGCAACGCCCGCATCATGCGTGAGCAAAGGCGCAGATGGTCGAGGTCGGTGACGTCAGAAGATGACTAGGGTCGAGAGTCGCAGATGAGCGACTGAGCTGATGCGAGGCTACAACAGGCTAGAGATTCATGGCAGGAGATGAATTCACAAAAATTTATGGCCGGTAGAGTTTCACCATACGTATCGTGTGCTCCTGTACTTGCACAATTTCAATAACGATGCCGGTGATTTTTAGGCTGACACTGGCTTCGGGTATGTCTTGCAGAATTTCTAGCAGTAAGCCATTGAGTGTTTTGGGTCCATCGATGGGTAGATCGAGGTTGAGGCGTTTGTTGACCTCGCGGAGAGATGTACTACCTTCGAGCAGACATTCGCCCTGTTTATCCCAACCAAACTGATCGCCGCGAGTAGCGCCCGGTGTAGAGGTGGTGAATTCACCCACCATTTCTTCGATGATGTCGTCGAGTGTGACCAGGCCTTGTACTTCGCCATATTCATCGACGATGATGCCCAGGCGTTCGTAATTTTCTTGAAAATACTGGAGTTGAGTAAACAGATTTGTTTCAGCGGGTATGAAATACGGTGGTGTTAGTAATTCACGAAAATGTTCAACCGTGAGTTCATCTTCTTGGTTGAGTAAGGCCATCGCTTTACGTACATGCAGTATGCCAACGACATGATTAATTTCACCCTCAAACACCAATAGCTTGTTGTGATAACAGGTAGTAAGTTGATGTTTAATTTCGGCCACAGGTACAGCTAAATTTAATGCTTCAATTTGTGCGCGCGGCGTCATGACATCTTCAACGGTGACCGATTCCAAGCCAAACAAATTCAACAAAATACTTTTGTGCTTAACCGGGATGAAATTACCGCCTTCCAAAACCATGGAGCGCAGTTCTTCCGGTGATAGGCGCTGATCGCGCACATCTTTGCCCGTGCGCAGCCGCATGAGGTGCAGCAGGCCACGCACAAATAAATTCACAAACCAGATAACAGGCCGCGCTAAAAGTATGAGTGGTTTAATGATGAGCGATGCGGGTAGTGCGATCCTCTCGGGATACGTAGCGCCAATCACTTTAGGTGTGATCTCTGCAAATACAATCAGAAAAAATGCCACTACGGCAGTGGCGATAGTGATGACTTCTTGATTGTTACCAAACGCAGAAATAGCGATCGATGTCACCAATGCGGTGATCAATGCATTTAGCAGCGTATTGGCAATTAATATTAACGACAGCATGCGATCGGTATGATCGAGCAACCAGAGTGTCGACGTGGCCAGGCGCGATCCGCGGCGTGCAAGATGTTTTATGCGATGTCGATTCAGCGATAGCAGCGCTGTTTCTGAAATCGCAAAAAAAGCAGAAATAAAAGTCAGTGCAAGTAGGGCTGACAGTTGCACCCACAAGGGTACAGAGTCCATGATTCACCGTTCGATGAGAGGCGCCGTTAAGGCAGGAAAATTCGATACGCAGTATAGCGCACCGCGGTGGCTTATTCCGGATGTGCGGTCAGTCGAGGTACACTGAGGCCGCAAGAAACCGAGAACCCACGAACTACACACCATGCCTAATTGGAGTTACCTGATAGCCCGCTTGATCAGCGCTGTGGGCTCCTGGCTTGATGCCAGCAATTTACGAAATCGAGTCTACGCGCTTGAGCAGCAAAATGAGCTGTTGCGTGTGGCCTTGGATGATATCGCCCGTATGGATCCCGAGGGCCGCATGGGTTGGTATGCACAGCAAGCCATAGCCCGTGTCGACTCGCGCGAGTAGTCATTCATCCGCACATTGGTTATGGCATGCGATTGAGTATGCGGCAGCGCTGAATATCACACGCAGTAGGTAATGTTGAACGATACTCAGAGAATAGCTTTAGCTGACTCGGGTCACGTGCGTAACATTGACCGCCCTTGCCATCGTTGTAGTAAGACAAAACATCCACACAGCGCCGCGAATGCGCCAGCATTCCATAAAAATGTCCCATCTCATGCGCTAAAACCATTTGCAATGTTTCGAGTGCATTGTGCGTTGGGTTTCGCTGATTCAGTAAGTTAAAAGCCTGCACTCCCAAGGACAATTGGTTTTGAGAGAGATTAGCCAGCCCGAAGTGTCCACCACTGCCCGCGGCATCCCATTGAACAACAATGATCCCTTTGGTGTTTTCAACTTTTCCTTGCCATTGTGTGACCTGCGCTGGAATGCCACACTTAGACCATTCGGCCGAAGCACGCGCGAGGAGGTTCATGACCTGCTGTTCTTGAAACCAGGGCGGTGCACCGCTGTGTTTGTAAAAAAATATCAGTGAGGCGGCATTGGCTGGGCGATCTTGTCCATCGCCCCACGTCACAAGTTCAGCTTCCGTGCATTGAGCGATTTCTTGATTACGCGTACCCGCATCGGCTAATGCGATGCTGGAGAAGGTAATGATCAGCAGACCGATCAGACGCTGAATGATGGCCTGTTTCATAGAGAGTTTTTAAGTGAGACCTTTGTTCTGCAAAGAGCAGATTCACGGCAGTGATTACTAAGGAGCCCAGAAGTTATTTAGCTGGCTTCCAGCGCAGGCGTATCCGTTCCAGTAGCAGATTCTGATGCTGCGTCTGTTGCAGCCTCTGAGCCATCTGTTTGAGTGCTTGCTTCTACGTGAGGTGGCTCATCGACAGGAGCATCGGCCAAGGTGGCGTCTTGCAACGAACCCAAACTGCGGCCCAATAAAGCATGCGCAGTTTTTTGGCCCAGCTCTGTTAGCGCGAGTACACCCCCACCCGGGCGAATGATGCCCATGCTGATGAGTTTGTCTAATTGAGCGCCATGACGGCCGGCATCGTTCAGCACCTTTTGGCTACTGACGAGCGTGATCATTAGATCGATGTCTTCTACGGATAGCACACGCATGATGCACCTCCTGCCTTTATCAACTTGCTACGTAATTGGTTTGAGTTCACAACAATAGACTAGCTCATTACAGCGGCGCGGGTAAAGCGTAGCGGGCTTAAACAGTGAAAAGGGGGCCTAGATATTTTGCCAATTAAATAACTTACCTGTTTGGGGTGACGCGCAACGACCATTTTAAGTAAAGCCGGCGTTATTTGCATCGGTGCGCACGATGCAAAAAGATCGGCATCTCCATTTTTTTATGTGGGGTGGGGGCTGTTCGTATCGAGCGCGAACTTTCTCATGTCCACATTTTGGAGATTAGATAATGAAAAAAACTCAAGGCTTCGACAGCTGCTCTGGCAGAAGTGAAAATCTCGGGTCAGTTTGACCTCGGCGTTTTCCATACTGGCAAATCAAATGGCGGAGCTGGCGGCACGTTTATGGAACAAGGTGGCCTGCTGGATCACAGCTCGCTCACTATCAATTCGACAGAAGACTTGGGCAGCGGCCTGAAGGCATTCGCCACTCTTGAAGCAGGCTTTAATGCCAATGGCTTTTCCGACAACGGCGGTGGTGCTGGTAACACAACAGCTGGCGCTGGCACTT
>JBEDHZ010000161.1:0-5123 GCA_041173845.1 Pseudomonadota bacterium
GAATCAATCCCCTGCGTGGATGACGCCCATGCTCAAGCTTTTCTTTGTCGCTTCCTACGTATTGTTGGCGCCGTTTGTCGGTGCGTTTGCCGATGAGTTGCCTAAAGGTCGGGTGATGTTCATTACCAATTTAGTTAAAGTCATTGGCTGCATGATGATGTTCTTTAACTTTCATCCACTGCTCGCGTATGCGGTGGTTGGCTTTGGCGCAGCCGCCTACTCACCTGCAAAGTACGGCATCCTGACGGAACTTCTTCCCGCTGAAAAATTAGTCGCTGCCAATGGTTGGATCGAAGGATTAACTGTACTTTCAATTATTTTTGGCACCGTGCTAGGCGGCACACTCGTCAGCGAACAATTTGCCGCCACTATCACCGCCATGTTGCCCGTGAATGATCTCGAGCTCAGTATCTCGTTAGAAGTTGGCTTAGGTGTGGTGATGTGCTCTTACCTGCTGGCTGCGGCATTCAATCTAAAAATTCCTGACACCGGCGCGCGTTACGCGGCGCAAGAGCGTAATCCTTTTAAACTGATCGTCGATTTTTCCCATTGCTTCATCAGCCTTTGGAAGGATAGGCTGGGACAAATTTCGTTAGCGGTAACCTCGCTGTTCTGGGGCGCCGGCGCGACCTTGCAATTTATTGTTTTGAAATGGGCAGAGCAAGCGCTCAACATGCCGCTGGCCAAGGGAGCCATTCTTCAAGGTGTAGTGGCGTTTGGTGTCGCGTTTGGAGCGATGGCTGCCGCTCGCCTCATACCGCTGAAAAAATCACTGACGGTCATGCCCTTAGGAATGGCGATGGGCATCATCGTTATTTTGATGACGCTTGCGCATAGCGTGGATCTGGCCTATCCATTATTGGTTTTGGTTGGTGCGCTGTCCGGATTTTTCGTCGTCCCTATGAATGCCTTGCTGCAGCATCGTGGTCACGTCATTATGAGCGCTGGCCATTCGATTGCGGTGCAAAACTTCAGTGAGAATGCATCTATCCTCTTAATGCTCGCCCTTTACGCCTTGCTAATCAAACTCGATTTCAGCGTGAATACAGTCATCGTTTTATTTGGCTTATTTGTAGCAGGCATTATGTGGTTAGTCATGCGCCGCCATGCTGCCAATCAGCGGGAATACGATTCCATGCATTTAATCGGCGAGAAAAAACACCTCGGTACCTGAAACACGCATCGTTAAGTTTTCAGCGACTCGGCGCTACCAATCTTCTTACGCGCTCGTTTGCGCGCTCTTTCCAGTCATTCGGCACGACAAAGCCTCGATCAACTTCCAATAATTCATCGCCTTGTTTTTTAAACGTGGCAACCATGACCGGCATCGGATCGTCATGAAAGTGTTGCGTTAGCCAGTCGCGTAAATTCGCACGCTGCATTCCTTCTTCACGCGGCAATCGTGCCGGCGCCAGCCACGCAAGACGCGGCAGTACAGCACAATCGTCACCCACATGATCGTCAAACTCTGCCAACGTGCACCACCAACCATGGCAATGCGATGGCGAGATACCCATTGCTAAGGTATCGATAGGCTCTTCCTTTCGGTAAAACAACCAACCCTTAACCAGCGCATGCGCAGCGACCAAAGGCTCACTCAACAGCGCTTGTGCTGCGGGATGAGTACCCAACAATAACTGCCGTCCAAAAATTTTTTTCATCTTAGCGCCGAGCGTATCCGCCAGATTAGGACCGACAAAATAATCAGCCTGCTGAATTTGTGCATAGGCAGCGTTACGTGAACACAGCAAATAAAACTTGGTCGCAAATTCCCAGTGCACCAACCCTTCTTTTTCACGCAAAATAAAATCAAACTCGCCCACCGTTTCATCTTTACCAGCGCGTACCTGCAAGCCATGCACGTGCAGTCGATTGACATGCGCGAAGTACACTGCAAGTAGTTTTTCAGCGTAACGACCTAATCGCGTGAATCGATTGATATCTAAACTCGCTTGCAACTCATCTGGTTGGCGCTCAAGATCTATCAACCAATGATTGACCTCGTCATCAACAGAATTTTCTAAGGACGCAATTTTTCCTTGCCATTGCGGTGCATCGTTATCGAGTAAATTCGGCGCATACAGCAACCACGCCATCGCACGAACATGTGGATTTTTTAGGTGGTGCCAGCGCTCATGGAAGGCTAGTTGGAACGAACGCATTTCAGCGTTCATCATGCAGACTCTGAGCCAAACAGAGATCGCGCCAGCTTTTCGCTTTATCTTCGGGTTTGCGTAACAAGTAAGCAGGGTGATAGGTCACCACCACTGGAATATCCCTGTACGAATGCGGCTCACCGCGTAGCGATGCCAGGCTTGTATCCTCATTCAAACCCAGTAGCGAGACAGCGGCTGTTTTTCCCAGCGCGATGATCACCGTCGGTTTAATCAAATCAATTTGACGCTCTAGAAATGGCCGACACGCAGCAACTTCATTTTGCACTGGTGGACGGTCACGACCGTCAGCATCGACCGGACGGCATTTAACGATATTGGCGATGTAGGTATC
Source organism: Pseudomonadota bacterium (assembly GCA_041173845.1). Taxonomy (GTDB): domain Bacteria; phylum Pseudomonadota; class Gammaproteobacteria; order Burkholderiales; family Burkholderiaceae_D; genus Pernthalerella. The sequence continues at coordinate 2,509 of JBEDHZ010000161.1, forward strand.
GACACCGCGCGCTAGTTGCATGGCTTTGAGCATGTTATCGAGCAATTTACCCGCAGGCCCAACAAATGGTTCGCCTTCTAAATCTTCGCTGCGACCCGGCCCTTCTCCCACAAACAACCAGCTCGCATGTCGATCGCCGATACCGGGTACGGCATGTGTGCGGCCACGACACAAACCACACCGAGCGCAGTCGCGTATTGTCGCCTCTAATTCATCCCAATCAAGTGCTGAAAAGTCAGTCGCAACGTCAGTCACCGTCTCCGAAACCGATTCATCCGCATGCGCGCGTAACTGCCACACGGGCCCTAAGCCCATACGTTCTAATCGTAATAATTTTTCAGGATTCATGGCCGTAATCAGTAAGCATCAAACGCATGACGATGGCATCCTCGCGACTAGCGCCATGCGAGGGGTAGTAATTTTTACGAATACCAATTTGCTCAAACCCGACATGCTGATAAAACGCCAATGCATTCGGATTTGACGGACGTACTTCCAAAAGTATCGACTGCATTTTTGCTTCGCGAGTCAATGCGATAACTTTATCTAACAGTCGTCGACCGAGCTTTTTACCTTGCAGCATCGGACGTACCGTAATGTTTAGCAAATGCATTTCATCCACTACCGGCATCGCCAAAAAATAACCTGCTATCTGAGCATCATATTCACGCACTATCCATGCATCGTAACGACTGTTCAACGAATCTAAAAAATTACCTCGGGTCCAGGGAAACGGATACGCTTGATTTTCAATCGCCACCACTTCTTCTACGTCTTGTGCGCGCATAGTCGCCATCAACAACGAGGTTGCTGAAAAAATCTCACTCTCTGGAACGTGACTCATACACGAACCCCAGACTGACGCTCTAGCGTCGTCAATGCGACCTTGTTTCGCAGATACACAGGTTGGGCATCACGCGCATGAACGGTTTGACCAGCTAAAAATACATCAGCACCCAGTCGCGCAATCTCCACTGCATGCGGCAAGATCTCGGGCAGTGATTGTGAATGATTCAAATGAGTCAAATCATCGCCGTAATGTATCAAACCATTCCCGCATAACGTGGGTGAACCCTCTGGACTAACTTGTGACGCGTGCGATAAACGTGGGGCTATGACTTCCTGCCAACCACCATTAAAACGATACTGCGCCCAATACACTTCACCCATGCGCGCATCAAGCACGGCCAACACGTCGTTACCAGCACCGGCGAGCCGCGCACGTTCAGCCATCGCAAGTAAGGTAATGACTGGCGCGGTGGGTAGATTGGCACCAAACGCAAGACCTTGCGCTAACCCACAGGCAGTGCGAACGCCGGTAAATGAACCCGGGCCTGCACCAAACGCCAGCGCATCGCAGTGACTCAAGTCAAGTTGTGCCTCTTCCAGCAAAGCCTGCAATAAACGCGGCACCGTCTGTGAGTGGGTCTGTGAACCTTGAGATTCAAGAAAACTCAGCTGATTAGCGCGCAGCAGTGCAACGGAGGCGAGATCAGTGGATGTTTCAATCGCAATGAGGGTGGGGTAAGCAGTCGACATGACTCCATTTTACCGTGCGCGCTCCGCATATTCAGGAGCGCCATCATGTCATCACGACAAGCTAACCGCCGCAACGATTTAAAACGCTGCGTCGCTACGGTAAAATAAACCCATGAGCAGTCTTTTTCTAACTCCCGACACGTTTTCACAACTCTCCGCCGCACTCGCTTCAGGTCAGTGGGTAGTGGCCTGCTTGTGCGCCGGTTGGTGCGATGTATGCAAACAATATCGTGCAGGCTTTGATGCACTGGCCGAGCAGTATCCTGAGCAGCAGTTTGTATGGATAGATATTGAAGATCAATCCGATCTAGTCGGCGATCTGGATGTAGAGAACTTTCCCACTATCCTCATACAGCGTAAAGACATCGTCGCCTTTTACGGCACGATGATGCCCGAACCTAGACAGGTCGGACGATTACTGGAAGCTCAGCTTGAACGCAGCGAAGAGGATCTGCGACGTGAAGCGAGCAGCACTTCCGAACGATCACTCTGGCAACAAGAATGTAATTTACTCGCCAAACTGGCCGAGCTTAATTAATCAGCCGAGCTTCAATGGCAAGCTACGCAAACGCTTGCCGGTCAAATTAAATAACGCGTTAGCTACCGCCGGCGCAACTGGAGGAGTACCTGGCTCTCCGACACCTTCAGGTGCTGCGGTACTCGGCATGATCACCACTTCCACTTCAGGCATTTCATCGAAACGCAGCATAGGCATATCGTTAAAATTCTTTTGCATGATTTGTCCTTCACTCACTTGAACTTCGCCATACAACGCGGCGGACAATCCATACGCAATCGCTGACTCCATTTGTTGTTCCACGATTTCAGGATTGATCACCGTACCGCAATCAATCGCGCAAGTGATTTTGTGTACGCGTAATTTGCCTTGCTCTATCGAGACTTCTGCTACCTGCGCCACAATGCTGCCAAAGCAGGCATGCAAGGCTAGCCCGTGAGCGCGTGACTGTGCTGGTTTGCCAGCTCGCTCAACGGCCGCGTTTAACACTGCGAGGTGCCGTGGATGAGATGCCAGCATACGACGACGAAATTCAGCCGGATCAACTTTGGCGGCATGC
>JBEDHZ010000162.1:0-8837 GCA_041173845.1 Pseudomonadota bacterium
CCATTCGGTGCGAGATGATGAGGCTGTACATCGAAGCAGGCAGTTAGTCCTTGATCATTTGCTGAAGTGACTTCAAAGCCAAGATAATCTGGCAAGGTGCCTTTGAACTTCGCTTGAAACTCAGGTGAGTTAGTCAGATCCATCATAAAAAATTCCTACAGGTATTTTAAATTAATTTTAGTGGGTGCTTGATTATTGCTTATTGCTTTTGAAGGTGATCGCGAGCTGTCTCAATTTTTTCGCATAACTGCGTAGCGCCTTCGATGACTCGTGGACCCGCGCGATTAACCAGCGTGCCATCTATAGAAAACAAATTATCGAATCGAGTTGCTTTAAGCGTAGGCAGGGCACGCCAGCGATCCAGGCCTGAGCTTTCTGAATCAGTCATCAAAATGGCATCTGGATTGGCTTTGGCAACGGCTTCTGCGCTGACTGAGGGTGTCAGTGGCGCTAATTTTCCGAAAACATTCACTGCCCCACAAAGCTGAAAAATTTCTGCAACTAGATGCTTATCATTTAGTGTCATCAACGGTGATGGCCAGATCTGATAAAAAATACTAATAGGTTTTTTTCCGGCATAGCGCTGCTTCAATCGTTCATGATTTTCACGAAATGTTTTTGCTACATGAGTACCGTCACTACTGCCCGTTAATTTCGCAAATCGCTCGATCGAAGTAGCAATATCATCAAAGCTACGAGGCTCGCTCTCAAAAATAGTCAGGCCTAATTTTTTGAGTCGTTTAATTTGATGCGCGTTACTGCCACTTTTCCAGGCGATCACTAGATCAGGTCGCAAATCAATAATGCGCTCAAGATCTAGACGGCTACCGTCAGCGATGATGGGTAATTTTTTTGCATCGGCTGGATAATCACTCCAAGCAGAAATGCCCACCACAGTATGACCCGCGCCAGCGGCGTAGAGTAATTCGGTAATGTGGGGAGCGAGGCTGACGATACGTTGTGCGGCGGCAGTCAGTCTTACGGCATGCGCACCGTCATCGACGACGGTGATTTCTGAGTGCGCTGAATTAATTAGGCCGAGTAATAAAACTAATCTCAACACTGAGCAAAGTAATACGCGGCTTTTACAGCGACTAGCGTGAATCATATTTCGAGGTTGTCGATCAGTCGCGTTGCTCCCAATTTTGCAGCAGTGAGAACGATCAGTGGCTCATTCTGTGCAAGATCTTCAGGGGTAGGCGGTTGTAGATTAATACGTTTTCTGATCGATACGTAATCTGGATTCCAGCCACGTGATGCCAGTTTTTGCATTGATTTTTTTTCCAGCATCGATATATCTAGATTGCCATCTCTTACAGCCTGCGCCACCGCCTGCAATTCTGCATGCAGAGTCGGTGCTTCATTCCGCTCGGATTCGGAGAGGTAGGTGTTGCGAGATGAAAGGGCGAGTCCATCTTCAGCACGCCAAGTATCCGCAGCGATGATTTCTGTGGGTAGAGCAAACTGGCGAGTCATATTCCGAATGATCATCAGCTGTTGATAATCTTTTTTACCAAACACAGCGACGCTAGGCTGTACGCAGGAAAATAATTTCAGTACGACGGTCGTTACACCGGTGAAAAATCCGGGACGAAATTCACCTTCGAGAATATTGCCCAGATCAGAAGGGGGCTGCACTCGAAATTCTTGCGGCTCGGGATATAAGTCGCGCTCAGTCGGCGCAAACAAAACATACACGCCTTCTTTTTCTAATTTTTCTACATCGTCAGCAAAAGTCCGAGGATATTTTTCAAAATCTTCGTTGGGGCCGAACTGCAAGCGGTTAACGAAAATCGATGCCACGACCGGATCTCCATGCCTGCGTGCTAATCGCATCAATGACAAATGGCCTTCATGCAGATTGCCCATCGTAGGAACGAATGCCGTGCGCAGTTGACCACGTAACTGGTCGCGCAACTCATCGATGGAAGAGATGATTTTCATGTAAATAAATAAGTTTCAGGTGCTGAGATAAATCATGTCGGTATGATGATTTCATACCGTTGACAAAGAAATGAGAGTAATTTTGTAGCGCTGGCTAGAAAAGGGTTTCTCTACGTAGGCGAGTAAGACAGTCTAACGTAGATGGGCGCAAAGGCCTCAGCTTGCGTGATCTCGATTAAGGTTTCTTTTGCCAACTCTAACAGAGCGATAAAGTTAACGACGATAACCGGAACACCGCGGGTCGGGTCAAACAGTTCATGAAACTCGACGAATTTTGCTGATTGCAATAGACGTAAAATCGAGCTCATGTGTTCACGTACCGATAGTTCTTCGCGCGAGATAGTATGACGCGCAGTTAGTTTGGCACGACGCAGTAAATCATTCCATGCCGTTTGCAGATCGACGACATTCACATCAGGGAAGCGCGTCACCACCGTTTGATCGACATAAATTTGTGTGCGAACAAAATCACGACCCACTTGCGGCAGGGTGTCGAGCTCAAAGGCAGCCAGCTTCATTTGTTCGTATTCAAGTAGGCGGCGAACCAGTTCAGCGCGGGGATCTAATACTTCTTCATCGCCTTCTACCTTTTTCATCGGTAGCAACATGCGTGATTTAATTTCAATCAACATGGCAGCCATCAGCAAATAATCGGCGGCGAGTTCTAGATTACGTTGTCTGATTTGCTCGATGTAGTCCAGATATTGCAGCGTCACTTGAGCCAGCGGAATATCCAGAATATTGAAGTTTTGCTTGCGGATTAAATACAGCAAAAGATCGAGCGGTCCCTCGAAGGCTTCTAAAAAAACTTCGAGCGCATCGGGAGGGATATACAAATCATTCGGCAGCTTAAATAGCGGCTCGCCATATAGCTTGGCAAAAGCAACTCCATCGATTACGTCGGGAGTGCTATCAACGGTGGTTTCAGTAGCAGTATTCACTCGTTACGCCTGCTTAATGATTTTGATAGACATAAGCTTGCTGCTTGACGCGTGATTCTTGCGTTCTGCGCTGACTGTCCAGATCGATAGGTTCTTTGTCCCATAAACGGGCACGACCCGCGTGCTGTCCTTCTTCGATCGCCGGATCATGCGTTTTCATTTCAGCTAAAAACTGAGTAAATTCAGAGACATAGCCGCTTTTTTTCTTGAACAGATTCATGGAGTCACCCGCGTGTTACAGAGGGGGCGTATTTTACCCCGTGGCGGGCGTTTCTCACCGAATTCGCATGCCGGGTTGCGCACCGGGCCAAGGCTCCAGAATATAAAGTCCGGGATTGGCTTTTTCATCTGCGGCAGATGCGGCGAGCACCATACCCTCAGAGATTCCGAATTTCATCTTGCGTGGTGCCAGATTGGCAACCATCACCGTCAACTTGCCCTTGAGGTCTTCTGGTTTGTAGGCTGACTTAATGCCGGAGAATACGTTACGTAGTCGACCTTCACCGACATCAAGCGTTAAGCGTAGTAATTTGTCCGAGCCTTCTACCACTTCGCAGTCGACAATCTTTGCAACGCGCAAATCAATCTTGGCAAAATCATCAATCGTGATTTCAGTGGCAAGTGCTTCAATGCCCGCTGCTGCAGGTGCAGCGGATGCATCTGCAGTGGAAGCAGCTTCAGCCGCGGGTTCGAATAATTTATCTAACATTGCTGCCTCTACGCGCGTCATTAAATGAGAATAAGGTTTGATGGCATGCTGATCTGGCATCGCATGCGAAAGATCTGACCATGTGAGCGGATTGAGATTCATCATCTGTTCTACCTGAAGTGCCAATGAAGGCAGCACAGGTTTAAGATAAATCGTGAGAATACGGAAAGCTTCCAGCAGGCGACTACACACCTCCTGAAGCTTGGCATTGTTAGCGGTATCTTTGGCTAACTCCCACGGTTTGTTGGCATCGACATATGCGTTGATGTTATCAGCCTGCTCCATCACTGTGCGTAATGCTTTGCCATACTCGCGTGCTTCGTAAAGTGAAGCGATCTCTGGACCGGCTGTGCGCAAAGCAGAAAGAAAGCTATCGCTATCGGTCGCCCAGGTCATACCCAGTTTGCCATCGAATTTTTTAGCGATGAATCCGGCGGCACGGCTGGCGATGTTGATGTACTTACCAATCAGATCGCTATTGACGCGTGCAATGAAATCTTCAGGGTTGAAGTCCACATCTTCGACATGCGAATTTAGCTTGGCTGCAATGTAGTAGCGTAACCATTCAGGGTTCATGCCTACATCGAGATAGCGCAGCGGCGAAATGCCTGTGCCGCGTGATTTCGACATTTTTTCACCGCTCACCGTAATAAAGCCGTGTACAAAAATATTGTTAGGTACTTTCATTCCCGCGAAATGCAGAACTGCAGGCCAGAACAGGGTGTGAAAGTACGTAATATCTTTGCCGATGAAATGATATTGCTCAGAAGTCGGGTCCGCCATGAACGCATCATAGTCACGACCTGTTTTTTTGAAATAATTTTTCAGCGATGCGAGATAACCAATCGGCGCATCTAGCCACACATAAAAATATTTGCCGGGTGCGTCAGGAATTTCAATGCCGAAGTAGGGCGCATCGCGACTGATATCCCAATCACCCAGACCAGAATCGCTTTCCAACCATTCGCGTGCCTTATTGGCGACTTCCGGTTGCAAGCGAGCCGGATCTAAAGCCCATTCACGTAGAAACTGTCCGCACTTAGGATCCGATAATTGGAAAAAATAATGATCGGAAGATTTCATCACTGGCGCAGCGCCAGTGAGAGTGGAGTAGGGATTTTTAAGATCGGTAGGTGCGTAAACAGCACTGCAGACTTCGCATGAATCACCGTATTGATCTTTGGCGCCACATTTCGGGCACTCGCCTTTAATGTACCGATCCGGCAAGAACATATTTTTTACCGGATCAAAAAATTGTTCTACAGATCGCGAGGTAATCAGCTTGGCGTTATCGCGCAGTCGACGATAAATGTCTTGAGAGAGTTCATGATTTTCTTCGCCGTCGGTTGAGTGCCAATTGTCGAAGCTAATGTAAAAGCCATCGAGATATTGTTTGCGACCAGCAGCGATGTTGGCAACGAATTCCTGAGGTGTCACCCCCGTTTTTTCCGCGGCGATCATAATCGGCGCGCCATGCGTATCGTCGGCGCATACAAAGTGAACTTCATTTCCGCGCATGCGCATCAGCCTGAATGTATTCCATAATGTGACCAATATGGAATGCACCGTTGGCATAAGGCAGGGCGGTGGTAACGAACAGCTTGCGGGGATGGGTATTTGGCAGGACGGCGCTCATGGCGGTCGTTTGGAAGATAGAAACAAAAACAGGATTCTATCAGTGCCGCCTTATTATCGGGCCTGCCGCTAGAATAGCGCTTTATTTCAGGCCGCAGTAGTCATGCGCGCCATCACCTCATTAATTACTCCACAAATGACCGTACGCACACGTTTTGCACCCAGCCCGACCGGATATTTACACTTGGGCGGCGCTCGTACCGCCTTGTTTTCATGGGCTTATGCCCGTCGTTTCAAGGGTAAGTTCATCCTGCGCATTGAAGATACCGATCTGGAACGCTCCACACCTGAAGCCGTGCAAGCCATCATCGACGGCATGCAATGGCTGGGCTTAGATCATGACGAAGGTCCGTTTTACCAGATGCAGCACATGGACCGTTACCGTGCAGTGATTGCTCAAATGCTGGCCGAGGGCACGGCTTACCACTGCTATGCCTCACCCGAAGAAGTGGAAGCCATGCGCGAACGTCAGCGTGCCGCAGGCGAAAAGCCGCGCTATGACGGCACCTGGCGCCCTGAGGCAGGGAAGAGCTTGCCAGCCATCCCCGCAGGTCGTCAGTCCGTAGTACGGTTCCGCAATCCTCTCGATGGCGATGTGACCTGGGACGATGCAGTCAAGGGCAGCATCACGATCTCGAATCGCGAGCTGGATGATTTAGTCATTGCGCGGCCCGATGGAACGCCGACCTACAATTTTTGTGTTGTGGTGGATGATTGGGATATGCGCATCACTCATGTCATACGTGGTGACGATCACGTGAATAACACCCCTCGCCAGATCAATATTTTAAAAGCACTCGGCGCAACCTTGCCTGTGTACGGGCACGTCCCGATGATTCTCGGATCCGATGGCGAAAAACTCTCCAAACGTCACGGTGCAGTTAGCGTCATGGAATACCCCGCACAAGGCTATTTGCCCGAAGCTATGCTGAACTATCTAGCGCGGTTAGGCTGGAGCCACGGTGATGAAGAAGTATTTTCTATGGATCAGTTTTGCGAGTGGTTTGACTTGGATAATCTCACCAAATCACCCGCGCAATTCAACCCAGAAAAACTCGCTTGGCTAAATAATCACTACATAAAATTAGCTGACAATGCTCGTCTGGCGGCATTAGCTATGCCTGAATTAGAACGCGACGGTGCACAATTAGCCGGCGCCCCCGATCTGAGCGCAGTCATTGCCGTGCTCAAGGATAGAGCGAATACCGTGAATGAATTAGCCGATGCGGCGATGCTTTTTTACCGTCAACCTCAACCTGATCCAGCCTTATTGACACAACATCTTACCGACCCTGCTCGCGCTGCATTAAAACAATTTGTCGCTGCCGCACCCGCGATTGAGTGGACCAAAGAAGCCATTACCGGTCTAATCAAGCAAGTTTTGGCAGATCACCAGATGAAAATGCCGCAGCTAGCCATGCCACTGCGGCTGTTGGTAACAGGGCAGTTGCAGACGCCCGCAGTTGACGTTGTGTTGACTTTATTTGGTCGAAATGTCGTGTTAGATCGAATTGGTCAGCATGTTTGATAGGATTGGCATCCCTTTGGAGATTTACAGTCTGGAAAAGATTCGGCTATAATCCCGCTTCTGCCGCACAGGGGGGTATAGCTCAGCTGGGAGAGCGCTTGCATGGCATGCAAGAGGTCAGCGGTTCGATCCCGCTTACCTCCACCACCTAGCTGAAAACCAAGGGTGCAGCAGTTTATTTAGGTCAGCGGTAAATATAGGTCAGTAGTACGGACAGATCATTGTCCCCATCGTCTAGAGGCCTAGGACATCACCCTTTCACGGTGAGTACCGGGGTTCGAATCCCCGTGGGGACGCCAAATAAAAAAGCCGGCATCGAAAGATGCCGGCTTTTTTTCTTCTTGGAGCGAGTCATTGCCCAAGTGATAGGCCGCTCCTCAGATATCCGTCACCCAAACTCTGGCTGTCAGATATCTATTTTCAGCCAACTAATTACTTCATTAGATCACGATAGAAATTAGATTCCAAGTTTACCTAATTTATGAGCTGCTTCAGCAACGCCTTGTTTAGCCGCTTTGTCATACCACTTAGCAGCTTCATCTTTATCTTTTTGAACCCCTTGTCCAGTGGCGTAAGCGTCGCCCAAAGTAAGTTGAGCATTTTTGTAACCTTTTGCAGCAGAGAGCGTGAAGTATTTAATGGCAGTAGCAGAATTTTTATCAACGCCATTTCCAAGCTCATACATTAATCCTAAATAAAACTGCGCAGCAGCATCTCCCTGAATAGCTGCTTCAGTACACCATTTTGCTGCCTTTGTAGGATTTTTCTTTTCACCAATTCCGGAATCGTATGCCATGCTCAACTCAAACTGAGCTTTAGCATTGCCCGAAATAGCGGCTTTGTAGCGCCAATCTGATGCCTTGCTAGGACTTTTATCTACACCAATTCCCTGAGCGTATGCCATGCTCAATTCAAGCTGTGCATTAGCATTACCAGCTAATGCTAATTTCTCGAGCCAGAATGCTGCTTGATCTAAATCTATTTTGCCACCTAGCCCTTTGGAATAAATATCAACTAACCGAAGTGATGCGTCACTATTTCCTTTCGTGCCTGCTTTTTCGTACCAGATTATCGCTTTAGGTATATCTCTTTGAACTCCTTTGCCGTAATCGAACATATCAGCTAATTTAAACTGAGCTTCCACATCACCTAGCTCAGCTGCATCGGTGTAATACTTAAAAGCAAGAGCTTCATTTTTTTCGACCCCGTGTCCGTTTTCGTATATTTTTGCCAAATTAAATTGAGCAGCGATATTGCCTTTAAGTGCAGCCTTCTTGTAACAGTCGATGGCTTTCTCAATATCCTTATTGACGCCTTTTCCATCTGCTAATAACCCCCCTAAATTGCATTGAGCATTGCGATTGCCTTGTAAAGCCGCTTTTACGTACCACTCTGCCGCACTTGTGAAACTTTGTTTAATCCCTTTTCCTTGTTCGTACATTCGACCCAAATTGAATTGAGCACGATCATGACCTAAGTTGGCTGATTGTCTAAAAAATTGCGCTGCTTGGTGGAAGTTCGGTGTTTTATCTTTGACATCGCAACACTTTAGCCCCAATTCGTAAAAATTTTCAGCCTCTTCAGAGTATGAGTAGTCAGCAGAAGTTTTGATTTCAACGCTTGTGTCGGAAGTGAGGCTTGTAGGTTTTTTAGTTTCTATTTTGGGGATATCAGTTTGCACTTCTTTTGAATGATAGTTTCGCTTAGATCCCAATTGAATAATAATTTCCCATTCCTTTTCCATCTCTTTTCGGAAAGTACTGTATGTATCAATTGAATCTGGATTGGGTAAGGATTTTTCTAGAACGTACGAAGAATCATCTGTAACGATAGTTTTTATTTTGTTCTGGAGGGTAGGGGAGTTATTTGTCAGACTTGTAGTGCTGCTGCTTTTGCTATTAGAGGCATCAAAGGGCTGCGATTGGGTTCTTGGAGCAGCGTTTACATTTAAAAGATTTGAAGATGAAGATTTGGACATGGCGATTCTTTCGTTAAGTGGTTGTCACTCAATAGTTGCATCTCCATTTAAAAAGTTCACAAAAGAATCAAAAATTATTAAGAATCAGTTATAGTTTTTATC
>JBEDHZ010000163.1:0-5086 GCA_041173845.1 Pseudomonadota bacterium
ATTTCATTCGTTGCGAAATTTCGAACAAAAATTCGGCGAATTAAGCTCGTCGTAGCGGGAGTACCTACATCCACTAAAGTATTTACCCACTCCACCAAGCATTTTGAAATAATGCTACTGCGAGCCATCTGCAAAACTGGTAAGCCTTGGTTAATTGATTCATTAACAATTTCATGGCTATTCGGAATTCGATGAACAACTGGCTGTCCAAGAACACGCTCAAATTCAGCTGCATCAAGCGAAAATGAGCTGTCATAACGATTCAGAACGACGTGTAATTTTTCACGCCGATATCCCAGTGCAGAAAAAATATCAAACAAGCGTCGTCCATTTCTCAAGTACGGTAGTGATTGCTGAAAGATGGGATACACCCTATCGGAAGCGTCCAATGCTCGAACGTTGACAGGATTGATCTGGCGACCCAGATCCATAACCGTAAAGTCATAATGCTGACGTGCTAATTGAAGAAGAATGCCGAATTGATCAGGTCGTATTTCTGCTGAACTTTCTATTTGATCGGACGCCGCCAAAATACTGAGATTAGGTGTGACATGCAATGCACTAGTCTCTAGTAAGTTTCCATCAAGGCGCTCTACAGAATTGCATACTTCCGATAATGCGACGGTAGCTTTGAGATCAGACACATATAGGGCGGCATCGCCAAACTGTTGATTAAGATCGATCAACAGTACGCGTTTACGACCCAGCGAGGACAATGCATAGGCGAGGTTTGCAGCAATAAAGGTAGTACCACTACCGCCTTTGCATGAAATAAACGAGATGATTTTCCCCTCCTCCTTTTCTTTTGCATCGTATTTTTCGGTAATACGACTCAAAGCTGCTTCAAGATCGGCTTGTTCCGCTGGCATAGGAACGACTTCACGTACACCCAGGCGCATTGCTGCAATCAAGGTTTCGGGAGAATGATCAGACGACAACAACATCAGTATGGCCTTGGGATATTTCTGGCTCAAACTCTCAAGCATGCCTACCGCTTTACCTACATAGCTATTTGCATCAAGCACAATTAGATCGGGAGAATTCAGGGCATTCAATCCGCCTTCAGCCTGCATACTGGGAACAGAAGGAATGATCGCCACGGAAGGCTTGTTCGCTTCACAGACTCGTTGCATCGAGGCCATGAGGGCTTTATCAGTCGAGAGGATAAAAGCTTTCATTAGATGACCCACCTTCTCTTATCTGTATCTAGTAAGGACTGATTCATCTCTGACTCACCACGTTGATGAATAGTTGATGTCAATTTTTTCTAAAGCCTGTTATCAACGACCCACACCGATCGTGAAACTATTCGTATTATTCTGAGGCTCTTTGAAACTACTTCTGTAGCGCCCAATGGCATCACGTGACGCATGCCCATCCATAGACTCAACCACTGGAGTAGTACCCGCATCGGGATTGAGCGTCTGTAATGCTGCTATTTTTCTTACGGAATCACCAAATCGACTATCCCATTCTGGTGTCAATGGCACACATGCACTAGTGCATAAAATGATCCCTATTGAAAAAATTAGCTTAAATAAATTTGTGTTCATATCGGCGCTCCTTAAGTCGATCCAAGTTCAGTGGTGAATTTAATTTGCTTACTTACTCTCCGAATCAGCATTATTTTTTTGCATTCCTTTACCTTCTAGTTGACCGCCAAAAAATAACTCGCTTCTGCTCGGATCAATGTGGTTATCCGTTGGCAAAACCACTTTCTGAGGCAGAGGCTTGATTAAGCGTGGCGTAACAACAAATACAAGCTCTGTTCTATCTTGTTGAAAATCAGTACTACGAAATAGCGCACCGATGAGTGGAAGCTCACCCAATATTGGAAAAGCCTTGACGTTGGTAGTACGGTTATTTTTAATTAGGCCCCCGATGGCAAAACTTTCTCCATCACCTAGCTGTATCGTGGTGGAAGAGCGCCGTGTAGTAATGAGCGGCAAAATGGTATTCGCTGTATTAGTGAGATTACTAATCCCCACACCTTCACGCGATAACTCAGAGACTTCAGGAGAAACTTTGAGATTGATGCGCCCACCGGATAACACTGTGGGTGTGAACTTTAAGCCCACGCCAAATTCTTTTTCTTCCAGAATGATTCGATTTGATACAGCATCTTGGGAAACAGGTATGAGAATTTTCCCACCCGCCAGAAAGCTTCCTTCTTGCCCGCTGATCGCCATAACATTCGGCTCAGCGAGAATTTTTACTAAGCCATCTTTTTTTTCTGCTTCAAGTGTAAATTTTGTTCCCGTTGAACGTGTCGCACTGGCCCCACCACTTAGGGTACCCGTCAAAAATTTTGAAAGTATGCTGTAGGTCCATGCTCCACCACCAATACTACCTTCAACACCCGTACCTAATTTATCGATAAGGGTCTTTGAAACTTCAGCAATCTTCACCTCCAACATCACTTGCTGGGCACTGCCTATACTCAGTAAATTAATCACTCGCGCTCCTGCTTGCGCAGCATTTGCCGTTTGCTGCTGCAAACCTACTGGAGTTAAAGGAAGATTCATTCCTTCTTGTGGAGAAGCGCCTGTTGTTGCTGGCCGACGCACATACGCTGTCGCTAAATCAACGACTTGAGAAACAACTAAGGCATCACTCACTACACCTGACAAAACGAGACTATCGGCGGCAGCTGTAATACGAATATTTTTTTCATCGGGAAATAACTCACGAAATGTCTGCATCAAGGCTTCAGGGTCCATGGCGACCTCAACATCAATAACACTGCATGAGCCATTTTTTTCTTGCAGAATCATGTTGGTAGTACCAATCGACATACCCAACAAATACAGTGATTCAGGCGATACCAACATCGCTTGAGCAACATTAGGATTACCCAAGGTACGATTGCTGACTGGCCCTGCTAATCGCACCATCGTCGATTTCCCTAATGGGAGCATCACCTTTGTAGGAGACGCCGCCACTCCACTACAACTCATCCCCGACATTCGGTTCACGTCAGAATTTTTCGAGAGGACTGATTTAGGTACGGCATCATCAGCTACAGCCGCAACCATGGATAAAGCCAATCCCAGACTCGCCAATTGCAGCGACAGTAAATTAACTACGTGATTTGAAGGCTTCATCATTTTTTTCCTTCTTTTTAAAATAATCATCTCAGTAACATTCACTTGAGCTACGCACTCCAGTCAAAACACCCACACACTCGGCAGATGGCTCTGGAGCCGTTGACGAAGCTGTAGGCGCGGAAGAACTTCGAGCTATTTGTATTGGGTTGGTCTGGTTTGACTTTTTTCGGACAACAGTCGTATTTACCTTGGAATTGCTAACGACAACTGAATCATTTTTTAACTCGCCGTTTTGAATTGAAAGTAAATCGTTTTTAGTAATTCCAGCGGTGCGAATAGGATTCGGATCAACCTGGTTTCTCAGTACGAGTGACAAACTTCCTACACTTCGTGCTAAGTCGATTTTTTCTGCTTCTTCAGGAGTAACTTCCAATGTCACGGCGTTCACAACACGAGGCCGCGTTTCATCTCGACTGACTTCTTGCGCAACAGCCAGCACTAATATTTTTTCAAGTACGATTTTTGAAATGTTTTGATCATGATTGACTCGCTCACCGTCTTTTTGAGTATTAACGATGATGTCAACGTAATTACCTGGCAGAGCAAAACCAGCGACACCAATCACATCATTAACTCTGACGGTAATTGCGCGCTTACCCTCGGATATAACCGCTGATAATCCACCTTGCGTTCCTTGCGGCGCAAGCTTGGCTTCTAATACGGGCTCACCGCGCTGCAATCCAGCTTTAAGTACTCGACCATCTAATTTTTCAGTAGATAAATGTGCACCAGGAGGCAAACTGTTTTTTGGCCAATCAACCAGCTTCAACATTTCAGGCGCTAGTCTCTGCCCCAAACTGATTTCAGTACGTGCAACCACCACTTGTGTGATATCGCTATGCGACTGACGATCTAACCAACGGCCTGCTAGTAGTACTGCCAGTAGTCCTGACAGGATTGCTACGCTCAAGATGACCCATGTTCGCGTGTTTTTCATAGTAGCTCCGGCTCAATTTCAATGAGTACTGGCAATGCCCAGTGCAGCGATCGTCCCTACGGCAATCACTACGCCATAGGGAATCAATAAGCTTTTGTTTTGAGGGATAAATTTTTTCGACCGATTTGATCGACGCAGTGTTCGATGACGTAAACAGACGCCCAATGAGTCGTTATGATTTTCAACGGACATCTCGCGATTAAATAAAATCACCACCCACAAACCCCCGATGAGAGCAGTCAGTAATGAAATATCTAATGTCAGTTGCGGGCCTGCGTAGAGGCCGATGACTGTCATTAATTTGACATCGCCCGCTGCCATTCCCTTGAGTATGTACAGCGGCAAGAAAATAAGTAATCCGACTGCCGCACCCAACAGTGATGAGTACAATCCCTGCGCTGCAGGAGCGAAGGCCGATAGCATCAATGCCGCCGCCGCACTTGGGGCTAACAAGCGATTCGGTATACGCCATGTATGAAAGTCTGTCCAAGCTGCCGCAATCACAGTCAGTAAAAGAGCGGCTAACAGACTATTCGCAGGAAGTTCGTTGGCTAGAAGATGCATAGTTACTCCATCAAGCAGGTAGTCAGGGCCTCTGACAACTGGCATGCTTCTATCCAGCTGCCAGAGGTTTTCGATACTGCTTAGGGCATTGCACTAACGATGGACTGAAAGGCCGCCTTGATTTTTGTTCCCAATGTATTTACTAGCGTCACAATGACGGCAGCGATCAGTGCGACGAACAGGCCATATTCCACAGCCGTAGCACCTTGTTCGTCGGAGATAAATTCGCGAAGTTTTTTGTCTAGAAATTTCATGGCTTGGCTCCAAATAATGAAAGTAATAAAAGTGAAGTCGTTTACTCACCGAATGTCGTTGGGCTTCATACTCTGCCCCAGTGAGATCAGACTTCTGGTCTGGCCGGCGTATCGTGAAAACCACACCTTGCTCAGTCCAACAAATATTGCTTATTTGTCATCACGGAGTGTAGGGAGAGTGAGCACTCCCGGAAATAGCGCAATTGCACTAGAGTGTGTATTTA
>JBEDHZ010000164.1:0-5049 GCA_041173845.1 Pseudomonadota bacterium
GCAGCCATATCTCCGGCTTTCATGATGACGCGTGCCAGTGGTTTACCGGTGTTCTTATCTGCGCAATCCCAGTGAATTTCATCGCACATCTGAAAGAACCATTCAACGCGATCATTGGCATGTAAAATCGGCAAAATATGTTCTTCCGTTGTTGGGCACATGTAGCTATGTTTCACGACCGAGGTGAACGATGGATTCCAAGTGACCTGTGATCGCGAGAGAAATGCAAATAAATTAAACGCATGCACTTCGCCCTCAAAACCTGGCTCAGGGTGTAATTCAGGTGAGTCCTGCGGGACGTCGGCAAAAGCACGATTAACGGGCGCACCACGTTCATCCGTACGTAAATTCAAATCACCTTTTAAACCAACACAACGCGTAGCAAGTTCTCGTGCGCGCGTGATAGCAGCGCGATTGTCTCCTTGCTTACGTCCATACGGTGTTCCGGTTTCTTGAGGTGCAGCAAACGGATCGAAGCCATTATTCGTCCAGTCATCTAACATCGTCTCGAACGTTGCTTTGATTTGTTCGGTCGGAAAATTTTCCAGCAAATCGACGCCAGCTGCTTTCATCGTGCCATTGAAAGCACCCGCATACATGTCGACTGATTTGTAATGATTCAGCGTGCCAAACACCGCATCAAAGTTGACGCCGCCATAAAAAAATCCCCATGCGCAGTCACGCATTAAAGCGCGCAAGAAATTACCAATATCCATGGTGTGCGATAAGGGCCGACCATCGCGGGTATTCCAGCTAATGTGCGCAAAATATTCGTCGCGGCGGAAAGTGAATGAGCCTAGCGTAAAAGCCTTGTAGCCCATGGTTTTATCAGGTGCAGTGGCAATAACTTTTGCCAAATCGGCGGGTGCGTTCATGTAAGTCTCCCGTGTAGTTGATGTTTAATTTAAGCGCTCTGGCAAATATCAGCCCATTTTTCTACGGACAGATCACCTTTACAGGTTTGCAGAACTAGCACACCAGGATCTTTGCTACGGAATTGATAGGCCGTGTTTTTGGGCAGCATGCCTTGATGACCACGCTTTAATTTCATCCAACCCATCTTTTGTCCTTTGGGTTCGCCTGCTACGAGCACTGCGCCATCTTTCTCGGCGTTTTTGACGACTTGGGCATCATCGAGTTTGATTAAATGCACTTCAACTTCGCCATCCATCACCAACGCAAACTCATCATGAGCACAGGTATACCAAGGTGAGGAGCCCTCTGCACGTAAAGTCTCGAGTACGTATATCTGATTTTGGCCAAAGACTACTTTTTCATAAGGCTTGGAATTATTCGCAATTTCGAAGCAATTTGAAAAAGCGTAATGGCGAACATCATCATCAATCGCTTGCACTCCACCTTTTTCATAGGATTTCAACGAACCAAACTTGGTTTCATATTGGACTGCCATGCCTGTCTCCTTATCGTTATTTTCTTTGCAACACCACAAAATCAAAAAACTAATTTCGAATGAGTGTAGGGAGCAAGTTATTTGATTACTAGGGGGGAAAGAGCGATTTATCTGTTCGTGATTTACGAACAATGGCAGTGGATTTCTTTGATAGCTAGTACGGGGGGAAAGAATCAAACAAGCTGAACCGGGTCTTCACTTAACCAGCCACGCTCGATCAATACAGTATCCCAAGGTGGCGTACCTGCAAATTTTTTCATTAAATGATTGATAAAAAGCTGAAGTTTTAAGCCGTGACGGGAGTTATGCGGATAGATAGCGGATAGCCAAAAAGAGGATAACTGCCAGTCCGTCAACACTGGAACTAACTGTCCTGAGACTAAATAACGCGAAGCCACCAAGGTAGGTATACACACCACGCCGGCGCCAGCACAACCATACTCAGCTAAGAGATGCACGCTATTGGTCAACAACGGCGGCTTCAAATAGATGGAGATCGCTTCTTGGCCCCGAAAAAAATCCCACCGGTCACGCGTATGGTAACCAGAATAAAGTCCTAGGCGGTGCTCACGTAGATCGCGCGGGTTGTTGAGTTCCGGGTGCGCCGATAAGTAGGACGGCGATGCACAAAATACTCTTCGAACTGGAAACATCTTGCGGGCTATAAGCTCTTCAGAAGCTGGCGAGAAAATCTGAAGTGTGCAATCAAAGCCTTCCTTGACTGGATCAATCACCGTATCTGAAACAAATAAATCCAAATTAATATCGGGATGTAATAGCTGAAATTCTTGCAGCTCTACGGCTAGATGCCCCAGCACAAAGCCTGGCAAAGCATGAACACGTAATTTTCCTTCGGGTGAGTTTTGTGTCTTGCGCATCTCATCAAGCAAACCATTTGATTTACTTAATAGCTCAGAACAATCCTTTACATAAGCCTGCCCTAGTTCAGTCAACCGCACAGAGCGCGTCGTTCTATGCAAAAGAGGCGCACCTACGTACTCTTCCAGTTGCTGGACACGTGCAGTAACGACAGATTTTGCAACCCGTAATTGTTGCGCCGCAGATGCGAAGCTACCCGAATGGGCGACCGCAACAAAAGCTTCAATCGTTTGAAAGCGATCCATAGCGAATCTACTTATGCAAGAACGTTTTTAACGAAAAAAAGCAATTCATCACTCCGAACCCACTGACTTTGAATTAAGTAGCAAAGGAATAAAACCAATTAACAGACCACCGAGGCCGAGTGCAACAGTGAGCGAATCGAATGTGGGAATACTGTAGAGACCCACAAAAACCATAAACGCACCCGCTAAAAATGGCCAGATAACATACGAAGTCGCATCATACGCACCATCACGTAATTTATCTCGGTAATGCCAGGCACAGGCGAATCCTGCCAGACTCATGTAAAAACAGATTTGAAATCCTATCGCCAAAATAGAGCTTTCCAAGATCGCTTTAACTGAGGGTGAGTAGGACGATAAAAACAATAAAGCTATTCCAAAAAACCAAATCACGAAGGTAGCAACCCACGGTGTTTTCCATTCGGGATGCAAGATCGCATAGCGACTATGAAGTGCCTGATCGCGCGCCATTGCAAACATACTCCGGCTAAATTGCAAAATCTGTGTCTCTATCGTTCCTACCGTGCTCAAAATAGTAGAAAGTACGGCGAGATAATTCCAAGGGGTGGGAAACAATTTATTCGCGATCGCATACAAAACATTCGTATTTGCTGCAGCGATTTCTTCATCCGTTAAAACGATAAGAACAACAATCATCATGATGATGAAAAACAAAATTAAATTCACCATCGCCCAAAAGGCGCCCTGACTGGCGGAATGAGGAGTATCACCTTCCCCGGCTTTGGTCTCCTCACTCAAATTCATCGTGACATCCCAACCCCAGTAAAAGAAGATAGCCGTCAACGCACCTGTCGCGAATAATTGAGGAGTGAAAGAAAAAGGAGAGATCCAAATAAATGAGGGGATATGTGCAGGACGGCCACCGTACTGAATGAATGCACCGATGATGAGTGCGAAAATGACCACCGTTTCAATCACCGTCAAAATTAACTGCGCCACACTCGCGTGCTTAATTCCCTTGGTAACCACCAGTGTCACCAAAGTCAGCCAAATGGCGGCTACCGCCGTTACCCAATTCGGGTTTTCAACATAGTCAGGCGCAATTAAAACCAAGGTCGACGTAGCTGCCGGTATGGTGGCGGACACCATAAAAAATATCGACGCCACCAGCACACCCCAGCCCGCAAAAAAACCCCACTTGCGTCCAAACACATGTCCAACCCACGCATAAGTTGCGCCGGCATGAGGTGTAATTTTGTTCAGGTGAATAAAAGCCAGCATGATTCCAAACATGATCAAGCCGCAATACAAAATACTACCTACTGATAAGACTCCCACCGACGCCACAATGGCAGCGGTAGTAACTGCAACGCTGAAAGCCGGGGCGGTTCCTGCAATTCCCATGATGGCTGATTCAACCGTTCCCAGTGAATTGCCTGCTAATTCCTCCCGCTTGGTCACTCTACATCTCCTTCAGACTTAAATTCAGACTTAAAAAAAGCCAGCGCAGCTGGCTTGTTGATACATTTTGATTTGGCTGATTATAAAAATTTCTAGCTCGTACCCATAGAAATTGTTCGACACGCGAATGTTGGTGCAGCTGCTGTTAGATCAACCACGAACAACTCGTTGACCGTTAGGTCATCCTCCGTTAGCCACATTTTGTACTAACTGCAAATGCTGAGCTCGCGAAGTAGACCGGATTTCTTTGACGAACTCATCATTTTCCCAGATGCCTTCTTGACGCGTTCCATCGGCATTGATGTAAATGCCGTGACCATGAAATTGATCCGCCTTCCAATAACCGATGTACTGATCCTGATCAGCCCAGGTATACGTTCCGTAACCGTGTTTTTGATCGTCATGCCAGTGACCTACGTAGACATCACCGTCGACATGAACTTCTGTTCCTTCACCTTGCCGCTTATCGTTTTTGTACTCACCAATATAGTAAGTACCGTCTGGCCAGGTAAATCGTCCGATGCCATAGCGCTTGCCGCCACGGAAGTCACCCGTGTAGGCATTTCCATTGGCCCAGAATTGGGTGCCTTGGCCGTAAGGCAGACCATCTTTGAATTGACCCACGTATTTTGTGCCATCGGCCAAAGCATGCATGCCATATCCATCTTGCACACCATTGATGAACTCGCCTACATAGGAGATACCGCTAGGCGAGGTATACATGCCTTTACCGTGACGGGTACCATTTTTATATTCACCAACGTACTTATCGCCATTGGCAAAGCTATACATACCTTGGTTGTGACGATTACCTTCTACGTAGTCGCCAATATATCGATCACCGTCAGCATAGGTCATGCTGCCCTGCCCGTGATATTGGCCATATCGGTAATCACCTACGTACTTATCACGTGCTCCAAACGCATAACGCATCCCACGCCTAAAGGTCGTCGCCAAGTCTCTAAATTTATTTAAAATTTTAGTCATGACTCATTCGCTCTGCCGACTATGATATTTGTGCTCGTGATTCAAAAATACTAGGCAAAAAGAAGTACACGATCTTGCAACAAACCGTAACGCTCAGTTACGTCA
>JBEDHZ010000165.1:0-5025 GCA_041173845.1 Pseudomonadota bacterium
GGCTTTAAAACCTGTATCGGTTCGCACAAAAACGACTTGCTGCGTTCCTAGTGTTTGTAAAGCGTCCGTTTCAATCGCGATCGGCACCTGAACTTCGGCGGCTTTAACTTCCACGCTCACGAATAAACCCGGACGCCATCCACCTTGCGGATTAGCGAGCACAATGCGCGCCTTTGCCATGCGTGTGAGTTCCCCGACTAAAGCGCCAATAAACGCAACCGTCCCGGTTGTCTGTGCTTCAAAAGCAGTCGCACGCAAAGTCACTTTGTCGCCCATCCGTACATGCGGAAGATCTTTTGCAGGTATGTGCACTTCAGCCCAGACGGTCGACAGATCAGAGATGATGAAGATAGGCGTATCTTCTTTTACCGCCTCACCGACACTCAAATTACGCTCAACCACCAAGCCATCATAAGGTGCACGCAATTCAAAACGATTAAGACTGCCTGAGTTCGAATTATTATTGAGGATGACACCCACAGCGGATAATTTCTGCTGTGCGTTATCAACGGCAATCTCTGCTTCACGCAAACTTTGTAAGGCCTGCAGATAATCCTGCTCGGCGGTTATTTTTTGTTCCCACAATGTTTTTTCTCGCTGATAAATCGTGTTAGCTAAGCTCAAACGCTTTTGCGCCGTCTGCAAGGCACTGCGCTGCTCAGATATCATTTGACTAGAAAACACAGCGAGTGTTTGACCTTTTTTTACGATTTGCCCCGTGCTGACCAACACTGCTTCAGCGACACCCGACACACGCGGCACCACATGCACTGTACGGTCATCGTTAATTTGTATTTCGCCTGGAAATTGCAAAATCGTTGAAATGGGTATCGGACCTGCACTAGCAACATGAATGTCGCTGGCTTTGATCTGAGCTTCGTCCATCAGTACTTTATTGGTTTCTTTCGGCGCTGCTGCAGTAGCTGTGGAAGCTGGACGCGGGCCATCATCGTCAAACGGATTCGCATCGACTTGTTTACGGGTAGTAAGTATCAGAAATGCCATTGCAGCGCCGACAATCATCACCGCAATAATCACCAACCATTGTTTGCGACTGATGCCATTCTCTGATTTATTAAATTGATTATTCATGCTTATTCTTTCGCTGATGATGTTGCCGCGATGCCCTCAACGCCTCCGAGCAAACTTTCGAGATCCGTAATGGCGGCATACAAGGCCGAGAGCGCTGTTAGGTACTGAGACTTCGCACTAAAGTAGGTACGTTGAGCATCTAGCACTTCTAAAAAACTAAATTTTCCATTTTCAAAACCAATCGTGGCGGCTTCATAGGCCCACTTAGCTCCGGGCAGTAAACTTTTTTGCAGTAATTCCGTCTCTTCACGACGTGCACTAATACGCTCTAAAATTTGTAATGCATCTGCATACAGGGTGAGTTTTGTCGCAGCTAATTCGTCACGTGCTTTATCTTCACGTTTTAAGGCTTCGAGTAAATTACCTTGATTACGATTGAATACTGGCAGTGGTATAGATACCCCGACCATGACTTGATCACGAGTGACATCTTCCCGCCTCTTCATTCCTAAAGTAAAGGTGATGTCTGGTACCGTTTTCGTTTGTTCTACCGTGACTAATGATTTGCGTCGCTCCACTTCCTGCTGTGCACGCTCAAGCACTGGTGAAATAGCTAATCGATTTTGAACCAGGTCGCGTGTAGGCAGATCCGGCATGCGATCTACCTCACTGACAACTTCGGTAAAACGAGGCGAAGGGTTACCCCAAAAGCTAGTTAAGCGTCGACGCGCATTCCGTAATTCACTCTCGGCTTGGGTGAGCGAGAGTCGAACGCCTGCTTCAGCCACACGCGCTTTAATTTCTTCAACAGGTGAGATTTTCCCTGCTGTGACTCGCTTACCTGCAATGTCTGATGCTCTCATCGCCAACACCAAAGTGTCGCGCGCTAATGATGTCTGCTCTTGAGCTGCAACCACCTCGAAAAATGCTGCCATAGTTGACGCACGTATCTGCAATTGTCGCGCCGTTAATTCAGATACCGCAGCGTTTTTATTACGAGTAGCGGCATCAACACGTGCACCACGTTTGCCGCCCATTTCAATCGGCACATCCAACTGGGCAGTACTCGTTCGTGAAACGCTACGCGTATCTTCTGCGAGATAAACGAATTCTGGATTCGGCCGCAACGAGCCCTGCAAAATTTGCGCATCTGCCGCTTCGATTTCGCGTCGCGCTGCCGCCAAAGTAGGATTACGCTCCAACGCCAATCGTATCGCCGCTTCCAGCGTTAATACCTGTGCAGGCTCGGCCGACGCTGCTGCCTCAGATTGATTGACTAAAGTATCAAGTACTAAAGGCTCCGAGGTTTGAGCCGTCGCTGCTAAAGAGGCGCTCAAAAGTAAATACAAAACCGAATAGCGCATGCGGGGCTGACGTGTTGGTGAACTACTTTTAATAACTTGATGAATGGACATCCGACTCTCCAATCGCTGAACTCGACGGTCAGCTCGGCACAATGCCGTGTACTCGCTTTTAGTTAACTGAACTGAATGAACGTAAGGCGCTCATGAAGAGTAGCCTTTGCGCTTGAACAATCCAGCCAACTCCGACAAGGGCTGACCAGATAAAAAGGTGATTACGACCAATTAGGTCGTTCAGGAAGATCGTTCGGTGCAGAAGGAGGATGCAAGGTCAGCGCATAACTGACATCAAGCGTCGCTTGAATCGTTATCGCCGGATTCGAATCGAGAAGCAGTGCCACGATACAGGCTGCATGACAAAAGCTGCAATCGAGATCAACACCAGCGCTAGTCACGTTTTGCTGATCATCTTGCTCAGCAGCTTTGATCAGTGATTTGTGATGATGTCGGTGCTCGTGATGACCTAAATGACGAGCGGCAGCGCCCTGCTCGTGCTGGCAATAACTCGTCACTGCGGCCCAGGAGGTCTGGAACCCAATCAGTGATATCAGCAAAAAGGCAATAAATCGGCGCATGACAATAGTGTATCAGGATCAGCCAGGGGGCAGCCTCAGCCTCACTCTGTCCGTCGATATCTGCAAACAAGCCAGTCACCCTTCACGGAGCGGCTATACCTCGACTGCTTTTCGGCTAAAGCTCGGCGCCATTGCGGTCGATTAAACCGAAATAGTTAAAATCCTGCTGTAACCCTGTGAGGTCTTCGAATGCGAATCTTGATTGCCCTAGTGCTGCTTTGCGCCCTGCACCCTGCCCGTGCGGATGTGCGTAGCATGTGTGTATCGATTTCTAACAACACGGAAGCCTTTGTCGACGAACGCAGAAAAGGCTATACCAAAAATCAAATGAAAGACAATGCGCGCCAAATTGCCAATCAGCGACAATTAGACAAAACAGTACTGGAATCCTGGTACGCAGAAATTGATTGGATCTTCAAAAATCCTAATCTCCGATTCGGTTCGGTGAAATCAAAAGATAAGCGCTACGAAGAATGCATGAAGCAATACGAAGGTCAGTAAGCTTGCCTCTTTAGTGCCACGCCCTGCTCACTCAACGCGGCGGGCGTGAGGGCTTAAATCCACACAAGTAAATAAACAATTTTTCAGTCGGACTATTCGGTAAGGGATACACTGGATCGCCCGGATAGGGATCGTTGAATAAAACCTTACCCTGGAAATATCGTTTTTGATAACGAATCCGCGATAGCGCCCGCACTCGCTTCTTTTTACAGTCCGCTTCCCACACCACTTTATTCGATGTACGAGTTTCTTGGCTGCGACCATTCAACATCGTGGTAACGCGCGGCTTGTCCCCAGTGGTTTTGGTGGCCGGATCAACATAATAGGAATCCCCAGGGAGCGTGACTATTATTAGCCTCCACTCGGCGTACACCGGGGTCGTTATTAATATCAGCAGCAGTAAAAGGAATTTTTTCATCGTTCAGGGGCAAGAAGGCTAAACGATTAATCGGCAGTAGAATAAAATTTTAAAGAAAGTAGCTTAGAATTGTGGTGTTACAAATAGTTAGCCAGTCTGGCGAAACCTTTGACGGAGGATGGCATGGACAAGATCAACTCATACGCCACTATCTATTCGTACTCACCCGACGGCCAGCGCGTCGCTAATCGCAGTATCGGTCCTCAGAATACAAACCGCAGCGCAGGATCGGTGGCCGACAAACCCAAAGAAGCAGCGCCACCACCGCTACCCGAAAATCAAATAAAACAAGCCTCAGATGCCTCTCAGCAGAAAATGATTGAGAAAGTATCCGTTGCCACCACTCGCGTAGAGCTATATACGCCGGCGACCAGTCTAAAAAACAAACAAATCGATTCCGGTTTTAACAATCTCGGCGGCACCATCAACTACAAGGCGTAATTCAGTCCGCAGTTAGAGAATGGCAGACTGAATCACCGCATCGATTTTTTTACTTCACTTCGATTTCTATCGTCTTACGAAACTTAGCACCATATGAGCGGTGCGCTCCATCGGCGAATTGCATCGTCAATTTGTGTTTACCTGGTGCGAGCGTGATTTCAGTTTCAGTCTGCCCTTTACCGAAATGCCGATGTTTATCATCCATAGGTATCGCTACATTTTCTTCAATGTCAGCTGTATCGATCAACAAATGATGATGGCCAGTACCTGGCGTAACTTCACCCGCTGGCGCGACTGACATACCGTCTACAGCAAACTTCACCTTGAATGTTGCGCTAACCGTAGCACCATTTTTAGGCTCAACAAAATCAACGGATTGCGCAAACGCAGCACCAGCAAAGCACGTAGCTACAACAAACAAACTAAGTTTACGAAGATTCATGCTAACTCCTGATAAAGGATAAATGGTGGATGATGAATAGAAAGGCATCGCTTAAAACAAGCCAATGATCTTGCCATTATCATCGACATCAATCTTTTCTGCGCTCGGTACTTTGGGCAAGCCAGGCATCGTCATAATATCGCCACAGATCATCACAATAAATTGCGCACCCGCTGCAAGTTTGACTTCGCGCACATTGACAACGTGACCACTCGGTGCGCCACGCAAAGTGGCATCCGCACTAAACGATGACTG
>JBEDHZ010000166.1:0-4918 GCA_041173845.1 Pseudomonadota bacterium
TATCGAGCCTTGCCGTATCGCCATTAATGATGCGGGCGTCAAAGTGGCTGATATCGACGACATCATTTTGGTCGGCGGCATGACCCGCATGCCTAAGGTGCAAGAAAAAGTTAAAGAATTTTTTGGTCGTGAGCCACGTAAAGATGTGAATCCTGATGAGGCCGTAGCTGTAGGTGCTGCGATTCAGGGTTCAGTACTTTCAGGCGATCGTAAAGATTTGTTGTTGCTGGATGTGACACCGCTGTCATTGGGTATTGAAACCTTGGGCGGTGTGATGACCAAGATGATCAAGAAAAACACCACGATTCCAACGAAATTTAGCCAAGTGTTTTCTACCGCAGAAGATAACCAGCCAGCGGTCACGATTAAGGTATATCAAGGTGAGCGCGAAATGGCCACCGGTAATAAGAGTTTAGGTGAATTTAATCTCGAAGGTATTCCACCGTCACAGCGTGGTACGCCTCAAATTGAAGTGACGTTTGATATCGATGCGAATGGTATTTTGCATGTGGGCGCAAAAGACAAGGCAACGGGCAAAGAAAATAAAGTCACTATCAAAGCTAATTCCGGACTCACGGAAGATGAGATACAGAGCATGGTGCGCGATGCTGAAGCGAATGCCGAAGAAGACAAACGCTTAAAAGAACTCGCCGAAGCGCATAACCAAGGTGATGCCTTAGTTCATTCGACCCGCAAAGCATTGACAGAGCATGGCGACAAGCTCGACGCGGGTGAGAAAGAAAAAATTGAAGCGGCCATCAAGGATCTTGAAGAGGTTTTGAAAGGTGCTGACAAAGTAGCGATTGACGCTAAGGTGGAAGCACTATCGACAGCATCGCAAAAGTTGGGTGAAAAAGTGTATGCCGATATGCAAGCACAACAAGCGGCAGCAGGTGCGGCTGCCGGTGCAGCACCTGGTGAAGCAGCTGCAGGCGCCAAGCCAGCCGAACACGATGTGGTCGACGCGGACTTCAAGGAAGTAAAAGACAAATAATTTTTCCCTCGTCATGCAGCTAGCCTGCATCGACGACGCCGGGCTGGAGCGCTGTATTGCCTCCTGCCCGGTTTTTTGCATGGATATGTGAGATGGCTAAACGTGATTTTTACGAAATACTTGGCGTAGCAAAAAATGCGTCAGAGGATGAGATCAAGAAGGCGTATCGCAAGCTAGCGATGAAGCATCATCCTGATCGAAATCCCGATAGCAAGGGCGCTGAGGATAAATTCAAGGAAGCCAAGGAAGCGTATGAAATGCTTTCTGATCCTCAAAAGCGTGAAGCCTATGATCGTTATGGCCATGCAGGTGTTGATCCGAATATGGGTGGCGGCGGTGGTGCAGGCGCGGGCGGATTCTCGGATGCCTTTGGCGATATCTTCGGCGATATTTTTGGTGGTGGTCGTGCGCGTGGTGGCCCGCAAGTTTATCGCGGTGCCGATCTTCGCTATAACCTAGATATCACTCTAGAGCAGGCGGCGAATGGTTTCGACACCACTATACGTGTGCCTTCATGGAGTGAATGCGATACCTGCCATGGTTCCGGTGCTAAGCCAGGAACCTCGCCGACGACGTGCGGTACTTGCGGAGGTCATGGTCAGGTCCGCATGCAGCAAGGTTTTTTCAGTATTCAGCAAACCTGCCCGAAGTGCCATGGCACTGGCAAGGTCATACCTGATCCCTGTGGTGGCTGCTCTGGTTCTGGTCGCATTAAACGCAATAAGACACTGGAAGTAAAAATCCCCGCAGGAATTGATGACGGCATGCGAATTCGCTCAACCGGTAACGGCGAGCCGGGTATGAATGGCGGACCGACGGGTGATTTATATGTCGAAATTCATATTAAGCAGCACGCCGTATTTCAGCGTGATGGTGATGATCTACATTGCGAAATGCCTATCTCGTTTGCGCGTGCGACGTTAGGCGGAGAAATAGAAGTGCCCACCTTAGGTGGAAAAGTATCATTCACTGTCCCTGAAGGTACGCAAACAGGAAAAACTTTCCGCTTGCGCGGCAAAGGTATTAAGGGCGTGCGTTCTGGTATTGCCGGTGATTTGTTTTGTCATATTTTGATTGAGACACCAGTCAAGCTAACTGACAAGCAGAAAGAACTATTGGAAGAATTCGATAAGTTGACCGAAGCGGGTGGAGCTAAACATAGTCCGCAGAGCAAATCCTGGATGGATAAAGTCAAAGAATTTTTCGAATAACCTACTGTTTGAAATTTCATGGCTGGAGCGAGGGGCGCAGAGTGCCCCTCCGTTTCGTTTCATGCCATGAATCACATAAGCCGGCGTCGTACAGTAGCGCTGGTTTGCCATAACATTTCTAATTAGTCAGCCGCTACCTAAGAAATTACCTACTACGTTCAGATTTTTCTCACCCCCCTCCGCATCAACTCCCTTAACCTCATTGCTGCGTATCCTTACATTTTTTGAACACATTCGTGTTTGGATTTTCTCTACCCCTTGCTTTTATCTCATGACAGGTTGTGAAATTTGATTTGCACTTAGCTGCATCAGCTTTCCCTTGTAGAGTCTGCGATATATGAAAAATTTTCAGGTGTGAGCTCATGAAAATTTTTCGCTTTGCATGACTTCAGGCAAATAGGAATGAAAGAAAAATTTATCTCTTCATACGTGATTCGGCTACTGGTTAGGTATGTAAAAGAGAAGCGAGATAACGAATTTGAGCAAGCCTTAGTACGAGTCTTGATTGGCTTGGTATTAATTTATTATTTCAATGATCTCCAATTCTCGAACCCGCAGGGTATAGCAGCCAATGCGCTGAATCTAGTTTTTGTCCCGTTTCTATTTGTTATTGCTGCCGTCTTGTTGGTGGCCTGCGTGTATTTTTGGCCGGGAGAAAGGCTTGTCCGGCGCATCTTGTCCATATTGTTGGATATTACTTCGTTAACTTACTTACTCATAGTGGGTGGTAGTCACGCTGCGCCACTGTGTTTTTTATATCAATGGATAGTTATTGGTAACGGTTTCAGGTTTGGAAGAACTTATTTACTCATCGCTCTGGTTTTGGCATTGAGCGGATTTGGTCTAGTGATCGTGGCGGCGCCCTATTGGCAAGATGATCAAGGTCTTGCTCTTGGTTTGTGGTTGGGTACCTTGCTGATATCCATGTATTCAAGCACATTAATTGGTCGTCTATACAAGGCACTTGATCGTGCGGAGGAAGCAAATATTGCTAAAAGGCAGTTTATTTGCTCGGTGAGTCATGAATTGAGAACGCCTCTAAATGCCATCATAGGCATGATTGATTTGATGCGAAGTACCCAGCTCGATCGTGATCAAATCGAGATGCTCGATTGCCTCACTGCGACATCACAAGTGATGCTTACTCAAATCGAAGATGTTTTAGATTTTTCAAAAATTGAAGCAGGAAAAATGTCGGTTGAATCAGTGCAATTCGACTTATATAAAATAATTCAAAGCATTCTAGATATTTTCCGTTACCGCATCGACCCCTTTCAGATTCATCTTAGTCATAGCATATGCTCAGACGTCCCATTTCAAATTAATGGCGATCAGCATCATCTACGACAAATACTCGTAAATCTGATTGGTAATGCTGTCAAATTCACCGAACAAGGACGAATCTCTGTAAGCGTAAGTCTCGTATCAAAGACGCTAAGTCATATACGTCTGCGATTTTCAGTCAAAGATACTGGTATTGGTATTCCCATGTGTGCGCAAGACAAAATATTTGAGAGCTTTACCCAAGCCGATGAATCAACCACCCGGCGCTTCGGAGGAACCGGACTAGGTACGACTATTTGTAAGCAATTAGTTGAATTGATGGGTGGGGAAATAGGTTTTAGCAGTATTCAAGGTGAGGGAAGTGAGTTCTGGTTCGAGCTGGAATTTGGAATGGAGACAAAATTAAAACTTGTTTCTTCCGAACTGGCGGTCGCCTCAATTCGTTCACTGGTATTTAGTCCGGCGCGAAGTCAACCCAATCTAATTGCGCAAATAACTATGGCTTGCGGTATCGCTCCCGAAATTAGCCAGAGTGTTGAAGGGGTCGTTGAATCATTAGAACATGCCACGTTAGCTGGGAAACCTGTGCGGCTTGTATTTATTGATGAGCCTTGCCTAGATGGCGAAAGTGTAGAGAGTTACAAAGAACGAATTGGCTCTACCACACGATATTTTCAGAAAATTCATGCGAATGGAAAGCTGACTTGTGTACTCGTTGTCAGAGATAGTGCGCTTTTAAACGAACTCAGTCATTGCATGGAGCTAATTGGTCTGTATTCCATAATTACGCTTCCCCTACAGCGCGTTACATTAATCAATGTTTTGCATGGTCACTTAATCAATATTGCACATAGCCGTATTGGTGTGAAACCTGCTCAATTAAGAACCGAAGGTACGGCTATTAAAATGGCTGCCGTCGTTCCTGAGAAACAATCTGGGTACGAAATTCTCGTCGCTGAAGATAATCCTACGAATCGAAAAGTTTTACAAAAAATCTTGGAAAGAGCGGGGCATCGTTGCACCTTGGTAAAGGATGGTGACGAAGCATTAGATTTGGTCGAACGGAAATCTTTTGACGCCATCATATTAGATATGAATATGCCCACAATTCCGGGTACGGACGTTGCAAGGCTGTATCGGTTAATGCATGGCCATGCTGCTGATTTACCTATCATCATGTTTTCAGCTAACGCCACGCCAGAAGCTAGGCAAGAAAGTTTGGATGCGGGTGCTAATGCATTTTTAGCCAAACCCATTCAAATCGACATGTTTTTGGGTACGCTGGATCGCCTTGTTCAACAATTTCATACCAT
Source organism: Pseudomonadota bacterium (assembly GCA_041173845.1). GTDB lineage: Bacteria > Pseudomonadota > Gammaproteobacteria > Burkholderiales > Burkholderiaceae_D > Pernthalerella. Next base: position 4,803 of record JBEDHZ010000166.1, read on the forward strand.
CCATCCACCTTTGACTAAGCTTAAAACCATGTCGCATTCCAGTGAGCTTCTTCTAACGCGCACCAATGAACCTATTTTAAATATGCAGGCATTGAGTGACTTAGAACACGTAAGTA
>JBEDHZ010000167.1:0-5004 GCA_041173845.1 Pseudomonadota bacterium
TATTGAAAGCGATTGAGTTGAATGGCGTGTCCGTCGATTTTAATCAGCAATCGTTTGCTTGGGGCAGACTGGCTGCGCATGATATCGATGCGCTTCAAAAAGATTTAAAAGCCCTCGCTCCTGCGCAAGTGATTGAATTCAAACGTGCGCCTAGCCTGGATGAATTAATCAAGCGACGTGTTAGTTTTTTAACGAGCTATCAAAACAAAGCCTACGCTACTAGCTATCAAAGTTTTGTTGAACAGGTGCGTGCTGCTGAAACTAAGATCTCGCCGCAAGGTCCCTACAAGTTGACCGAAGCCGTGGCGCGCTATTTGTTTAAATTGATGGCGTATAAAGATGAATATGAAGTCGCCCGTCTGCATAGCGATCCAGCTTTCAAGCAGCGCATTGCTTCTATGTTTGAAGGTAACTACAGCGTTAAATACCATCTCGCACCACCACTGCTATCAGCTAAAGATGCTAACGGCCATTTAGTTAAGAGCGAATTTGGTTCGTGGGTAGGCTGGGTTTTCCCGCTATTGGCGAAGATGCGGTTTTTGCGTGGCACGCTCATCGATCCATTTGGTCATACTGATGAGCGCAAATCTGAGCGCGCATTAATCACTCAGTATCGCGAAATGTTGACGAATTTACTTCCACAACTGTCAGAAGATAATTTATCGACGATGGTGGCATTAGCTAGCGTGCCAGAAGACATACGTGGCTATGGTCACGTCAAAGAACGTCATCTGCGTAACGCGCAAGAAAAACAAGCGGAACTATTGAAAAAACTCTCGCCGATCACAACCGGTGTGCGCGAAGTAGGTCGCCACGCCGCATAAAAAAAAGGCCTCAGTGCACGCGCATTGAGGCCTTTTGTTACTCGTTAATCTCGCTAACCCAAATCAACCGCCGCGCGTATTGCGCACCAACCCTCGTTGCGGGTCGTAGCCTGCGGCAGCAATCATGTAAAACACGATCGTTGAAACGATAATCACGACTATCGATAGCGTGGCCATCTGCCCGTACAGCGCATAGCGCATCGCTTCTACCGCATGAGTAAATGGATTGAATGATGCAAGTCGATAAATCCACACCGCTCCTGCATCATGCATTCGTTGTATCGGATACAGCGCAGAGGATAAAAAGAACATCGGAAATATGACGAAGTTCATCGTGCCCGCAAAATTTTCCAGCTGCCGTATATAGACCGATAGGACTAAGCCAAACGCTGACAACATAAGCGCACCCAGTATCAGCGCAGGCAACGCGGTTAAGACTTGCCAAGGTGAGAGACCGATATTCCAGATCACCACCAAAATCATAAAAGCCAGCGCTTGTATGACAGACAAAAATGCACCCCCGGCTAATTTACAAGCGAGTAAATAGCTGCGCGGCAGTGGCGCAGTTAAGAGTAATCGCATCACTCCCATTTCACGGTCGTACACCATGGCGAGTGAGGATTGCATGCCATTAAAAAGACATACCATCAAAGCCAGACCAGGAACCATATAAAGCCGATAGTCCAGCTGGGGATCAAATGGCATCACGCTACCGAGGTCGGGCATCTGCCGAAAGCCTGCAGCGAACACCACCATCCATAACAAAGGACGAACTAGCGATGAAGCAAGGCGGCCAGGTTGCCGTAAAAATTTATGAATTTCACGACCGGCAATCGCGGCCAGTGCTAATCGAGCGTGCAGTAGTTTCATGGTTTACCCTCCGCGCGAGTTAAGTGCAAGAAGGCGGGCGTTAGCTGCGTGTGCCCATTCAGTTTGATTAATTCTTTGGGTGTGCCGTCAAAGCGTGTTTTACCATTGGCCATTACGATGATGCGGTCCGCTGATTCAGCTTCGTCGACTAAGTGCGTGGCCCACAATACGCCCATACCGCGTTCGCGACACAAGGCTTTGACATCAGCCACGATGGCGGCTCTGGAAGCCGGGTCAATACCTACGGTGGCTTCATCCATCAATAACAAGGAAGGCTCAGAGAGGAGTGCGCGCGCCAATTCAACTTTGCGTCGCATGCCTCCGGATAACTGACGACATAATTCCGACGCTCGTTCGGTGAGTTCAAATCGATTCAACCAATGCTCAATTCGCTGTTTAGATTCATCGCGCGCTATGCCGTGCAGATCACTTTGAAACTGCATGTTGGCTCGAACGGACAAATCTAAATCGAGCGCAGGTTGTTGAAAAACGATGGCGAGTTTTGCCAAGGCTGCGATGGGATCGTGCCCTATATCGGCACCGGCGATCGTCGCATGACCTGAGTCTGCTACAAACAAGCCTGAGAGCATTTGAAATAAGGTAGATTTACCCGCACCGTTAGGTCCGAGCAGAGCGACAAATTCACCAGTACGAACAGAAAAACTGACGTCATCAACAGCACGACGTGCGCCGAAAGATTTAGTCAGATTGGTTATAGCTAGCGTATCGGGAAATAAAGAGGTTGCGGTTGGCAAGCGAGCTCCTGCAATTTTTATGTGGAGCGATTGTAACGGTTCGATAGAAATACTGCCGGCAGCAACATTACTCTATGAATTCTGATTTTAGTAATTGCCAAGGCTGTCGCAGACGCCAGTCAGCAATCCACGCTTCAGGCATTACGGCACCGAGTGCGCCAACATCAGTCACGAGTTCACCGAGTAAGGCACTTTGGATGCGCACACCGCGTGTAAGAGCAGGAAAGCGATTGCTGATTTCGGTTTGAACTAAGTCTGAAAGTAATGACTCATTTTCACGCCACACGCTACCGCCGATTAAAACGCATTGTGTGTCGAGCGTAACGATCAGGTTATACAAGCCACGGCCAAACCATTGCGCGGCTTCGCGCACAATCGCGATTGCAGTTTCATCGCCTGATCGCGCCGATGAAAAAATTTTATCTAAGCTCTGATCGAGACGTAGACCGAGATTGCGTCCTCCGACTAAACTTTCCAGATCGCCGACATTGCCACAGCCGCATAAAGCTTCTGAAATTTCTGACATCAGCATATGGCCAGCATGACCGGCGTTACCTGATTTGCCGCGCAAGATGTGACCATCAACACACAGACCAAATCCTATGCCGGTACTCCACGTGACATAAATGGCATTCGATTCGTTTTGAGCTGCACCGAAACAGAGTTCACCACGCAGAGCAGCCACACAATCATTATCGATATGAATCGTCGTGAAGTGCTCGCGCAAAACAGATTCCAAAGGAATGAAGATCCAGTCATTCGGTAAATTTTTATCGCGGGCTAAACCGCCGCATAGATTCGGCGGTGTGAGTCCGAGTAAACCATCTTGATAGTCAAAAGGCCCGCAGCTACTGACGCCGATATGATCGACATCTGCAAAATTAATTGCCAGGCGTTGACAGGCTACTGCAAGAAGTTCTAAGGATTGGCGCGCAATAGCATCTGGCGCGCCAATCTTGCGGGTTGCTTGTACGATTCGGATCAATGGACCGTCAGCATTGGCTAAGGTGATGGCTAATTTGCTGCCACCGATATCTAGAGCGGCGATAACTGAAGTCGTCATGAATGGCTAGATAGGTTCGGCAACAATGATGAGCTTAGTTGATTCGCTGCGAGGCCATTCACTGATTGAGAGTGATGATGATCTCGCAGCGTGTGCTGCCAGAGAATTAAACCGTCAATGGCTTAAAGCGTAAACGCTTAGGTTTGGCACCTTCTTCACCCAGACGTTTTTTCTTATCCGCTTCGTACTCTTGATAATTGCCATCAAAGAAGGTAACAGTTGAGTTACCTTCGAATGCCAATATATGCGTGGCGATACGATCTAAGAACCAGCGATCATGTGAAATCACCATGACCGTACCGGCAAACTCGAGTAAGGCATCTTCCAGTGCGCGTAATGTTTCTACGTCCAAATCGTTGGAAGGTTCATCGAGCAGCAATACGTTACCGCCCATGAGTAAAGTCTTTGCTAAGTGCAAGCGACCACGCTCACCACCGGAAAGATTGCCAACAATTTTTTGCTGATCCGAACCTTTGAAATTGAAACGTCCCAGATAGGCACGCGAAGGCATTTCAAAACGACCCACCGTCAAAATGTCTGCGCCCTGAGAAATATCGTCGAACACAGTTTTACTATCGGACAGAGCATCACGTGATTGATCTACCAGCGAGATGTGCACCGTTGATCCAATGGCGATTTCTCCACTGTCGGGTGTCTCAACGCCATTGATCATTCGGAACAAGGTGGATTTACCGGCGCCGTTCGGTCCGATGATGCCAACGATAGCACCGGGTGGAATGCGGAACGAGAGCTTATCAATCAGTAGTCGATCGCCATACGCTTTGCTGACGTTTTTAAATTCAATGACTTCATTACCTAAACGCTCTGCAACGGGAATAAAAATCTCTTGTGTCTCATTGCGTTTTTGGTATTCGTGTTCGGAGAGTTCATTAAAGCGAGCGATACGAGCCTTACTTTTCGCCTGACGACCTTTAGGATTTTGTCGTACCCACTCGAGTTCTTTTTTCAGTGCTTTTTGTCGAGCAGATTCAGTGGATTCTTCTTGCTTGAGTCGGCCTTCTTTTTGCTCTAGCCATGAACTGTAGTTACCTTTCCACGGAATGCCGCTACCGCGATCTAGTTCAAGTATCCACTCAGCAGCGTTATCCAAGAAGTAGCGATCGTGGGTAATTCCAACGACAGTGCCAGGAAAGCGTGAAAGGAATTGTTCTAACCAATCAACCGATTCTGCATCAAGGTGGTTGGTTGGTTCATCGAGTAACAACATGTCAGGCTTAGAAAGTAATAACTGACATAAAGCGACGCGACGTTTTTCACCACCCGAGAGCACATCAATTTTTGCATCCCATGGGGGTAAGCGCAGTGCATCGGCGGCGACTTCAAGTTGCAGTTCGAGATTGCCGCCATCAGCCGAAGAGATGATCGCTTCAAGTCGAGCTTGTTCAGTAGCGAGCGCATCGAAATCGGCATCGGGCTCAGCATAGGCGGCATACACGGCGTCGAGTTTTGCGCGTGCGTCAAAGGCTTCGCC
>JBEDHZ010000168.1:0-4954 GCA_041173845.1 Pseudomonadota bacterium
CAAAGTGTCCAAATGAAGTGGCGTTAAAAAGAAAAACGGGCTAGCACTTGTGGCGCTAACCCGTTGATTTTACTGCTTTTTGTACTGGTGCGGCCGGCAGGAATTGAACCCACGACCCCTTGGTTCGTAGCCAAGTACTCTATCCAGCTGAGCTACGGCCGCGAAGGGCGAAATTATAACACTAGAAAAACCCTCTAGGAGCGATCTGAATAATGTTCCGGTCTTTCGCGCGCGGTTAAAAAAAAGATGTGCTGATTGAATTGCAAAGCCTCTGCTGATCATAGGGGCAGAAATGCGGCCAATAAATCAGTGCATTACGTTGTTTGATCTTAGACAGGCGCCTTTTTGTGTTTGACATGCGCTTTGTGTTTTTTGTGCACTTTGGATTTTTGATGTGACTTGCCATGCATACCTTCATGATGGTTTGCAAAAGCAGAGCTGGAGAAAAAACAGATCATTATTGCCATGAGTGCGTATTTCATTTAAATCCCCTTGGTTGAACTTGCCAAAAATCTATCTGCGCTGAAGTCTTCCTCATAACGCAAAACCTTGCCTTTATCTGAGGTTATTTGAAAACCGCCAATCCCCAGGCGGATTTAATTCTTTCATAGTTTTCTGTCTTAGCGGAAAATCGATTCTTAGTTTAAATAGCCATCTAGCAGGGGTAAAGATGTACGTCCCGCCACACTTTGAAGTATCCAACCCGGAGATCTTGCATGATCTGATCGCGCACCATCCATTGGGTGTGCTGGTTACACACAGTGAATCTGGATTAAACGCTAACCATATTCCCTTTGAGTTAGAAGCAAATAGCTCAACGAATGGCATCCTACGTGCGCATGTGGCGCGCAACAATCCTGTCTGGCAGCTTTCAGCGAATGGCGACGAAGTCTTAGTCGTTTTCCAAGCGGACGATGCTTATATTTCACCTAACTGGTATCCCAGCAAACACGAAACACATCAACAAGTACCGACTTGGAATTACAGGGTCGTACATGCGTACGGAAAAATTACTATTTACGATGACGAAAAATATGTGCGTGCACTAGTGGGTCGTCTAACCAAAAAGCACGAAGCAAGTCAGCCTAAACCTTGGAAAATGAGTGATGCACCACGTGACTACATGGAGATGATGGTCAAATCCATTGTGGGTATAGAGATTGAAATTACACAGATGATTGGAAAATTTAAGCTCAGCCAAAACCGTGAAAATCGTGACCGTCTGAATGCAGGTAAGGTGCTGGTCGAGCAGGGTAATGAAGTATTAGGCAAGGCGATGCTGGATGTTGTCCCGCCCAAATAAGACGTTGTCGTGCTTGAGGCTTACCGAGACTTAATGCTCATGAAGGTTGAGTTGTCGATTGTTGACGGTAATTCACTCGCAGTCGGTTCTTGAATATGCGCAGTCCTACGCAGAGAGTTATCAGTCATGCTCGAATTTATTGCCTCGCGTGCTTTGATCAAAAAACGCACGCTGTAGATGACAATAAAAATACCTGTGATGTCTCCCACCAGCATGACCCAAATACCATTTAGCAGTTTGTCGCTTTCGCCAAATGCATAAACGATCAGCTGTAGGCAAGTGCTGTTAAGCAAAGCGAAGGCAAGAACAATTGCCAGTAGTTTTTTCCAGTTCAAATCGGATAAGTCAGCTTTTAACTGTATTTTTCTTCTCAGTAGTCGCAAGCTCAGCCAAGGAGCCAGCCCACTAACCAGAGCAAGCAATACTGTCAGTGGAAAATTTTCTTTGAACATATATAACGATGACCAAAGAAATCCGACTAAAGCAATTGCTAATGCACCGGTAAGGCCTGTGACCATCACCATGAAAATTTTTAGCCCACTGGGTAAATGGATTATGTGGGCTCCGGGTACAACATACAGTGCATCTGTTAATGCGTTGTTTAAGAAGTAGAGCGTGCCATAACCGATCACTAAGTATGTGAACAGTTGAACTTCTTTTTTTATTACATCACTCATTTATCAGCGGCTTTAACGGCTTTACTCATTAGTTTTGAGAGTTTTTCGAAATGCTGTAACGAAGCCGGTGTCAGCTCTAATTGTTTACGGCGAGCGTCTTCAGTTGGGGCAAGTGCTATCCAACCTTTTTCGCGCATAGATTGCAGGCGGCCGTGCAGCATGGCGGGCGAGCCTAACTCCGATTTGTTCATGAGATCTTTGACCGATAGTCGCGCTTTCATGACGTGCGCATCAGCGACGATTTCTAATATTTTTTCTTCGATAGGTTCTAGGCCGGGCAGAAGCGGGACTTCTTTTATTGCTTTGGCTAGATGCAAAAAACGCAGATATGCACTGGTTGGCTTTGATTTCATGTCGTTGGTAATTAAATAGGGGGTTAATTTTTGGATAAAAGGTTTCATTCGATTTTAATACGATGAGTGAGCACTCATAAATATTTTTTCTTATGAATTGTATAGCTAGCCATCATCCCTTCGATGCCCAGCAGTATGAGTACTAGGGTCTTACAGTAATGACTATGACCATGTTTCGCTTTTAATTAATCAGCTTCTTAATGAAGTTATCAAAATAAGAATTCGACTGGTTTCTCTCTTGATTTTGTTACGTAAAAATCTTCCCTACTGATCTCATCGGTATTTGGAGAATGGAGGCCTATAATCTGGTCGCTTACAAGTTTTTTATCTTTGTCCAGGAAACCATGAATAGTCCCGCTTACGTCATACCTAAAGAACGCCGCTCAACGGGGCAAGAGATTCACCGAATTGTCGTAGTTGGGGGTGGCGCAGGCGGATTAGAGCTGGTTACTCAACTGGGCGATTCACTGGGTAAATCGAGAAAAGCCCAAATCATTTTGGTCGATAAATCAGCTACCCATATTTGGAAGCCACTACTGCATGAAGTGGCGGCGGGCAGTATGGATCCGAGTGCTCATCAGTTGGAATACGTCGCTCAAGCTCGCTGGCATAACTTCGAGTTTTATCAGGGTGCGATGATGGATGTCAGTCGCGATGAAAAGTGCCTTCGCGTAGCTCCGGTGTTGGATGAAAATCAGAATCCGATACTTCCGGAACGAGTTATTCCCTACGACACGCTAGTACTTGCTATAGGTAGCGTAACGAATTTCTTTAATGTGCCCGGTGCAGAAAAGCATGCGATGGCAGTCGATACTGTCACTCAGGCAGAGACGATACGCAGACGTATTTTGTCGGCATGTATGCGTTCGCAGAGTGGCGCTTTTCAATCGGTTGATGCACCGGTCAAAAAAGTACATTTGGTGATCATCGGCGGTGGTGCAACGGGCGTTGAATTAGCAGCTGAGTTGCGCAATACCGCCGAAGTTCTAGCTGCGTATGGTCTTCATAAGTTAGACCCGCAAAAAGATGTGCAGATTACTTTGGTGGAGGCGGGACCGCGAATTCTTCCGCCTTTACCAGAAAAAATTTCAATCGAAACGACGCGACTACTGGGTTACTTGAATATTGATGTCATGACTGGAGATCGGGTAACGCAAGTGACGCCCGATGCCGTGCTGACGGCCAGCGGTAAATCCTTACCCAGTGATCTTACGGTTTGGGCAGGCGGTATCCGTGTGCCAGCTATGTTGCGTGACATGGGTTTAGAGACGAATGGTATTGGGCAGATTATTGTGTCCAACACGCTGCAATCGGTGTCGGATAAAAATATCTTTGCTTTTGGAGATTGTGCAGCGTGCTCGTGGGGCGACTCAGGGAAAATCGTACCGCCACGGGCTCAGGCAGCGCATCAACAGGCGTCGACTTTGGTGAAGAGTATGCATCGCTTATTGGCAAAGAAACCGCTACCAGTTTTTACTTATCGAGACTATGGGTCGCTGATATCGCTAGGTAATTACGAAGCGGTTGGAAATTTGATGGGTCGTATGGTGGGACGTTCGGTGAAGATTCAGGGATTTTTAGCAAGGATGCTGTATTTATCCCTGTATCGAAACCATCAAATGGCCTTGCATGGATTTTTCAGAATGGCGGTTGATGCGTTTGTCGATTGGCTTAGACATAACACTAAGCCACGAGTAAAGCTGCATTAACCATACTGAGGAAACTACCCACGCTAACTGCACAGACTGCAGTAGCAGGTATGCGTAGGGTATTGAATTATCTTCTTGGCGAAGACGTGCGTTTCGCTTGTCCTTCAATGTGGCGGAAGGTAATGCGGCCCTTGCTTAGATCGTAGGGTGATAATTCAAGTGTAACTTTGTCACCTGCCAAAATACGAATGTGATGCATACGCATTTTTCCGGCGGTATAGGCGATTAAGGTGTGGCCGTTTTGTAGTGTGACGCGATAACGTGAGTCGGGCAGCATCTCATCAACGACGCCCTGCATTTCCAGCATTTCTTCTTTGGACATAGTGCTCCAGCAATGTGCGATAGGTTAAACCCGCAGGGGGTTTTTTATCAAGGAGTGCTGGAGATGGTTACCGTTACGTAGAACGTTGCGGTTGGTCAGCTTTCACGCGGCTTGATCGGAGGGTGATTCGTTCGAAGAACGAACTCACGCGCGCATTATAGTCGCTTTATCCTATTCAGACTCTAAATTCACTCAGCCCTCACTTTCAGAGTGAGGGGTATTGTTGGATACGCAGTTAAATCGAGTCGCCATTCCAGGTGGCCAATAGCTTAGCTAAACAAAATTTAACGTGGTGCTGGTGGTGGTGGCGCAGGTGCTGGCGGTGGTGGCGGTACGGGCGCGCCGGGTGGTGGTGCTTTGGGTGCGGCTCGTTGTTCGGTAGAGAACATACCTGCAGGGACCGGCACTCTGTGTCCCGCGCCATACATGCATTGTATGTAAGCGTGGTCATACATGGTTTGACTAGTGCCCCGCTCATAACGTCCCGAATCTGCACCTGCAACACTGCCAAACAGCAAGCCTGTACCAGCGCCGACGGCTGCTCCATTACTACCTCCTAATGCAGCACCAGCCGCGGCGCCAACAGCGGT
>JBEDHZ010000169.1:0-4936 GCA_041173845.1 Pseudomonadota bacterium
GCCTAGAGGAGAAAATTTACCATGCAAGAAGACCAGCGTTGCTGCGGTAGTGATAAATGCCTCATTAATTCCGAAGGTTACTGCTGGTGCGGACAAAAATGGGATGGTGATAAACAGTGTGAGCCTGATTCAGCAGCGAATGCATCATTCGTATCAATGGATTCACTCGACAAATCCTCAAAATAAAAATGAGCCAGAACGAACCACATTCAATTGCTCCACCTACGTGGGCTAATTTATTAGGATATGCGGGCTTGATCCCGTTCGTTGTGTTGTCAGCTGCCTTTTTTTTCCCAGAACGTCCATCCCACACATTTATTAGCCATGCCTTAAGTTCTTACGCAGTCGCGATCATTAGTTTTTTGGGAGCGATACACTGGGGGCTTGAGATGCGAGAGTCAACAACTGCAACGACGAATCCTGCAACGTGGATTTGGGGAATTACGCCGAGTTTGCTCGCTTGGGTAGCCTCCCTTTTAGCGCCGCCTTTTAATTTATTCTGCATGCCTGTAATACTATGGCTTTGTTACCGAGTGGACCATAAACGCTATCCACACTATCAATTGGAATCGTGGTTGCCGATGCGATTTCGTCTGACGCTCGTAGCCAGCATCTCATGTCTCGTAGGTTCGGTAGGCTTTTACAATTCGTAATGACAACGCGCGCTATTCATTTAGATATAAGTCTGCAGTGGTCCTTACTGCTACTAGCAACTATTATTGCAGTGATCATTCCTTGCGGAGCGCGATCTGAAGCAACCGTCTCAACAAATGCGCAATGTGAGTATGTCGTTTTAAAAGCAGGACACCCCGACGGAATTTTGAAGCAGTACTGCAACCGTCAAATTGCTAAAGTCATGGGGTGGCAAGGAGCTTCGTGGTTAGATAGAGTGGAGCGTGAGTCTGAGGAGAGAATCGATCAGCTGATTGACATACTCAATTTAAAGCCCGGAATGATCGTGGGTGATATCGGTGCAGGTACTGGCCGGCTTAGTATGTTGATGCTCAATCGTATTAAGCCAAACGGACAAATGTGGGCCGTTGATGTTCAAGTTGAGATGGTGGGGCGACTTAAAGAGATCGCTCAAAAATATCCTAAACCTCAATTTGAAGTTAAGCAGGCAACACCGCTGACACCTAATCTACCAAGCACTCTTTTAGATTTAGCGATCATGGTCGATGTGTACCATGAGCTTGAATTTCCGCGTGAATTCCTCGAGGCTTTGGCGCTATCCGTCAAGCCAGGTGGATCTATAGTATTAGTGGAGTACAGGGCAGGCGATCCCAAAGTACCTATCAAACGCCTGCACACAATGACCGTCGCTCAAATAAAAAAAGAAGCCAGCGATGTCGGCTTAGTGTTTGAGAAGCTTGTGTCTGATTTGCCTTGGCAAGATGTCGTGTTTTTTAGTAAACCGCAAAGCATAAAAACTAAATAAGTTTGTATTTGACCCATCTAAAAAACTTAGGATTTCATCTCTACAGAAGAAACGATTGTTCAATTTCAGTAGGTGGTGAATTCAGATAAGAGGCGGCAAATAAAAGCACGAGAAAAGGTAGCGAATCCAATGTGAATTCAGCAAATGTACCGGCCTATTTAGTTATGCGATACCCTGAGCAAAAAAGTTGAGATCATTGAAATTTTTACAAAAAATATTTCCTGCGTTCTTACTATCTCCAAAAAGAGTTGATTTGTAATGAGAAAATTCTTCACTTTGCCGATAGTCTTATCTCTGATTTGGCTGGTACTTGCCTTTTCATCTTTTTATATTTTAGATTTTCGAAACACGCAAAAAATTGCGGATTCTTTTTATTCATCATGTATAGAAAAGAAAAGTTCCTACGCAGAAGACGTGTTGCTGGAAGAGTACTGTAAAAAAGATAGAGATAAAATATTGAGTGAATGGAGCGATACAAAATTCTTTACTCCGCTGGCATTCGCTTTTGGCTCACTATTTATTTTTTGGATTTTTGGTTTTATTTTTATTAGAAATAGTAAATGGGTGAGAAATGATGAATAGCAGGGCTATTATTTTTTGATCATCTCGCATCATCAGCTCGTTGTTGGAAAAATAGTTAGGCAAGCGCAATAGCTAGTAACAAACCTTATTGATTCATTCCAAAAAAATAATTCCCAAGAGGGTTAGATGAAAATTCTGCAGACAATCAACAAAGTACCCGGCGGTCTTATGGTCGTCCCTATGTTTATCGGCATTCTGGTGAATACCTTTGCTCCAGAGGCGCTAAAAATTGGTGGATTTACTGAGGCGTTAACCAATAAAGGTTATCTGACATTGATCGCAATGTATCTATTTGTCGTAGGTACCAAGATGACCTTGCGCGCTGCGCCGGTAATGTTAAAACGTGGTTTTGGAATTATGTTCGCCAAGGTTGGAATCGCAATCATTTTGTCATTGGCCGTCGCATATTTTTTCAACGGTGACTTTTTAGGGTTATCTACCTTAGCTATTTTGGCAGCAATGAATGATACGAATGGCGGAATGTTCATGGCGTTGACTAGCACCTTTGGAGATAAGGAAGACGCGGGCACGTACGTTCCTCAGAGCATAGAAACGGGACCGTTTCTCACGATGCTAATTCTTGTAGGTGCGGGGCTGGCGAATATACCTTGGTTGACTATGGTTTCTGTTATCGCTCCTATCGCTGCTGGCGCAATCTTGGCTAACTTAGACGAAGAGTTGAGAGAATTTTTTGGTTCGCGTGAGGCGATTATTGTGCCTTTCATGGCCTTTGCCTTAGGCCAGACAATTAATCTAAATGCTGTTGCTAAAGCAGGATTGCAAGGCATAGTACTTGGACTCACAGTCCTGGTTGCGACAGGTGCTGCATGCATACTAATCGATAGGATGTTAGGTGGCTCTGGTGTTGCTGGTGCAGCAGCCTCAAGCACAGCCGGTAATGCAGCTGGTACACCGCAAGCAGTTGCCATTGCTGACCCTAGCTACGCGTTAATTGCACCGTTGGCGACTATTCAAGTTGCTGCTTCAGTCATCATAACGGCATTGCTGACACCATTGTTGACTGCGATCGTATACAAACGCAATCAATCCAAAGCTAGTAATGTAAAACCAACCCACGAATAGCAGAAAAAATGGAATGCGCTAGCGACAAGTTAGCTCTACTTCTCCGCATCAATTGAGTATCGTCTTGACGAACGAAGGATAGCCAGCTTCGGTAGTCGCTTTTTTTAAATCATCAAGGCTGGTTTTTTCGTCATCGAAGACGACAACTGCTTCGCGTCGAGCATAGCTGACCTTCGCGCTGTAGACGCCCGGCACTCTCTTCAACGCAGCTTTGATCGTGATAGGGCAGGTAGAACAATCCATTGTTGGTATGGTCAGAGATATTGTCTGACTTTTTGCCCATGCGGGTTGAGCACATACGAGTGTGCTAAGTAGTATGGCAAGTAGCGAAAGACGTTTCATGATCAATCAGTAAAAAATCGGAGCAACAACTGGGAACAGTAGTAATGCACTTACCAACAATCCGCTGACTAAATAAATTCGCTGCGCGACACGACGAGAATCAACGCAAGCAACACCGGAAACATCATCGGAAACGTTACAACTTCTTAGCGGTCGAAATAGTAGGTATCCTGATCCCACCAAAGCCACTACGGCAATCGCAGTGAGTAACGGTACCCAAGGCTTTAACACACTCAGATGAACCATCCAGGCACCGGTAATTCCAAGCAGCACCAGTACCAATGGAAACAAGCAGCAGGTCGATGCGAGTAGCGAGGAGGTTACCGCGACCAAGAGCAAGCCGAGGCTCAGCTTACGCGGGGCTTGCTGCTCGGTGCTTTCGATCTGACCGGACGTACTCGGCATCATTCTTACTATCTCAACCTACAATTTTATTTGCAGTGATCGTGTATTTAAATGCATCCGGCGCCAAAGGATCAACGGCTTGTCCATTGATCTCAGCCTGTGGATACATGAAGAAGCCAACCTTGCCTGTGGTCGAGCCAGGCAAGCTGACATCGTGAGCAAAGTTGTAGGCCATCCAGTTGCCTTCCCATCCGCCAAACAGCGCCTTGCGCACCGGCGCCACGACTGGGTGATCGGGATCTTTGATCCAGGTAGCTGTCTCTTGACGCATCACTTTGCCGACATCAGCCGGATCCATCGCAACCCAACCATGCTTGCGCAGGTAAACTTCAGCGCGGCAATGCTGTGCACCTTTCAGTGAAGCCGAATTTCCGCTCAATTCTTTATAGCCAAAGGCGCTAGGCGATAGGCGCAGCCCATACGCATCCCGTGCCGGCAAGCCAGCCGCACGGCACAGCCCTACAAACAATCCATTGATGTCGCCGCACTTGCCGCCAAAATTTTTGGTCTCCAGCATGGCTTTGATATCACCCGTACCGCAACCGCGCACCTTGGGCTCGCGGTAGGTGGATACGATGATCCAGTCAAAGATACGCTGTGCTTTTTCGATGTCACTACGTGCGCCAGCGACAATTTGATTTGATGTAACGCGAACGATACCGTCAGTTGGAATAAGTGACGTTGAACGAGTCCATTGTTTCAGTTTGTCTGTACTCTCTTTAGTCGTTTGTGACTGCGACCAGTCGATCGCACGATCACGCGTTTGCACGCGGCTGACGACTTCCAGTTCTGGTGGAGTTGATCCGTCAAACTCGGCGATTAAGTATTTGGCGCCGTACTGAGTTTCGGAGTCGACTCGAACTGACGTCGGATTCCCAGTCCAATCACTACGCAGCGAACGTTGCCATTCAGAGTCTACTGACGGCAAAGGGATCCAGACCTTGGAAGGGCTAGTAGCATTTTGCAAGTTGACCGTCGTAGTGACATCAAACGTTTGCCAATCACCCGGATGAGGAGAAAAAGTACGATCTTCTGACGATTCTGCAAAAGCGGCACCAGGAAAAACAGCGCACAGCAAACTACCTG
>JBEDHZ010000170.1:0-9842 GCA_041173845.1 Pseudomonadota bacterium
GAACTTATCGATGCTAACGATGGCCGGATCAGAGGCATTGGGATCATCGTTGTAACGATCTTGCTTTGTTCTTTCAAGGCCTTGATGGGTCAAGCTTAATGGTGCTAAAAACGCGTTGGTCCACGCTTTTTTTCTTGGGTATTCTAGATCTGCCCACGATTGACAAGACAGATCACCAAATAAGCTGGCGGCTGTTGTATTAGCTGTCGTAAAAACGAATGTTGCCAGCATGACGAATGCACGCAGACAAGACATGCCTGTCTGTATAAAGGCTGAATTCACAATAAGAGTGTCGATGTTTCGCTGGGATCTATTGATTACTCTGTCTTCCAATGTCCCGACTTCCCACCTAATTTTTCCATCACGCGCACATCGGTAATCGTCATTCCTCGATCGATCGCTTTGCACATATCGTAAATGGTCAGCAAACCGATCTGCACTGCGGTGAGCGCTTCCATTTCCACGCCGGTTTTACCGTAGGTTTCGACTTGCGCATTACACATGATGCTGGACTCAGCTTCGTTGATGGTGAATTCAACCGTAACGCGAGTTAGTGCCAGCGGATGGCAAAGCGGTATGAGGTCTGCAGTACGTTTGGCTCCCATGATGGCGGCGATTCGGGCGATGCCTAGGACATCGCCCTTTTTGGCGGTGCCTGAGGTTATGACCGCCAAGGTTGTTGGTTTCATCAAGATCACGCCGCTGGCAATGGCAACTCGATGGGTTTCGGCTTTGGCGCCAACGTCGACCATATGCGCTTGACCGCCTTCATCGAAATGGGTCAGGCCGCCGTTATCGGATTGCGTATCGTGTGATATTTTTTTAGAACTCATGTCAGGAAAATTTCAGGATGTAAGTACGTGTGAGTAAAGGCAAGATGCGAGTGCTTGCGGGTATCATAGCATTATGAAACCCGTGCCTTACCTCCGTATCCTGCATCCCGCCGTTCGCCTTGGTGTTGCCATAGTGCTCGCTTTAGCGAGTCCCGTATTGATCGCGCCCTCGCTTTTGCACGCGCAGAACTTACCTAATCTAGGTGGGACGGATGGCGAAGAGCTGTCACCCGTCATGGAACGAAAGCTGGGCGAACAGACGATGAACAGCATACGTCGTGACCCAGATTACATCGAGGATGCGCCTACGCTTGATTATCTGAATCAGCTAGGCGGAATTTTGTTGGGTAGTAGTCCAGAGGCAAGGGGTGATGCTGGTTACGATTTCTTTTTCTTTGGAGTTCGAGACCCCTCGCTGAATGCTTTTGCCCTGCCAGGTGGTTTTATCGGTGCGCATTCTGGCTTGGTGTTATCAGCGCAATCGGAATCCGAGCTGGCATCCGTACTCGCGCATGAAATTGGCCACGTCTCACAAAGGCATATTGCACGCATGATAGGCAATCAACGTAAGGATGCCTTGTTACCCATGGCGGGTTTGTTAATTGCTGCTTTGGCAGCGCGTAGCAGCCCCGATATAGCAGGTGCAGCCATGATGGGTAGTACGGGTATCGCCGCTCAGCGTCAGCTGAGTTTTGGGCGTGATGCAGAACGCGAGGCGGATCGTTTAGGTTTGCAGATTTTGCGGGGCGCAGGTTTTGAACTGAACGGCATGGTGAATTTTTTTGGGCGATTGCAAAATGCTAGCCGCAATCGCACCGATAACTTGCCGTCGTATTTACGAACTCACCCGATGACGGGTGAGCGTATGGCTGATATTGAGGCGCGTATACGTTCGCTGTCTTACAAACAGCATGTTGATAGTTTAGATTTTTTACTCATTCGATCACGCTTGAGGGTTCTGCAAGACGATACGCCGCAGGGTTGGCGTGACGCGGCTGCCGTATTTTTAGAGCAGTCGCGTCAAGGTACGCGGGCGCAGTTAATGGCAGCTAAATATGGACTGGCCATGGTGGCTCAACGTCAGCGTGATTTTACGACGGCATTTGTTTTGTTAAACGAGTTGAAAGTAGAAGCATCGCGTACTCCGGCTTATCCTGCATCTCAGACGTTGTCGAGTTTTGCGATTGAGTTGGAGCTATTGGGAGGTCAGGCGTCTAACGCGCTGGCACTGGCGAAAGAGGCACGCATTCAGTTTCCTTTATCACGTTCCATCACTATGCAATACGCAGACACCTTATTGGTGAATGGCAAAAAAAATGAAGCCACTACTTTTTTGCGTGATCAGGCTCAGTTATATCGCCAAGATCCCGGTGTGCAAAGGGCATTAGCTCGCGCCTATGCAGAGCAGGGCAAGATAGCGCTGCAGCATTTGGCACTGACTGAATATTACGCATTGACGGGTGCGTTACCTGCAGCACTCGAGCAGTTGAAGATGGCGCGTGGATCTTCCGATGCATCGTTTTACGATCAAGCGGTGATTGATGCGCGCGAACGCGAGCTACAAGCGAGCTGGCGAGAGTTGATGGAAAAATCTAAACGTCGCTAAACGACGGTTTAGTTTTAATTTTCGAGTTTGCTTGGATGAGCAATAAAGTTGAACCGATTTTCCAATTGATTCGAAGCTACCCATTCCACATTTTTGAATTCCTGACCTAATTTCATTTTTAATGCTTGATGAGGTGTGCTTAACCAGTTTAGTAAATCGTCATCTTCAACTGAATGTCCGTTTATAGATAGCATGGATAAGCATTGTGCCAAATCATTAGGATCCAACATAGCGATCTTCTGATGGCTTTGAATGATTAACTGACCTTCATTGGTCATGAACACCTGATCAATTTCACGCAAGGGTGCGCGGTCATGCAATACAAAACCACATTCAGGGTCGGTTCGCGCGATAAAGGGTGTTGATTCAAGCTCGACATACACGCGTTGTGGACCATTTTGAAAATACCAGGCACCGCGGCTGTCGCAATCATAGTTTCGATAGATAAAAGCCAGCAGTGATTCATGCCGAATAATGTCTCCCGGTTGATGCGCAGCTTGCGCTGTTTCATCGCGCATGCGGAAGGCACCGCGAGCATCCAATGCTAACCAGCCATAACAGTGCGGTACGTTAGGCCATTTAGTCAGCGACTGTTTTACGAGTTCATCCATCAAACGTGGCTTAGTCTTGTGATCAGGTTGTTCGCGACGATTTTTCTTGGCGTCGAAGATTAATCTGGTCATTCAAAAATCTGACCAGTCGCCTAGGTAACCAATCGAGATTTCCGGGCGGTCGGCCACGTGCGAAACCCACATGCCCGCCATGTGCAGGGTATTCAAGTAACACGGCGTCGGCAGCCGATCGTGGTAAATGTTTGGCGGGTAGAAAAGGATCGTTACGTGCATTGAGTACCAGTGTCGGTACAACGATAGAAGGCAGTACATGTTTTGCACTCGCTCTGTCCCAGTAATCATCCGTATTTCGATAGCCGTGCAGAGGGGCAGTCACGACATTGTCAAATTCGTAGAGATTGCGAGCCTTCAGCATTTTTTCACGATCGAACAAATTCGGAAACTGCTCTAGCTTGTTTAGGCATTTAGGTTTAAGCGTCTGCAAAAAAGATCGTGTGTAAATCATATTGATGCCACGCGATAGCGCAGCACCGCCGGCGGCCAGATCGAGTGGCGCTGAAATAGAACAGGCGGCATCCACAAAACCTGAATCTTCTGGAAATTCACCTAGCCAGCGCAATAAGGCATTACCACCTAATGAAACACCTGCAGCAAAAAAATTTGAGGCATTCCGATATAAGGGATGGCGCACCATCTTATGCAATATCCAATCGATTTCACCCGAGTCGCCTGAGTGATAAAAGCGTGGCGCACGATTGAGTTCGCCGGAGCATCCACGGAAATGCGGAATCGCGCCCGACCATCCTAGCGATTCAATATGTTTGAGTATCGAGCGAGCGTAATGACTGGATGACGAACCTTCTAGTCCGTGAAATAACACCAGCAATGGTTTGCCAGGTAAACCTTCAACGAAATCGACGTCGATGAAATCATTATCAGGTGTATCCCACCGTTCACGTTTAAGCGTGACGGCTGGCGGCTCGATGAATTTAGCGGGATAGATCGTTTGCAGGTGGCCACCAGGTAGCCAGCCAGGAGCGGAATAGTCGCTCATACGCTGCTAACATCAATGCAGCATGGCTGCTGCAGAGCCCAGATCGTCGGCGGGCTTGCCCGGCGCAACGGAGGCGTGATGAATCACTATGCGCCAGCCCTGAGGTGTTTTGAGATAGACGTTAGTCGCTAGAATATGCGCTTCCTGCCAGTCGGGATCGTCAGGAGTTTTAACTTCTTCGATGACATTGTGTACTGAGCACGTCATGTTGTGGCTGATGTGCAGTTGGCGTGGCCGTATGTGCACAGGTCCACGTTCAAAAATCATTTCCCAGGATTCGCGTATCGCCGCATGTCCTTGTAGTCTGGGTGCTCCTGGATGAATGCATACAATTTCTTCATCATCGGCCCAGAGGTCCATCAGACTTTCTAGATCCGCGCGCGCAATCGCGTCGTAGAAAGCATTCTCTACATCTTCAGCGCTAGCCATCAATTTTGCAGGTGTAGGCATGTGTGTGCAGCAGACTGAAGCGCGGTCTGTATAGGGCCAAACGAAAATTTCAATGGCCGTGATGAATGACAGCACCGGGTTTCAGACGGTACACCGTAGAGCAGTAAGGGCAGCGTGCTTCGCCATGATCTGAAAAATCCAGCGACACCTTTGGATGAGACGACCAAACGGGCATTGCTGGATTGGGGCAGTGGGCGGGCAGTTGAGTGCCATCGAGTTCGACTGCTTGCATCGGAGTTTGCTGAGTCATGGTGTGATTCAATTAAACGCGAGTGAGCCAGTGATTGTATTTAGCCGCTTTGCCGCCGACGATATCGAAAAACATGGATTGTATTTTCTCTGCCGCCGACGATATCGAAAAACATGGATTGTATTTTCTCGGTGATGGGGCCACGACTACCTTCACCAATCGCACGGCCATCGAGTTCGCGTATCGGAGTTACTTCAGCGGCAGTGCCGGTGAAGAAGGCTTCATCAGCGCAATACACTTCATCGCGAGTCATGCGTTTTTCAATCACTTCAATACCTAAATCACGTGCGATAGTCACAACAGAATCACGCGTGATGCCATCGAGGCAGCTAGCTAAATCGGGTGTGTAAATTTTCCCACTTTTAACGATGAAGACGTTTTCACCAGCACCTTCAGGTGTGTAAATTTTCCCACTTTTAACGATGAAGACGTTTTCACCAGCACCTTCAGATACATAGCCTTCGGTATCGAGTAGCAAGGCTTCATCGTAGCCATCAGCGGTGACTTCTTGATTAGCAAGTATCGAGTTGATGTAGTAGCCGCTAGCTTTGGCACGAACCATCGATACATTAACGTGGTGACGAGTGAAGGAGGACGTTTTAACGCGTATACCTTTAGCCAAACCTTCTTCACCAAGATAAGCGCCCCACGGCCACGCAGCAATCGCTACATGAATCGTATTGCCACGTGCAGAGACGCCCATTTTTTCTGAGCCTATCCACACCAGCGGACGCAAATAGCAGGATTCGAGTTTGTTGGCGCGAACGACCTCGAGTTGCGCGTTCATGATGGTGTCCATATCAAACGGCACTTTCATTT
This sequence comes from Pseudomonadota bacterium, assembly GCA_041173845.1. Classification (GTDB taxonomy): domain Bacteria; phylum Pseudomonadota; class Gammaproteobacteria; order Burkholderiales; family Burkholderiaceae_D; genus Pernthalerella. The sequence goes on from JBEDHZ010000170.1 coordinate 5,585, forward strand.
GAAAGATTTTTGCCGAATTGTATAAGCGCTGGGTATGTTCTTTGAGACGGAAGATAGCCGTTCCGTTAGCGGTGTTGTAGGCCCTGACGCCTTCAAACACAGCCATGCCGTAGTGCAGGCTGTGGGTAAGCATATGCAGAGTGGCGTCGCGCCAGTCGACCATCTGGCCGTCTTTCCAAATTTTTCCGTCGCGGTCAGCCATAGACATGTCAAGTTCTCCAATGGATAGTGCAAAGGCGTGATTTTAGCGGATTCGGTCGCTGGCTAGGCCAGCCTTGGTGATGCGGGAATAAATAAATTCGACCCCTTTGTAAAAAATAAGGCGACCTGGTTTGCATTCGTCGATACCATTCTGACTCGGACAGTTATGCAGCCACGCTATAAAATTCGCTATTCACGCGCCTTTTTGCAACCAGAACAATAAGATAAGCACCTCGCGGGCTAGTCATCAGCCCAGCTCAACCAATTAATCCATGGATTCTCTACAAGCCGAGCAGGCCGCTCGTGAAAAAGCTGCTTTTTGGGATGGTGTTCGCATCAGCGCACCGACCATGCCCGGCTTGGTCGCTTGGGGCGCTGTCACTGGCATGGTGTTGGTTCAGTCGGGTTTGAGTCTGTGGCAAGCCATTGTCATGACCTTGATAGTCTATGCCGGCTCAGCGCAACTCGCAGTTTTGCCGTTAATTATGGCGGGTGCGCCGGTTTGGCTGATTTTTCTCACTGCGCTTTTGGTTAATTTTCGATTTATCATTTTTAGCGCAGTGGTGGGGCCCCATTTCGCACATTTGCATTGGACTCGCCGACTTTGGTACGGCTACTTCAATGCGGATTTAGTGATGGCTTTCTTCCCGCAGCGTTTTCCTCAGCACACCCTCGCTAAACCAACCGGCAAGCTGGGTTATTTCACGGGCTTGGCGATGCCCACCTGGTGTTCGTGGCAGTTGGGTAGTTTGATGGGTATTTTGTTGGCCAGTCAGATTCCCAGGGATTGGGGCATAGGTTTTGCCGGCACCCTCGTCTTGTTGGGGTTGACGATTCCGCTAATAGTTAATCGGGCCACGCTGGCGGGGGTGATTGTCGCGAGCGCCGTTGCAGTGGCAGCCGCAGGCTTGCCCTACCGGATGGGTTTAGTGGCTGCGATCATGGCAGGTATTGTCGCTTCGGTAACCACTGATCGAATGACTGGTCTGGCTACTAGCAAAGAGCATGACACACCATGAGTGTTATCGAGTATCTGTTGTTAATGGTCTTGATGGCGCTGACTACGGCAGTAACGCGCAGCTTTTTCTTTTTGCTAGCCAATTCACGCATGCCACCCTGGCTGCAGCATGCTCTGGGTTATGTGCCGGCCGTCGCCTTGGCAGCCATTATTGCTCCAGATTTGCTGATGTCAGGCGGGCAGCTGGCGATTAACCCTTCAAATGCGAAGTTGTTGGCGGGTATTGCAGCAACTATTTTCTTTTTGCTTACACGTCATTTAATTAGTACGTTGGCCTTTGGCATGGCGGTCTTTACGCTACTCAGGCTGTTTGCTCCCGCGCTATAAGCATGCCGGTCTGGCAATGGTTTTTGTGAGGGTGTGCTGCGGTAAAATACTCGGTTTTCCACCCTTCATCCGAGTCCATCATGCGATTCAACCGACTAAGCGATCTGACGCAGAATAATCAACTGCGTGGCAAACGAGTTTTCATTCGTGCTGACTTAAATGTTCCGCAAGATGATGCGGGCAACATTACTGAAGACACGCGTATCCGTGCTTCGGTTCCAGCTATTCAGGCGGCATTGGCAGCAGGCGCTGCAGTGATGGTGACTTCTCATCTGGGTCGACCTACCGAGGGAGAATTCAAACCCGAAGATTCGCTCGCGCCGATTGCTAAGCGACTGTCTGAGTTGCTCGGCCGTGCCGTGCCACTGAAACAACATTGGGTTGATGGTGTGGATGTCGCTCCGGGTGAGGTGGTACTACTTGAAAATTGCCGCGTGAATCCGGGTGAGAAAAAGAACAGCGACGAGCTCGCCAAAAAAATGGCTGCGCTGTGCGATGTGTATGTGAACGATGCATTTGGTACTTCGCATCGCGCAGAAGCAACAACGCATGGCATCGCAAAGTTTGCGCCTATCGCTTGTGCCGGTCCATTACTGGCTGCTGAACTTGATGCACTGGGCAAGGCACTTGGCAATCCGGCCCGTCCACTCGCAGCGATTGTTGCGGGTTCTAAAGTCTCCACCAAACTTACTATTCTTAAAACCTTAGCTGCCAAAGTTGATCGATTGATTGTTGGTGGTGGTATTGCGAACACCTTCATGTTGGCCGCCGGTCTGCCGATTGGTAAGTCATTGGCTGAAGCTGATTTGGTCGCTGAAGCCAAAGCCATTATCGATATGATGAGTGCGCGTGGTGCCAGCGTGCCAATTCCTACCGACGTGGTGTGTGCCAAAGAATTTTCAGCCAGTGCAACTGCAACTGTGAAATCAGTGAATGATGTTGCGGCCGATGATTTGATTTTGGATATCGGACCGCAAACAGCGAAACTACTAGCTTCGCAATTGCTAGATGCCGGCACCATCGTATGGAATGGTCCCGTTGGTGTTTTCGAATTTGATCAATTTGGCGAAGGTACGAAAACACTCGCTATGGCGATTGCGCACTCCAAAGGTTTTTCTATTGCAGGTGGCGGTGACACGCTAGCTGCCATTGCCAAGTACGGTATCACCGACAAAGTGGGTTACATCTCCACAGGTGGTGGTGCCTTCCTTGAATTCCTCGAAGGCAAAGTCCTTCCTGCCGTTGAAATACTTGAACAGCGAGCCCACTGATTGACTACTGATCTGAAACAACGCGCCACTAAGATTGTTGCCACGATAGGTCCTGCATCAAATACGCCTGAAGTGCTGCAACAAATGATTGCAGCAGGTGTGGATGTAGTGCGATTAAATTTTTCGCATGGCAAAGCCGAAGATCACGTGCTGCGAGCGCAAATGGTGCGTGATGCTGCCGCTGCGTGTGGCCGTGAAGTCGCCATCATGGCTGATCTTCAAGGACCCAAAATTCGCGTCGGTAAATTCAAGGATGGAAAAATCGAGTTGGTCAAAGGTGCGCCTTTTATTCTCGATGCGACCTGTGAGTTAGGTGATCAGACGCGTGCGGGCTTGGATTACAAAGAATTGCCGCGTGATCTGAAACCCGCCGACATTCTTTTACTGAACGATGGTTTGATCGTGCTGATCGTTGATCGTGTGCAGGGTAGCGAGATTTTTACGACAGTTAAAGTGGGTGGCGAACTATCCAACAATAAAGGTATTAATCGTCAAGGCGGTGGTTTATCCGCGCCTGCATTAACTGCCAAAGATATGGAAGACATCAAGACGGCCATGCAGTTGGGCGCCGATTATGTCGCTGTTTCATTTCCTAAGAGCGCAACCGACATGATCATGGCGCGTCAATTGGCCAATATTGCTGCTGAAGCGCACAACACGCATCGACCATTGATGATCGCAAAAATTGAGCGTGCTGAAGCGATACCGGTGCTGCAAGAAATTCTCGATGCTTCCGATGGCATCATGGTCGCGCGTGGTGATCTCGCCGTTGAAGTAGGTAATGCCATGGTACCCGCGCTGCAAAAGCGCATGATTCGTATGGCTCGTCATTCGAATAAGTTGGCCATCACAGCCACGCAAATGATGGAGTCGATGATACAAAATGCGGTTCCAACGCGTGCTGAAGTATCGGATGTGGCGAATGCGGTTTTGGATGGCACCGATGCCGTGATGACGTCGGCAGAAACAGCGGCCGGTAAATATCCGGTTGAAACCGTTGAGATGATGGCCGCCGTCTGTGCAGAAGCAGAAAAAGCCGAGCCTATGTCGCTCGATGCTGATTTTTTGAATGTGACTTTTTCTCGTATTGATGAATCCATCGCTTACGGCGCATTGTTTACCGCCTACCATCTGCGTGCTCGTGCCATCGTGGCTTTGACCGAATCTGGTTCAACGCCGTTGTGGATGAGTCGACACAATATCGACATGCCGATTTACGCTATGACTACGAGTCGTGCCACACAACGCAAAGTCGCTTTGTATCGCAATGTGCAGCCGTTTGAACTCAAGCCCGATGCGAATGATCGCGAGTCAGTGCTGAAAGCTGCGGAAGAATTATTGTTAGCGCGTGGCTTGGTTAAAAAAGATGACATGGTCATCATGACCTGGGGGGAACCCATGGGTCAGACCGGTGGCACGAATGCTTTGAAGATCACCAAGA
>JBEDHZ010000171.1:0-5468 GCA_041173845.1 Pseudomonadota bacterium
CGACGTAAGCGCATCCGCTATCTGCTCTGCGCGCTGCTGATTTTTTACAATCACGTCATCATCGTCAAAAATCGCCAATGTTGTTAGCGCGGCACGACATGCCAATGGATTACCCGTATACGAATGCGAATGTAAAAATCCACGAGCGGTATCAGGGTGATAAAAAACCTGATAGATCACATCACGTGTCATAACAAGCGACAGCGGCAGATAACCACCGCTTATGCCTTTTGATAGACATAAAAAATCTGGCCAAATCGCTGCCTGCTCACAGGCAAAGAAAGTGCCCGTGCGACCGCAACCAACAGCAATTTCATCAGCAATCAAATGCACATTGAATTCATCGCACAGAAGGCGTAATTGACGCAAATACTCTGCATCATGCATCGCCATACCTACCGCGCATTGCACTAATGGCTCAACAATGACAGCAGCAATTTGCTCCGCACGTCGCTCTAACAAAGTCCGCATAGCAAGGATGGCTCGCTGCGCAACATCCTGTGTCGTTTCTCCGGGCTCTGCCTGACGCGCATCGGGCGACATCACCACATGCGCATGCTTGAACATGCCGCCATACGCTTCGGTAAATAGCGCAACATCAGTGACGCCCAACGCACCGATAGTCTCGCCGTGATAGCTACCTGAGAGACAAACAAATTCCTGTTTACGAGCATTACCCACATTACGCCAGTAATGAAAACTCATCTTCAATGCGATTTCAACCGCAGACGCACCACGCATAAAAACAATGGCCTAACTGATGCTGTGTTTTGGCTGCCAGCTGCTCTGATAATTGCACCACAGGCTCATGCGTAAAACCCGCAAGCATGGCGTGCTCTAATTTATCCAGCTGATCTTTTAGCGCAGCATTAATCCGCGGATTCGCATGTCCAAATAAATTCACCCACCACGAACTCACACCATCAAAGTAACGTCGCCCCTGATGATCAAACAACCACGCCTCTTTACCGTGACTGATTGCCACTAAAGGAAGTTGTTCATGATGCTGCATTTGCGTGCAGGGATGCCAGACGCTCGCTAAACTACGCGCGACCCAGTCATTCGAAACAGCATTGGGGGTTGTGTTCACAGTGGCGTATTCATTGGCGTGACTTACATCCGGAATAGGCCAAAGCGCGTCTCTGGTATCGGCGCATTCAACGCAGCCGATAAACCCAGTGCTAACACCGTGCGTGTATCGGCGGGATCAATCACACCATCGTCCCACAAGCGTGCGCTTGCATAATAGGGATGACCCTGCTCTTCATATTGAGCGCGTATCGGTTGCTTAAACGCTTCTTCCTCTTCCGCACTCCAACTACCGCCTTTGGATTCGATGCCATCGCGACGCACGGTCGCTAATACACTCGCGGCTTGTTCACCACCCATCACAGAGATACGTGCGTTCGGCCACATCCACAACATACGTGGCGAATAGGCACGGCCACACATGCCGTAATTACCCGCACCAAAACTACCGCCGATGATGACGGTGAATTTCGGTACTGCTGCCGTCGCTACGGCTGTCACCATTTTGGCGCCATGTCGCGCAATACCTTCATTCTCGTATTTGCGACCCACCATAAAGCCGGTAATGTTTTGCAGAAAAACCAGCGGTATCTTACGCTGACAGCACAGCTCAATAAAGTGCGCGCCTTTAACCGCCGATTCAGAAAATAAAATGCCGTTATTAGCAATCAAACCCACCGGCATACCGTGAATATGAGCAAAACCACACACGAGCGTTGCGCCAAAGCGTGGTTTAAATTCATCGAGCTCACTACCGTCGACAATGCGCGCAATCACTTCGCGCACATCAAACGGCTTGCGCGTATCGGTCGGTATAACACCGTAAATTTCTTTCGCGTCGTAATTTGGCGCGACGGGTTCGCGTAATACTAAGGAATGCGATTTTTGTTTATTTAAATTCGCAACCACATTACGTGCGAGCGACAAGGCATGGAAATCATCGTGCGCCAGATGATCGACTACACCCGACAAACGCGTATGCACATCGCCACCGCCCAGATCTTCGGCGCTGACAATTTCACCCGTGGCGGCTTTGACCAATGGTGGGCCGCCAAGAAAAATCGTGCCTTGATTTTTAACGATGATCGATTCATCACTCATCGCGGGCACATACGCACCACCCGCTGTGCAAGAACCCATCACTACCGCGATTTGCGGTATGCCTTTGGCTGACATCGTCGCTTGATTGAAAAAGATACGACCGAAGTGCTCACGATCTGGAAACACATCTTCTTGATTTGGCAGATTCGCACCGCCGGAATCCACCAGATAAATACAAGGGAGATGATTTTGTTCGGCGATTTCCTGGGCACGCAAATGTTTTTTCACCGTCATGGGGTAGTAGGTTCCCCCTTTGACGGTTGCATCATTACAAACGATGACGCATTCCAAGCCTTTGACGCGGCCTATGCCGGTAATAATGCCAGCGCAAGGCGCGGCATTGTCGTACATATTTAAAGCGGCTAACTGTGAGAACTCTAGGAATGCTGTGCCCGGATCGAGCAATTGATTAATGCGTTCGCGCGGCAGTAACTTTCCACGGCCAGTATGTTTTTCGCGTGCTGCCTCACCACCACCTAAGCTTATTTTTTCGCAGTGTGTGCGTAAGTCATCAACTAGCAACTGCATTGCAGTCGTATTGGCAACAAACTCTGCCGAGCGTGGATTCAGTTTGCTGTCAATGACGGGCATAGGGCAACTCGTAAATAACTAAGAAAAATTTATAGCTGGCCCACAGGTCGCTGCAGTAGCGATTAAGCCTTGAAATCACCATCTACATACAGCCAGCGGCCTTCTCTACGCACAAAACGACTCGTCTCATGCAAACGTCGAGCGCGACCACCTACCTTGGCACGCGCAACAAATTCAACGATGCCTTCATCACCTTCGTGCTGCGACGAACGCACCTCCAAACCGACCCATGAAATATTCGGCTCAACCAGTGGCTCAGGTGGACACGTAGCAGGATCCCACGTTGCGCGAAGATAGGCTTCATCACCCAGCACATACGCTGAATAACGCGATCGCATTAATTGTTCTGGTGTTTCGGGAACGGCATTACCCGAAATAAACGGACCACAACAGACGTCTAAGGATTCACCGCCGCAAGGGCAAGGTTTTATGATTTGTATGCTCATGGGATGATTGCTCAGGCCAGTGCGCGCCCTATCAGTATTTTTTGTATGTCACTGGTGCCCTCGTAGATTTGGCAAACGCGCACATCACGATAAATGCGCTCGACTGGAAAATCTGCAAGATAACCATAACCGCCATGTATCTGTATCGCTTCGGTACAGACTTTTTCTGCCATTTCACTAGCAAATAATTTTGCCATCGCTGCTTCTTTCAGACACGGCATACCCGCATCTTTCATCGCCGCCGCGTGCCAAACTAGCTGACGCGCTGCTTCAATTTGTGTTGCCATCTCAGCCAAACGGAACTGTACTGCTTGATGCTCAAACAAAGGCTTATCAAAACTCTGCCTGTCTTTCGCATACAGCAGCGCTGCATCAAAGGCCGCCTGCGCCATACCTACCGACTGTGCTGCAATACCGATGCGCCCGCCTTCTAATCCAGACAAAGCAATTTTATAACCCATGCCTTCGTCAGCGATTAAATTCGCTGCCGGTATGCGGCAATCCTCAAATAAAATCTGGGCCGTATCTGACGAGTGCTGACCCAACTTTTCTTCTATTCTTGCAACGATATAACCCGGTGTATTCGTAGGCACCCAAAAAGCACTGATACCACGTTTGCCTGCAGCCTTATCAGTCACTGCCATCACAATCGCTACATCAGCATGCTTACCACTCGTGATGAACTGCTTTACTCCATTTAAAACATAACTATCGCCATCACGTCTTGCTGTAGTGCGCAAAGCGGATGCATCGCTGCCGGCATGCGGCTCGGTTAAGCAAAACGCTCCGAGCATATCGCCTTTCGCTAGCGGTACTAGCCAATCACGCTGCTGTGCCTCATTTGCATACGACATACCGATACTACAGACGGGGCAATTATTGACAGAGATAATAGTCGAGACGCCGCCATCACCCGCAGCGATTTCTTCAATCACTAATGCCAGCGAAAGATAATCGAGTCCGGCACCGCCCTGCTCTTGCGGTACCGCCACTCCAAACGCACCTAATGCTGCCAGCTGCTTTAGTGCATCGTGCGGAAATTCACGTTCACGATCCCAACGTGCTGCATTGGGTGCCAGCTGCTGTTGCGAAAAATCTCGCAACGCATCTCGGATCATTTGGTGCTGTTCAGACAAAATCATTCTTATTTTTTCCTAGTGTCACTCTGCTCAAACACCCATTTGCCGCTTATAACAGTATTTTTTAACTTTACCAGCCCATCTTACGGCCGTCATAACTTTGAAAGCTGCCACTATCTGAAGGCTTAGTTTTTTCAATCACACTCAACATGCCCGACACACTTTGCGCAACTGATGTCGGCGCTTGTGCGCCACCCATATCAGTCTTCACCCAACCCGGGTTCATTGTGATCAAGGTCATATTCGGATAATCATTACGCGCTGAATGAACTGCCATGTTCAACGCCGCTTTGGAAGCGCGATATACCCACCCCATACTAGATTCGGCTTCGCCAATGCTACCCATGCCGCTAGTGATAAAAACAAATTTACCTTTAACAGATTCTATACAAGGAGCTACTAGCGGAATCGCCTGCATCGCACCTAATACATTAGCGTGCATGGTGGAATCAAACATGGCCGTCGCTGGCGGCTCGGTCGCACCATCATACGAGCCAAATACGCCAGCCACATACACCGCCAGATCCAAACGCTCGCCATCGAGTTGCCACGATAAACCCGCCAGCGATTCCGATATCGCCACATCAATCTTCAACGCATGCGCACCCTCTTCTTTGAGCGATTGCAACGAGGCTTCGTCGCGCGCCGTTGCAAACACTTTCCATCCAGCAGAAAGCAACTGACGAACAAATTCGCGACCTATACCACGTGAAGCTCCAATAATGAGTGCAGTGCGCATGCGTTTTTCCTTTACATCATCTCAATGGCCATAGCGGTTGCTTCACCGCCACCGATACATAGCGCAGCCACACCGCGCTTGCCGCCGGTTTTTTTCAGTGCGCCAAGCAGAGTCACAATAATACGTGCCCCCGATGCACCGATAGGATGACCCAAGGCACACGCGCCGCCGTGAATGTTGATTTTGTCGTGAGGGATGTGATGTTCTTTCATGGCCGCCATCGCAACGGCTGCAAAGGCTTCATTGACTTCAAACAGATCGACTTGATCACTGCTCCAACCCGTTTTTTTGTATAGCTTTTCAATTGCACCGACGGGAGCGGTTGTGAACCAGTTCGGCTCTTGCGAATGACGCTGATGCGCTACGATTTTTGCAATCGGCTTGGCGCCGAGTTTTTTAGCAGTCGATTCACGCATTAATACC
>JBEDHZ010000172.1:0-4831 GCA_041173845.1 Pseudomonadota bacterium
AGAAAAATCATTACAGCGCTGTCGCCCTCTGAATTCGGATAAGCCTGCATGCCAGGCGCGGTCATTTGCTGAAACAAACTGCAAAACTCGACCATCCCGCCGTATTAAGAAATGCGCAGATACTTTTACTCCGCGTAACTGATCAAAATACGGATGAGCATCGCAATCGAGCGTGTTGCTAAACAACGCCTCTATCCAACTTCCACCGAATTCTCCTGGGGGTAAGCTGATGTTGTGAATCACCAGCAAGCTAATCGGCGTACCTACCGGCCTGGAATCAAAATTAGGGCACGATGCCCTGGGCAATGATGAACACCAACCATCATCATTAATCGAGAAAGATGAATCAATCGAGATCATGAATATTCAAACGTTGCATCCGATAACGTAGTTGCCGCAAGCTTATCCCAAGAATACTTGCAGTGCGAGTCTGACGAAAACGATTCTTGCGCAACGCCTGTATTATCAGCTCTCGCTCAAAGGCCTTAACTTTTTCAGGCAAAGTTTCGGCTTTATGCGTATTGGCGGAGGCCGCAGTTACGGAAACCGAATCTACTGAAACACTGGATATACCCAACCAAGTCCCGGGGCCGAAAATCAAATCATCCACATCTATAATGCCTTCAGAAGCAAAAGCGCTCGCACGCTCAAGAATATTTTGTAGTTCGCGCACATTACCGGGGTAATCATGCGCCATCAAAATAGTCAGCGCGGCCGCCGAGATAGTCGAACACTTCGTTAATGATTCCTGCTTTAGTAGTAAGGCTTCGCAGAGCATTGGAATATCTTCGCGACGATCTCTAAGCGGCGGCAAATGAAGCTCGATCACATTGAGCCGGTAATACAAATCTTGACGAAAGTGATTCTGTCGAACTTCTTGCGCAAGATTACGGTGCGTAGCGCATAAAATTCTGACGTCAATGACATCTTCGCGCGCACCGCCTAGCTTACGTACTTTGCCTTCTTGGATAACGCGCAACAATTTAACCTGCATGGCTACCGGTAGCTCTGCGACTTCGTCGAGAAATAAGGTCCCACCATGAGCTGCCTGAAAAAATCCCGATCTGTCCTCGACGGCGCCAGTAAACGCACCTCGACGCACACCAAAAAACTCTGATTCCATCAAATTTTCTGGAATCGCTCCACAATTAACCGGCACGAAGGGAGCGTTAGCACGAGTGCTCAAAGCATGGATGTCGCGCGCGGCCAACTCCTTGCCAGCTCCCGACTCACCATAAATGACTACCGGCACAGAGCTTTCAGCCAGTCTGGCAATCTGAGCTCGTACAGCTCGAATAGCAGCGGACTGCCCAAGCAAAGAAAAATCGGGGGGGAGAACATCGGCGACCTCTGTGGTCGTGATGTGCGCAACGGAAGAATTCATCAGCAGACTAAAAAAGTGAGCGCGAAGCTTACTGCATCATCTGTGATATGCAAAAATCTTGTGTGGTCCTGCTGAAAAAAAGCAACGCTGAAGCGCGTTGCAGGTGACGAAGAAAAACTATTCGGTATTCCGCGAGCCGCGATGAGCATCGCTGCAAAAGAATTGATTACTAGAACCGAGCAATGCCTCAGAAATCGGAAGATGCACCCCACATTGCGCGCATTTCACCATAGCTTCTGTATCGGGATGCTTGCTTTGAGACATAGACCTGGGTGAAGCAGATCCCTCAACCTTGTTGCGTTTGGATGCATTAAACCAACGCCACACCAGATAAATAACAATCGCCCACAAAAGATACTTCAAGCCATGCCTCGATGAAGTACTACTTCGAGCACAAATCGACTACCCACATACGCCAGCAGCAACGTAGCAAAGCCAATCAAAGTAAATGTCAGCGCCGTCTTTCCACGCCAACCACGCCAATGACGCCCGGCCAACAAAATGCCAAACAACAACCAAGATAACAAGGTAAAAATTGTTTTGTGTTCCCAGCGGAAAGGGATACCAAACAATTGCTCGGAAAAAAATACTCCCGAAATCACCGTTAATGTCAGCAGCACAAAGCCCAAAGCTATCAACCTAAATAGCAGACGCTCCATCGTGAGCAAGGCGGGCAAATTATCAATCGCAAGGGATAACCAGCCAGCACGACCACCCGCAGTTGGCAGCGCATGCAGTCTAGATTCCTGCATCACCATCAACACCGCATGAAACGCGGCGATCGTCAGCGATCCATAGGCCAATGTAGATAGCGCAATGTGCCAAGAGAATAAGGGCGATTTTCCGGCGAGCGGAATTTCAGAACCCGGGAAAATTAAAGGGAGCGCAATGGCAATCGCCGCAATGGGCAACACCAAACGACGCAAACCATCAACAGATAAATTCAGATTTTCAACCCAATAGGCCGCCACAGTAAGCCACAGAGCCGCCGACAGCATGATGGCAAAACCCAGCCTCAAAAAATCGGGAGTGAGCACCATGCTCCCGAGAGCAATCCCGTGCAGCAGCCAAGCGAGCAACGTCCCTGCAGCAATCAAACTGCGCTTTTGTTCGGGAAGAAGCGCACAGATAACGTAAAGAAGTCCTGCGGCATGAATGAGAGGAAGTTGCATTGGTCTAGTTTACACCATGTAATTAAGCGCTAAATGAAGGCCAACGACGAGTCTGCGATAAAATCTTGAGTGTTAATTAGTCGTGCAGCTAACCCGCTCTATATTCTTTGCCGCACGTAAGCGCAGCACCCCATCGCCACGATCACCACGGATTCCCACTCATGCTAAATAACCTGACCCAACGCCTCTCAAAGGTCGTCAAGACCATGCGCGGAGAGGCCAGACTAACTGAGTCGAATACCGCCGAAATGCTGCGCGAGGTGCGTGTTGCGCTACTTGAAGCCGATGTCGCCTTACCCGCAGTGCGTGAGTTCATTGGTCGCGTTAAAGAAAAAGCGCTAGGCGAGGAAGTCATCGGCTCCTTGACACCCGGTCAAGCACTGGTTGGCGTGGTGCATGATGAGCTGGCCAAGCTAATGGGTTCAGATATTGGTATCGAAGCCCGACAACTGTCATTCGCAACACAGCCACCCGCCATCATTCTCATGGCGGGTTTACAAGGCGCAGGTAAAACAACCACGGTCGGTAAATTAGCGAAATACCTAAAAGAGCAGAAAAAGAAAAAAGTTCTTACTGTATCGACTGACGTTTACCGACCTGCCGCCATTGGTCAGCTACAAACTGTCACAGCTCAAGTCGGCGCTGATTTTTTTCCCTCTGAGACCTCTCAGAAACCAGTCGCGATTGCACTCGCGGCTCTTGATCACGCGAAGAAGCATCATCACGAAGTGTTAATTATCGATACCGCAGGCCGACTAGGTATCGATGAAGCGATGATGCAGGAAATCAGTGCGCTGCATGCCGCACTCAATCCGATTGAAACGCTGTTCGTGGTTGACGCCATGCTGGGTCAGGATGCTGTTAATACTGCCAAAGCATTTAATGACGCTCTGCCACTGACAGGTATCGTTCTCACTAAACTGGACGGCGATTCGCGCGGTGGAGCAGCACTCTCTGTGCGTCACATCACGGGCAAACCTATCAAGTTTGCCGGTGTCGCAGAAAAGCTCGATGGCCTTGAGCCTTTCGATCCGGAGCGAATGGCTAATCGCATCTTGGGTATGGGCGATATCCTTGCGCTGGTCGAAGAAGCACGCAAGGGTATTGATGTCGCCGCGGCAGAAGATCTGGCTAACAAAATAAAGAGCGGCGGCAAATTCGATCTGAATGACTTTAAAGCGCAGCTATCGCAAATGAAAAAAATGGGTGGGCTATCGGGACTGATGGACAAACTCCCCGCCCAACTTCAGCAAGCCGCCGCAGGAAAAAATGTCGATCAAGCGGAAAAGCAAATACGGCGCATGGAGGGCATTATCAATTCTATGACTCAGCAGGAGCGCTCCAAGCCTGACCTGATTAAAGCCTCCCGCAAAAGGCGTATCGCAGCCGGTGCAGGCGTCCAGGTACAAGAAGTCAATCGCATGCTTTCGCAGTTTGATCAGATGCAATCAATGATGAAAAAACTTAAAGGCGCCGGCATGATGAAGATGATGCGCAGTATGAAAGGGATGATACCGGGTATGCGTTAACACGCCCTATTCGACACACCTCTTGGTTGTTTTAACCCATGCGACTCGCTCTTGAAAGCGGGTTTTAGTCTCTGTTTTCAAGGCATTTCACATCCCCCTATGACTCGCCTATTACTATCCTTAGGCGCTCTCCAAGTACGCTAGCCTAATTCCCCAGAGCGAAAATTTTGAGATGTATGTCACTCTCATAGGGAAAAATCGAAAAAAACTGATAAAAAACACTTGCGTCACAGTCAAAACCCTAAGACTATTGGCGGTGCGTAAACTTGCGCAACAGTTAGTCAACACAGCATAGGAGGTTCACACATGGCTACAGCCAAAAAAGCGGCCGCCAAAAAATCCGCTGCAAAGAAACCTGCAGCTAAAAAGGCAGCCAAGAAGGCGCCGGCCAAAAAGCCAGCCGCCAAGAAGGTAGCAGCAAAAAAAGTCGTAGCGAAGAAGGCACCCGCCAAAAAAGCCGTAGTGAAAAAAGCGCCCGCAAAAAAAGCCGCCGCTAAGAAAACTACTCGCAAGCCTAATGCAGCATTCATGAAACCCTTGACCCCTTCAGCAGTTCTGGCAGCGGTAGTCGGTGCAAACCCACTTCCACGCACGGATGTCACTAAGAAAATCTGGGATTACATCAAAAAGCATAAGCTGCAAGATAGCGTCAACCGCCGTAACATCAATGCGGATGACAAGCTGAAAGCTGTATTTGGTGGCAAGAAGACCGTTTCTATGTTTGAGATGACCAAACTCATCTCTGC
>JBEDHZ010000173.1:0-5043 GCA_041173845.1 Pseudomonadota bacterium
AAGTAAGGTGGCGCCCATCGTGCCCGAGCCGGGCATGCCTGCGCATAGTGCTGAGGCCATGTTACCTATACCTTGACCGAGTAACTCGCGATTCGAGTCATGGCGACTGTGCGTGAGTGAATCTAAAACAACGCAGGTTTTCAGGGTATCAATCGAAAGTAATATCGCTAAGGTCAGCGCCGGATAGAGTAGGGCTTTAATCGGTGGCAAAGACGCATCGGCCAGAGCACGGTAGGGGAGACTAACGCTAGTGAAAAAATTGGTGACGCCACCCATCGCATCAACGGCATTGCCGGTCGTGCTAAGACCGCCAAGCGGACCAACGATGAGTGTGTTGTTCTGAAGTTGTAGCAGATCGGTATTCCACAAGCTGAGTAGCCAGTAGGTCGTGACACCGCCAATGATGGCGATGATAACTGCAGGAATGCGCTGCGTAATGCGAGGACCAATAATCATTAATGCTGCTGTTACGATGCCAACGATTAAGCTGGCCGAGCGCCACTGATCGGCTGCAGTGATGGCAAACCAGAATCCCTGATTACCGGGAATGCCTAAGCACTTGGGTGTTTGCGCTGCGATGATGATCAGACCCACACCGGCGAGATAACCACTAACCACCGGGTAAGGCATGTATTTAATTAAGCCGCCTAACTTTAGTAAGCCAAACAAAATCTGAAAACCACCAGCGAGTAGACCGATCAATAACAAGGCTAACAAAATTTGATCAGGCGGCATGCCGGACTGCGTAAATTGAATCGCAAATGCAGACAACACAGCAGCGGCCGGTGCGCAGGGTGAGGAAATTAAACGCTTACAACCGCCGAACATCGCGGCAAAAAAACCAAGTAATGTGGCGCCAATGATGCCGGCCATTGCGCCCTGTGCGTTATACATCTGGCCTAAGGGTTCATACACGATGACGCCAAAGCTGATCGCAGCGGGCAGCGCAACCATCATCGCCGCTAAGCCACCCCACACATCTCCTGTTTGTAAGCGCATTAGTCGAGCTTTATTTTATTAATAGAAAATGTAGGCTCAGGCATTTGAAGATCCAATTTATTCAGAGTTTGTACCAACAGACTAGCTATAAATAAATCACGGTGCGGTTTAGAGTCTGCCGGTACGATATACCAAGGTGCATTCTTAGTGCTAGTCGCAGCGATGGCATCTTCGTAAGCTTTCATAAAATCAGGCCACAATTTTCTATCGTCAAAATCGGAGGCTTGAAGTTTCCAGTGTTTGCTGGGATCGTCTAACCTTTCTTGCAGACGTTTTTTTTGTTCATCCTTTGAGATATGTAAATAGCATTTCAGTAGTACGGTACCGCTATCCTCTAAAAGCGTCTCGAAATGCTCGATATGCTTGTAGCGTTTTTGGCAGGTCGCTTCGTCTATCATGCCGCGAACGCGAGTCACCAGTACATCTTCATAGTGACTACGATTGAAAATCGTCATATCGCCCAAAGCAGGAAGTTTGTTGTGTATGCGCCATAAAAAATCATGACGCTGCTCTAGTTCAGTCGGTGCTCCAAAGGCAATCGCATGCATACCTAAGGGACTGACATGAGAAAACACGTGGCGAATCACGCCATCTTTTCCTGAGGTATCCATGCCTTGCAGTATCAGTAGTACTGATTTGCTTTTTGATGAATAGAGCAGCGATTGAAATTTATTTAATTTGTCGGCTAATTTGGATTGATGATGTTCAAGCTCATGGTTGCTCAAATCGAGATCTGCAGGCGGAGTGGTGTCGAAATCGTTCAGCTTAAATTTGCTTGCATGTGCAATTCGCCAAGGAGAAAAATCCATTTTTTCCATGCTGCCCGTCCTTTAAAAAGGATGTGTTAATTTTTGGTGTTGTTAACTATGTTTACTTACGACGCAAGCCTAGCACCATTACGGTAGAGACCACGATTAAAGCACCGACAACTTGTATAGGTGCGATCTCCTGACCAAGTAATAACCAGGCTAACACTAATGCAAATACCGGTTCGATATTCATAATGGCTGAATTACCAACCACGCCTAGTCGAGGCAGTAGGCTAAACATTAAAGTGAACGCCGTTCCATACAGTGCGGTTAATCCACCTAAGCCCCACCATCCCAATGCGGTGCGTGGCAGCGACCATCCTCCGCTAACAATAGCAAATACGGAAGCAAGTAATACCACCATACCCATGGTCATTGCTGTTCTTACGCGACCATCCAGATCAACGGCTTCGTGCTGCGTCAAAATCATGGCGAGTGCAAACGTGGCTGCAGCAGCGACTGCGAAGCCGACACCTGCACCGATTTGCTGCCAGTGCGCCGCTGCGCCCAAGCCCGATGCGGCACCGAATACATCAAGGGCCAGTGCGAGTCCCAGTAACATCACGGGCATCGCTTTTAATACGAAGGGTTCAGCGCGGTGTTTGTAAAGCACACGCGCCCAAAATGCGCTACACAAGGGGTAGGTATTAAAAGCTAACAGCGCTAATGCAATCGGCAGTCGGGCGACAGCGGAATAGAGGCAAAAACTTTGTATAGCCACCAGTACGCCAATCACCGGCATGACTCGTTTGTGACGCGCTGAAAATTGTATGCGTACTTTCTGTTGAATTAAAAGCAGAGTGATGATGATGGCGGTTACACCGCTACGAAAAATCACCGCAGTAATCACACTGACAGAATCATTAAATGCGAAACGAGCAGCAACGTGATTGCCGCCCATCATGACGGCAATCAGTAATAAAGTGAGAAAGGCAGTACGGGAAATTCGGGTAGTCATGGTGACGGTAATTATGCAGAGTGTTTTAAATTATGCGCTGCATAATAAAGCGTATGACCTCATTCGTGGTCATACGCTGTTGTTGATTTTTTTGAGTGCTTAAGTGAGTTAAATAAAAATGCTTAGGTTCTTCCCGGCATAGCACCGGCTTCTTCGAATTCACCCTTATTCCAATAGCCTTTGAGTAGTTCTCCCTCAGGCGTGAGCATTTGGCCGCGGCCATGAGGTTGACCATCTTCCCACTCGCCTTGATACCAACTGCCGTCAGCATCTTCAAAGCGGCCTTTGCCATGTTGCATACTTTTTTTCCATTCGCCGACGTAGACACCACTGCCGCGTACCATTCGTCCACGGCCTTCTGCGTAGCCATTCACCATGGGTCCACTGTAAGACTCAATTTTGACGCCTTTTTGGAACCAGGTGAGTGTACCTTCGCCGTTAGCTAAGCCATTCTTACATTCACCACTCCAGGTAATGCTCTCACCTTCTTGGGGTGCGATATTGACGACCTTACATCCACGTTTGTCAGCAATCCACTGAGTATCATCAGCGTAGGAAACCAGGGGACTAACGAACAGCACTAATAGAGCACAGCGAGAAATAATTTGTTTCATCAGACTCTCCAAACTATCAGAGTAAAACAAGCATAGGCCATCATGCTGTTTTAGTAACGGGTGGGGTGGCGCAGGTTTTTACGAAAGCTTATCTAATTACAGTATCATCAATGGCGAAATCTGGCTAACGCCTGCTAATTTTGGTAGTCGTTACTGCGAGGTGTTGGTGCATCGCAAAATAAATTATCTACATTTGCGCTGACAAAATAATAAAAAACAGGAGACTCCCATGTTGAACCTACGCTCTACCATTCTCTGCTTAGTTATGCTGGCATTCGCTAGTAGTCACGCTGCCATCGCTTCAACCTGCGATGCTGTAAATGCCGACGAAGTCATTAAATTAGAAGACGCGCGCTATGCAGCGCAGATGGCGAATGATTTTGCAGCAATGGAAAAATTAATTGCTGACGATCTTGTGTATATACATAGTAGTTCCGTAGTCGATAGCAAGCAGTCGTATATCGAATCTATGCGCAGCGGTATGGTGAAATACAAAGTGATGCGTCGCTCGGATGTTAAGGTCAGAACCTTTGGCTGTATTGCTACGATCACAGGCTTGGGTAATTTTGATGTTCAGCTGAATGACAAAGATCTCAGCATTGAACTGCGCTTTCACAGTATTTGGGCGAAACGCGATGGTAAATTGCAATTCGTTTCTTGGCAGGCTACACGTACACCACCAAAACAATAAACCTAATAGTGAAATAGGTGACACCGATGACTACTCCCAAAGTATTAGCCTTTGACGTGTTCGGTACCGTGGTTGATTGGCATGGTTCGATTAGTCGCGAAGCGAAGGCGCTAATTCCGGGTGTCGATGGCGATAAATTTGCGAGCGCTTGGCGCGCTGGCTATAAGCCTGCGATGGATGAAGTGCGTTCCGGTAAATTGGGCTGGACAAAGATTGATGATCTCCATAGATTGATTCTTGATCGTATATTGAAAGACTTCGCTATCGATCTCAATGAAGAAAAGCGTAGGCATTTAAATCTTGCCTGGCATCGTTTAAGTCCTTGGTCTGATACCGTTCCAGGTATGACACGATTGAAGACGCGCTTTATGCTCACGACGCTATCGAATGGTAACTTGGGTCTGCTGGCGAATATGGCAAAAAATGGTGGACTACCCTGGGATTTGATTTTGTCGGCTGAAGTATTTCGTCATTACAAACCGGATCCCGAAACCTATCTCGGTGTGGCAGAGATTTTTGACTTGCAGCCCTCCGAGGTTATGCTCGTGGCAGCGCATGAAGATGATCTTGATGCCGCAAAGGCCTGCGGTTTGCAGACGGCGTTTGTCGAGCGCCCGCTGGAGTATGGTGTGGGTAATGCTGCTGCCAAAGGTGATCTAACGCGATTTACGTATGCGTCGAGTGACTTGAATGATCTCGCTCGTCAGTTGGGTGTGTAGTTGCTGCGAGTCGTGCTGCGAGTCGCAGCAATTATTCGCTGATACTGATCAGGTGCTCTGCAATCCATGAATCCACGCTTAACGTCTGTTTTACTTAACCTTGGACATTCACTGGATCATCTCGTTCTGCTGATTTTTGCAGTAGCAGTCGCGAGTATTGCCAACGATCTGGGCGTGGATCGTTGGGAAAATCTGATGCCTTATGGTGCCCCCGCATTCTTCTTCTTTGGTTTGTGTTCTCTGCCAGCAGGAA
>JBEDHZ010000174.1:0-4801 GCA_041173845.1 Pseudomonadota bacterium
TTTGACCGTGGCACACTGTTTGGATTGCAATCAGGTGGCCGTACTGAATCTATTCTGATGTCGCTGCCACCGATTGTGAAATGGCGCTACGACTGGAAACCTGAAGCGGGTACGCCCGAAGCCGCGCTGTATACCGACTTTTTGCCACATCGTGATTGGCTCGCCGCATGATCATGGGTAATTGAGCGGTGAACCCGCCTTGTATTTTGCTACTGGGTGGCAGTTTCGATCCAGTTCACGCGGGACATATCGGTCTGGCACATTATTTTTGTACGCTGCTTCACCCCGATGAATTACGACTTATTCCGGCGGGTCAGCCGTGGCAAAAACCGGGTTTAAAAACGGCGGCAGAGCATCGAACCGCGATGCTGAAACTCGCGTTTCAACAGTGGCCCGTTACTGTGCAAGTCGACAGCTTGGAAATTCAGCGTGAAGGCCCAAGTTACACAGTCGAGACTTTGCGTGAACTACGACGCACTCTGGGCGATCAAGCATCGCTAATATGGATCATCGGTGCCGATCAATTGAACAATCTTCATACGTGGCATGAATGGCGCGAGTTATTTGCATTAACTAATCTTTGCATAGCTGCACGTCCCGGATACGTCATCGATCAAGCGGCTTTAGATAGCGAGGTAGTTCATGAGATCAGCCGTCGTATAGCGAATCCGTCTCAACTGAAACAAACAGCCTGTGGGCTATGCTTTATTGCCTACAACCTGGCGTGGGAAGTTTCTTCCACTGCACTGCGTGAGTCACTACGACAAGGTGAGTCTGTTAAAGGCTTATTGCCCACGCCAGTGCTAGACTACGCCCAACAACATCATCTTTATCAGACTACTTAATGGATATCAAAAAACTGCAGGCCCTTGTGATTGACGCTTTAGAAGATATTAAAGCGCAAGACATTCGCGTATACGACACTACTCACCTAACCAGTATGTTCGATCGCATAGCGATTGCCTCTGGTACCTCTAATCGTCAGACCAAGGCGCTCGCGGCCTCAGTACGCGATAAAGTAAAAGCTGCCGGCGGCCACATCATCAGCATTGAAGGTGAAGGTACGGGCGAGTGGGTCTTGGTTGATTTGGGTGACATGATCGTACACATCATGCAGCCTGCGATTCGCGCCTATTACCGCCTAGAAGAAATTTGGGGCGACAAAGAAGTGAAGTTTGGCGCTGCCAAACGGTTATCCAGCGGGACAAGCCCATCCTTGGTGAAAGGACACCTCGTAGGATCTAAGCCAGCACCTGCAGCAAAGTCCGCCGCTAAGAAAGCACCGGCCGAGAAAGCGACTAAGACGACAAGTAAAACAACAACAAAGACTCCCACAAGAACGGCTGCTAAATCGGCTTCAAAAACACCCGCTAAAACAGCGAGTAAGACAGCGAGTAAAACGGCAGCTAAATCAGGAGTGAAAAAAGTACCTATCAAAAAAATTGTGGGTAAAACAGCGAGTAAAAAGGCACCCGCAAAAAGAGCATCGCCTCCTGCCAAGAAGGCTGCTAAAAAATCAGCTTCGCGCTGATTTGCGTGAGTCACCATGCAACTGATTGTTGCAGCCGTCGGTCACAAAATGCCCGCGTGGATAGAGACAGGCTTTCAGGAATACGCCAAACGCATGCCACCCGAGTGTCGTTTGGTGTTGAAAGAAATTAAGCCTATTGAGCGCTCGTCGGGCCGCAACGCTGAAACCGTGATGGCGCAAGAAAAACTGCGGATTGAAACCGTCTTACCAAAAGGCGGCTATCTGGTTGCGCTGGACGAGCATGGGGTTGATCTGACAACCATGCAGCTATCTCAACACTTAACTCAATGGCAACAGCAGGGGCGGGATGTTACATTCGTCATTGGTGGTGCAGATGGCTTGGACGCAGATTTTAAAAAACAAGCCAACCTGATGATGCGCGTGTCTAGTTTGACCCTGCCGCATGGGATGGTCAGGGTACTACTGGCGGAACAGCTGTACCGCGCTTGGTCAATAACTAAAAATCACCCTTATCATCGAGCATCGCTCTAACGATTCTTCAATTAATATCGGTTAACGTCGCACGAACACATTAGGAAAATTGCATGGCGATGGCCGACCACAAGATTTATCTCGCATCGAAGAGTCCACGCAGACGTGAGCTACTGCGCCAAATTGGCGTTGATTTCGAATTACTGATGCTGCGCGAAGAATCTGGCCGCCATGGCGCTGTCTCTGAAGTGGTACACCCAGGTGAAGCACCGGAAGACTATGTCGCACGCGTTGCACGTGAAAAAGCAGAAAGCGGATGGAATGCAGTCCAGTGGCGCAAGCTGCCGTTGCGCCCAGTGTTAGCGGCAGACACAACCGTTACACTCGATGGAAATATTCTCGGGAAACCCGCCAATACTGATGAAGCGATGCGCATGCTGCGCTCCTTATCAGGTCGCACGCATCAAGTACTTACGGCAGTAGCCGTCATTGCGAATGGCGAGTTAAACGAGGCACTGCAACGTTCAGAAGTTAGCTTTATCGATTTATCAGAATCCAACTTACGAGCTTATTGCGCGCTCGCCGAGCCTTACGACAAAGCAGGTAGTTATGCTGTACAAGGGCACGCAGCGCAATTTATTGAGCGTATAAACGGAAGCTACTCAGGCATCATGGGTTTGCCCATTTATGAGACCTCTCGATTACTGATTCAAGCAGGCATCAAACTTTTATGAGCGAAGACCTTTTAGTAAACATTACGCCGCAAGAGACTCGTGTCGCCTTGATACAGCAAGGTGCCGTACAAGAGCTACATATAGAGCGTACGGCATCCCGCGGACGCGCCGGCAATATCTACCTGGGCAAAGTAGCGCGCGTGCTGCCCGGCATGCAATCAGCATTTATTGATATCGGCCTTGAGCGTGCTGCCTTCTTACATGTTGCCGATATCTGGGATGCACGTCCTCCAACTGGCACTAGTACTACCCCTACTCCCATTGAAAAGATTTTATTCGATGGTCAATCCTTGCTAGTGCAAGTGGTAAAAGATCCCATTGGTACTAAAGGAGCACGCCTGTCGACACAAATATCTATCGCAGGTCGTATGCTGGTCTATCTGCCGCAAGATCCGCACATCGGCATCTCACAGCGTATAGAGAGTGAAGCAGAACGCGAGCTATTGCGTGAACGCTTACAAAAATTAGTCCCCGCTGATGAAAAAGGCGGATTTATTATTCGAACTATGGCCGAAGATGCCAGCGAATCTGATTTAGCGATGGATGTCGCTTATCTTCGAACCACCTGGGATCACATATCCCAGGAAAGTAAACGCCACCCTGCTCCCGCGTTGCTATATCAAGATTTAAGTCTGGCGCAGCGCGTGCTGCGGGATTTTGTTAATGAAGAAACCACCACCATACAAATTGATTCACGCGAAAATTTTCAAAAGCTGAGCGAGTTTTCTCAGAGTTATACGCCTTCAGTTTTTCCTAAGCTGACTCACTACACCGGCGAGCGACCTTTGTTTGATTTGTATGCCGTCGAAGAAGAAATCGAACGAGCACTGGGCCGCCGCGTTGATCTCAAATCCGGCGGCTATCTGATCATTGAACAAACCGAGGCCATGACAACGATTGATGTCAATACAGGTAGTTATGTCACTGGCCGAAATTTTGACGATACGATTTTCAAAACCAATCTCGAAGCGGCGCATGCGATTGTGCGGCAACTTCGGTTAAGAAATTTAGGTGGAATCATTATTCTTGATTTCATTGATATGGAAAATGCCGAACATCAAGCTGCTGTACTCGCTGAATTACAAAAAGCCCTATCACGAGATCGCACCAAAACAACTATCTCTGATTTTTCAGCATTAGGCTTGGTAGAACTCACTCGTAAACGTACGCGCGAATCTTTAGCGAATATATTGTGCGAATCCTGCCCCGCCTGTCACGGCAAAGGCCTAGTAAAAACACCACGCACTATCGCTTACGATATCCTGCGAGAATTATTACGCGAAGCTAAGCAATTTAATCCGCGCGAATTCCGCATCTTGGCTTCACAAGTCGTTATTGATATGTTTCTCGAAGAAGAGTCTCAACACTTAGCTATGCTGGGTGACTTCATAGGCAAACCGATTTCCTTGCAAGTCGAGACTACCTACCATCAGGAACAGTACGATATCATTTTGATGTAATGAATCCGCAAGTCATAATCACCAACATGAAGAAGCGCTACACTGGCGTTTCTGGAACGATCAATGCACTGATGCCTGTTCAGGCAAACGATCTAGAAATTGGATTCGTAGGCGAAGATTTACCCGGCGCTCAACTCGCTAAAGCGCAAAATCCCAAAAATTTCCATTATCTGTCCGTATGGCAGGCGATCGCTTTGTCGCGAAAAAAACTTCCAGATGGCCGATATCGTATTTGGCATGTACGGCGCGATCCGGAAATGATGTTGGTGATTTTTCTACGCGATGTACTGCGGTTTCCAATCAAGCTGGTATTTACTTCGGCAGCAAAACATCGGCACTCATGGTTTCCACGCTGGTTAATCAGCAAAATGGATGGCGTAATTGCCACGACTCCTGAGGCAGCTAGCTTTGTACCAAATACGACAAAAGTGGTTTTTCATGGTGCCAGCTTAGAGCGCTTCACACCACCAGAAAATAAATCTACGGCATGGCAGCGCACTGGCCTGCCAGGCAAATTGGGGATTGGCTTGTTTGGGCGCATACGTCCCACCAAGGGAACTGATATTTTTGTCGATGCGATGATCAAGGTCTTACCTGACTTTCCCGACTTCACCGCCATTATTACCGGTCAAGCTCTGGCTGCC
>JBEDHZ010000175.1:0-4767 GCA_041173845.1 Pseudomonadota bacterium
CAATTTTAATTGTGCAGTCAATGGTGGCGTTCACCCAACCTTCTGGTAGTAATGTGGCAGCCGCAGATACGGCAGCAAAATCTGCCGCAGCGAAAATAAGGGTCGCTTGTAACTGCCCAGGACGAAAACTAAATTCGTCTTGGTAAGGAATAGATAATTCGACCTGGCCAGCAGCAATTTGATTGAATTTTAATTTCAATGTCTGCGCCACAGGCATAGACATTACCAGCGCCTCCAAAGCACTCACAAAGTTTGGATTTAAGGGTGTCATTTAATTTCCCCTTTATTTTTATTTGTTATTCTAATTTTTTTACTTTGCATTTGTGTAGATGGGAATTTTGATTTTTTTTTAGCTTGTTTTTCACGCTTGTGAAACCAACCAATATGAGAAACCAATTGCTTGCGAAGCGCTCTGTTTTTTGCAATCTCTGCATCTATCTCAGAGATACGATCTTCAAACATTGTAATCATCTGAACTGTCGTAAGCGTTTTGTTACGATATGACGGTAAAACTTCGCCTATCTGTCGGAGTGAAAATCCGCAATCTCTCGACATAGATATAAATCTAAGCTCACGAATCACACTCTCGCTAAATTCCCGATAACCAGATGAGCGGCGCTCCGAAGCAATTAAACCAAGACGCTCCCAGTGGCGAATCGAATAGATGGATACCTCAGCGCGGCGGGCTAATTCAGAGATCTGCATGAATCAAATACTAACAACCTTGTGCTTACACACGGGTTGCCCTTGAGGATTGATCAAGCGCCAAAATTGGTAATAGAGCGTTTGCTATTAGCCAAGTGTGGCTTGCTCTGCTCGGCAAAGATAGATTTCTAAAGAAATTTAAGTATGCTATTATTTCTGCAGACATGGAGTCGACTATGATCGCATCTGAAGGCAAACTCGCTGCAAAGCCCGATCCATCCTCGGTCCTGACCAAAGCCGTGGCACGCGCAGCTGAGCGCTTAGACATCTCTCGTGCTTTACTGGCCAAGATCTTGGGCGTCAGTCCGCCCACGGTTACCCGCCTCTACAAAGGTGAATACAAGCTCGATCAGCATCGTAAAGAATGGGAGTTCGCCTTGCTATTTGTGCGCGTATTCCGCTCACTCGACTCCATCTTGGGGAACGAGCTCACTGCACGTCAATGGCTCAACAGCGAGAACCGGGGGCTGAATGGCCGCCCGGTCGATCTAATTCGTCAAACAGAAGGGCTGGTCCGTGTCGTTCAGTACCTGGACGCCTCTCGCGGTCTCGTCTGAAGCCTTTGCCTGGCGCGGCCAGGTCTGGCGCATGGTGGAATCGCAGCACATTGCGGCCACCATGAAGCTGGTCGACAATCGCGACGAGCAAGATCTGCTGGAATCATTACTTGAATCGAGCAAGCCAAACCGATCCGATGACACCACTGCTCTGGATTATTTGCTCGCCACACCGTTTCGGTATGACCCAAAGCGCGGTGGCTCACGCTTTCGAGCATTGAACGACCCTGGGGTTTTCTACGGAGCGGAATCAGTACGCACAGCTGGCGCAGAACTCGGTTATTGGCGCTGGAAATTTCTCCAAGATGCGATCGATCTTGAACGTCTTGAACCTGTAGCACACACTGCCTTTCAAGCAGAGATTGCAACGTCAGTGGTCGATCTTCAGCACCCTCCGTTCGATGAGCATGCAGCTATCTGGCAGCACCCCACAGAGTACGAATTAACGCAGCAATTTGCTCGAGTTGTTCGAGAGGCTAACATCGGTGGAATCTTATATCGGTCAGTGCGAGATCTGCAGCCGTCGATGTGCCTGGCACTTCTGACGCCAACTGGTTTCGCTAAACTCAAGCCAAACGATCAACGACAGACTTGGTATTTAGCAGTATCACCACACGAAGTAACACTGCGGCGCGACAGCGAATCGATGCAGTTTGCTACGACTGGATGGTAGGGTAGTTCTTCTGATTAAAAATCTCGCGTATCAAAAACAAAACCACCCTAGGGTGGTTTTTAAATTTGGCAGCGGTCGAATCGAACCGATATGAAAGTGACTGATCTTTTATTCAGACAGCTTATAAAATTTATTTTAATTGGCATTGCCGCAGCCTTCATGCTTTAACACCCGATCAGTGGAAGCAGGGAATTTTGCGAGCTTATCAGCGGGCCGTCGAGGGCGAGCGACAAGCTCTCCACCACAATTAGGACATCGACCTCTCAGTGTAGTCTCAGCGCATGAGACACAAAAAGTGCATTCGAATGAACAGATACGAGCATCAACGGTCTCTGGAGGGAGATCTTTATTGCAGCACTCGCAATTAGGCCGTAGTTGAAGCATGGATATCCTCCATCAATTTGTACATAAACTGATCTGAGTTAAATAAAAGTAGTCTACCATCCCAAAGAGATAAAAATCCTATTCGTGATCACTAGTAAGGGTACGACTTACATGGAGACCTATGGCGGAATCAATCTGCACTGGTGATCAGATATAACTATCTTTACCAAACACTAGTCTGATATCGAGATTCAAATGCCTGTCGAAAATCAGAGTACGACTTAGAAGATATTACAATCACAAATAAATGCGCGTACACACTTTCGCTTAATACTATAAGACCCAATAGCAAGGATCCACTATGCAATACGACACGCAGCTAAATAATCACGGGCTGAAATACAATCCTTTTAAAGCATTGGTTACTCCTAGACCTATTGGATGGATATCAACGATTAGCAAAACGGGCGTACTTAATCTAGCTCCCTATAGTTTTTTTAATGCCGTCAGCGACAGACCGCCGATGGTGATGTTTTCATCCATCGGTCGAAAAGATACGCTGATCAACATCGAAGAAACGGGTGAATTTGTTTGCTCAATCGTCAGCCAAGAACTGCGCGATGCGATGAATATGTCATCTGCTGCGGTTAACCCCGGCATCGATGAATTCAAGTTGGCTGGTGTGACACCAGCAGACTCTTTTTATGTCAAACCACCGAGAGTCGCAGAAGCACCTGCAGCGCTCGAATGTCGTTACTGGAAGACGTTACCGCTCCCTGCTCCAGAGGGTCATCCGGAATTAGCTTACTGGCTTGTATTTGGTGAGGTGGTTGGAATTTATATCGATGACAACTACATCAAGGATGGAATTTTTGATGTGGCAGCAGCACAGCCGCTAGCGCGACTAGGCTATATGGATTACTCATTCGTTACTGCGGAAACCATGTTTACCTTAAACCGTCCTGAAGTAGAAAATAACGGCACTACAGCAACGCTGATACCCGGACCCTGGGATGGAATTTTTCGCTGATATCGTTTTATAAGCGATGAAATTTTTAGGCATACGCATATCAAGACGGTTCACGACGATCAGCCGTAAGTGCTATCGGTCAAAATACAGGGTGGGTAACTGGATCCCTACTCAGGAGACTTTTCCAACGCATGCCATCCAAAACTTAGCAAGGGAAGCATATCCTTTGCAAAGCTTGAAACTTCATTAACCAAATCTTTCGAACAAATTATTGATCGCGGCAACTGCTTTCTAATGATCCATCCCTTTAGCTTGATAGCTTGTTCGACTTCTAGTGGCACATTATCAAAGCCTCGAGGAATGCGGGATAAGGTATGCGAATAATCAAGCTCGTATCTTTTGCGCTTTAGCGACCTTTCGAGTGACAGCCAAACCTTCGGATTATCCAAAATTCCTTGTCTGAGTTTTTTAAGAATATGGGCTTCTGGTTGCAAATAACCTGCGGCACATCTACTACCCAGCGGATCTAAACGAAAATACAAAACACCCGATGAATGTTTATCGCCAGTTCGAGTAAATAAGCCACTAGCGTGCATGTTGTAAGGGTGCTTTGCTTTTGAAAATCTAGCATCGCGATTAATTCTAAAAAGAGATTTTTTTGGATCGCCCCATAAAGGTATCGCATTCTCAGCGAGACTTTCTGACAAAACGTCGGTAAACAACTTCATCGGTTCACGTACAAATTCTTCGTACTCCGAACGATGTTCGTCAAACCAAAGCCTGGTTTGATGATTGGTCAAGTCTTCTAAGAATTTGAAAGCTTTAGGGCTAAACCCAAGAAAATTACTCATTGAAGCCAATACCTTTTTCTACAAATAAAAAACCACCCGAAGGTGATTTTTGTACAGCTTAACTGACATAACAGGAATCAAACCACTCTATGATAAATTCTCGAAAATACCCGCAGCACCCATACCTGTCCCCACACACATCGTGACCATACCGAATTTGAGTTTGCGTTTACGCATGCCATGGATGACAGTCGCTGAACGAATAGCGCCTGTTGCACCAAGCGGATGACCCAAGGCTATCGCGCCACCTAAAGGATTCACTTTGCTCATATCGAGACCCAAGTCATGACTAACGGCTAGTGCTTGCGCTGCAAATGCTTCGTTTAGCTCTATCCAATCCAAATGATTTAACGTCAGTCCTGCAGAAGCCAGCGCCGCTGGAATCGCTTCCTTCGGACCGATACCCATAATTTCTGGTGGCACGCCACGCACTGCAAACGAGACGAAGCGCGCTAATGGAACAAGGTTGAACTGCTTAAGCATTTTTTCGCTAACAATGATGAGTACGCCTGCACCATCCGAGGTCTGCGAGCTATTACCTGCTGTCACCGAACCCTTAGCAGCAAATACCGGCTTTAGTTTTGCTAAAGCTTCCAATGTGGTGTCAGGGCGAATACCTTCATCATCGGTAATCGTTTGAGTATGCGTATCTATCTGTCCGCTGCTTAGATTAGGTAAGCGATGAAT
>JBEDHZ010000176.1:0-4754 GCA_041173845.1 Pseudomonadota bacterium
CCCAGTTAATAATGTGGTTTCTCTGTTTGAATGTAAAAAGTGACGCTAATCAAGGCTCTAGACGGTCATTACTCCTAAAGTCATGCGACTTTGGGAAAGATCATGCAATTAAAAGAGCTAACAACCATAGCCAAACACTATTTCGGACGCATTTTAATTTTATTCACGGTTATCGGACTGATTACAGCTTTTGGCCCGCGCCTAGTACTCGGCCCACAGATACCTGCAGCTGTAGTGTCGCAGCGTGATTTTATTCAAACGATCGTCGCAACGGGGCATGTAGAAACGCCGCATCGCATCAGCATAGGAAGTCAAATCGTTGGGGTAGTAAAACACATTCCTGTTACCGAGGGGCAGAATGTTCGGGCCGGACAAGTGCTCATTGAACTCGATGATGCTGAGTGGCGAGCAGCTACTCAACAAGCAGATATGCTGGTGTTGCAAGCGCAAGCACGATTACGTCAAGTTCGCGAAGTGCAGGCGCCGGTTGCAGCACAGAGCTTAGTACAAGCAGAGATCAACGTTAATTACGCAGAAAAACAATGGCAGAGAAATGTCGATTTATTTACTAAGTCGTTCATCAGCCAGGCGGCTTTAGATGAGGCAAAAAAGAATGTCGATCTAACACAAGCACAATTACAGACTGCAAAAAAACAAGTCCAGACAACTCACCCTGCGGGCAGTGATTATCAAATTGCTGCCACGGCACTCTCACAAGCTGAGGCCAACTCAAAAATTGCCTATTCACGCCGCCAATATACGGTGATTAAAACACCTATCGCTGGGACGTTAATCTCGCGCGATGTGGAGCCTGGTGATGTCGTACAACCCGGCAAAGCATTAATGACACTCTCCCCTTTAGGTGCGACGCAATTAGTAGTTCAAATTGATGAAAAAAATCTACCACTGTTAGTGTTAGGTCAATTAGCACGCGCATCCGCTGACGCTTATCCCGCACTCTATTTTTCTGCAGCGATTAGCTATATCAATCCCAGTGTTGATCTTCAGCGCGGCTCGGTTGAAATCAAACTTAACGTGGCTGAGCCACCCGCTTATTTACGCCAAGACATGACAGTGTCGGTCGATATTCAGGTGGCCACGCGTTTGAAAGCGGTGTTAGTGCCGACGGATACCATTCACGACATCAAAAGTCGGCAGCCATGGGTATTTAAAGTAGACGACGGGAAAGTACATAAACAAGTTCTACGTGTGGGTTTGCAAAGTGCAGGAATGAGCGAAGTACTTTCCGGATTACGCGTCAATGATCGCGCATTAACGTTTACTAACGAAGTTAATGAAGGTGATCGTGTTCGTCCCATAAGCTATAGCGAAGCACCATGAACTTCTGGCTACCCTTTGAATGGATAGTCGCGTTACGCTTCTTACGTGAAGGAAGAATGCAGACCTGGTTCATCATTCTCGGGGTAACCATTGGGGTAGCAGTCATTATTTTTATGTCTGCTCTACTGACAGCGTTGCAAGCGAACTTTATACGGCGTGTGCTGACCGCGCAATCACATATACAGTTACTGCCGCCGAAAGAAGTCGCGCGTGCATTAGGCGTCCCTTCGAATACATCACATCGTTTTTCAGAAAATGCTCGAATTCAAGCACCACTACAACGACTGAAATCTATCGATCAGTGGCAAAATATTGTGAAACAGATTCGAGCAATGCCTACAGTTCTGGTGGTATCACCGACTGCGGCAGGGTCGGCTCTGGTGGTACGCGGTAATGCAAGTCGCTCAGTGACAATTACGGGTATTGAACCTGAAGATTATTTTAAGATTGTGACTTTGCCAGAAAAAATAATCATGGGGTCGACTCGCCTTACAAGTAGCGACATTTTGATAGGTATGGATCTGGCGAGTGATTTGGGCTTATCCATTGGCGACAAATTACGTATTTCATCGGCTCTAGGTAATAGCAACATACTTACCGTGACGGGTATTTTTGATCTTGGCAACAAGGGAGCGAATCAACGCACGACCTTCTCTGCTTTGCACACAGCCCAAAGTCTTTTAGGCTTATCAGGTGGTGTCTCTAGCATTGATGTGACCGTCAGAGAGGTGTACGACGCTGAACTGATTGCCCAACGCATCACTGAAATCACTGGGATTAAAGCGGATAGCTGGATATCGACGAATTCTCAATTTTTTACCGCCGTTCAAGCTCAAAAAACATCTAACACGGTGATACGTCTTTTCGTTGGACTATCTGTGGCCTTTGGAATGGCCAGCGTATTAGTCGTCTCAGTGATGCAGAAATCACGCGAGATAGGCATCTTGCGGGCCATGGGAATTTCACGTGGTCAGATATTGCGCGTTTTTCTTTTACAAGGCGGATTGCTAGCTCTCTCCGGCGCAATCGGAGGATCGTTGGTAGGCTTGGGATCGCTGGTGATTTGGCAGCGCATGCTGCGCAATCCGGATGGCACGGCGATTTTTCCATTAATTGTTGAGCCTGGTTTATTTGTAATGGCGCTACTGCTTGC
Organism: Pseudomonadota bacterium; assembly: GCA_041173845.1. Classification (GTDB taxonomy): domain Bacteria; phylum Pseudomonadota; class Gammaproteobacteria; order Burkholderiales; family Burkholderiaceae_D; genus Pernthalerella. The sequence goes on from JBEDHZ010000176.1 coordinate 2,495, forward strand.
TACGCTGAGTGGCTTAATCGCGGCGGTGGCGCCTGCATTACGCGCCGCGCGCTTAGATCCTGTCGTTGCTATCCGTGGCTGAGTTTGTTGTTGAGATGCGAGCAGTCCATAAGATATTCCATCAAGGTTTAGCTATTGAGACTGAAGTGCTGCATGGGGTAGACCTACTACTAAAGACGTCAGAATTTTGTGCCGTCATGGGCCCTTCTGGCTCAGGCAAGAGTACACTCGCAGACCTTATTATGTGCTTGCGTTTGCCGCAAGAAGGGAAAATTCTCTACGATGGAATATCCGGCATCGAGTTTGACTTATGTTCTCTGAGGAAGCGCATGGCTTTCGTTTCGCAGGATGCAGTAATATTTAATGACACTGTGGCAGCTAATCTCCGATTTGGGAGGAAAGAGGCTACAGATGAAGAGTTATGGGATGCGCTAGAAAAATCACAAGCAGCAGAATTTGTTAAACGCCTGGAAAACGGGCTGGAAACATTTTTGGGTGAGAGAGGTACCCGTTTGTCTGGAGGACAAAAGCAAAGGTTGTCACTAGCGCGCGCATTGGTTCAGCGGACGAGCGTGCTGATTCTGGATGAACCAACAAGTTCTCTTGACTCAGAGACCGAGCAGGCAGTTCAAGCTGCCCTAGAGAAGCTCCGCTCAGAACTAACAATGACGATAATAATAATCGCACATCGATTATCTACAATACGTAATTCGGACAACATCATAGTTCTACGTGAAGGGGAAGTGGTTGAGCAAGGGAATCACGATCAATTAATGGTATCTGCTGAGTGGTATTCTCGGATGGTAGGTGCGCAGGTTATAGAGGGTTAAGTATGAGTCGTCTGAAGCTTTTTCAAAAGTGAGTGCTAGCCCTGGATTAAGAATAGGTAGGGCGGGGATGGTGATTGAAATAGCGTCAACCTATTTAGGGGTAAAACACAGAATATGTTAATTTTGAAAAGTGAAATCGAGTACCCAAAACTTTAGTGTCCCTGATGATCTAAGAGACATTCTTAGAATGAAGAGGGTATTTGTATTCGATTGGGATGGTACGGTACTGGACTCTATGCACGTGAAATCAGGGAACTTTGGCCGCGCATTTTGCGCTGCGCTTCATTGCAGTCAGGATGACTTGCTTGCCAAGGAGGTTGTAAAGCAGTACCTAGCGCTATCAGGGCGCCCTAGGAAGCAAATATTTCTACAGATTATAAATAACCTCGGTTTAAACGCTCCGCATAATTCTTTTAAATGCTTCAGCGATAATTTTCAGAGAATGAACAAGGCTAGCCTGATTCATGCGCGCATATTTCCTGATGCGCTTGAATTGCTAGAAGCGCTCATGAACCGCGGTAGGGAAGTGTGCATCTCCTCATCTGTACCCCCCGGGGAGTTATCGGATTTGGTGGAGCATACATTGCCAAAACATATCAGATGCGGTGTCACCTCGGTATTAGGAAGTAGTGACGGTTTTACCAAGGGAATGGGACATATTCAGGCAATTGTGGAGAAAACTCACGCTCCACTTGAGGGTTTGCTGATGTTAGGGGATGACATTGCCGACTATGAGTTGAGTTTAGAGGCCGGTGTCGATTGTGTTCTTTTAAATCGATCTGGTACTTCGGGCCAATATGGGCCTAGGGTAGTTAGTAACCTGATTCAAATTAAGGAAGCTCTGACAGAGTGAGGTTCAACGCGCTTGTAAGAAAAGAAACCCTGATCAAAGACGCTATCAGTTTGATGGGTAGTTCGGAGGCCAATAAGCACATAGCGGGTGTCGCCGTGGTTATCGACGAGCAGCAGCGTGTTACGGGTATTGTGACTGATGGTGACATAAGGCGTGGGCTGGGAAAGAGTATTGGAGTGGGGCAACCGGTTGCCTTAATTGCTAACCCGTTGCCAATATTGGTTCGTTTCGGGTTGAGTAACCAGCAGATGCGCCAGGACATCATCCGTCAGGCCAAACAGCGCCAAGCTGACTATACAAAATACCAGCAGATCATCCTGGTCGATGACGAGGGGAAGTTCCACGACCTGATCCTGCTTTCGGATATCTTCGACTATCAGATCGAGGACCGTGTCGTTGCCGTGTATGGATTAGGTTTCGTCGGGTTGACGCTGGCATCGGTGCTAGCTAACGCTGGCTTGCTGGTAGTGGGGGTGGATTCGAATCCGGACGTAATCGGGAAACTGGAGATTGGGCAGCCGACGTTCTTCGAGAATGGGCTTAAATCTCTGTTGGATACGCTGTCCCAGACCAACCC
>JBEDHZ010000177.1:0-4728 GCA_041173845.1 Pseudomonadota bacterium
TAAACTTGACTGAGTCGCTGCCAGAGATAGACCACGTAAGCCATCGTTACCACCGAGTTCGACGATCACTATGCTCGGCTTATGCTGAGCGAGTAAAGCAGGGAGTCGTGTTTTGCCGCCGGCGCTAGTTTCACCGCTGATGCTGGCGTTAATGACGGTTGTGTTGAGTTTTTCTGTTTGTAGCTGCTTATCGAGCAGGTTGACCCAGCCACTTCCTCTTGGAAGGCCATATTCAGCGGATAAGCTATCCCCAAGCACGAGCAGAGTTTTTGCTGCAGAATGCGCAGGTAGCGCGGTGATCAGCAGAGTGCTGATGATCGCTAAAATTAGATTTTTTAAAAGTTTACCTAGTCGATTCGGCATGTCTGAAAACTCCCTGACACTTAACTTGATCGAGGTTACTGGGCTGACCAAAAAAGTCACGGATTCCAGTGGCGAACTGACGATCTTGAATGACATCCATTTTACCGTGCGTTCCGGCGCAACGCTGGCATTGATGGGAGCGTCCGGATCGGGCAAGTCCACTTTACTTGGTTTACTGGCGGGATTGGATACGCCCAGTTCAGGCCAGGTACTAATTGATGGCATCGATCTGTATGCGCTGGACGAAGATGGTCGCGCAGCGATGAGAAAATCGACCTTAGGATTTGTGTTCCAGTCGTTTCAATTGTTACCTCATTTAACCGCAGTAGAAAATGTCATGCTACCGCTGGAATTGCGAGCGGATGGGCAAGCGCGTCAAAAAGCTGAACATATGTTGTCGCGTGTCGGGCTGTCGCAGCGTCTGAATCATTATCCCAAGTTCATGTCGGGTGGAGAACAGCAACGCGTTGCGCTCGCGCGAGCTTTTGTGACCGAACCTAAACTACTGCTCGCCGATGAACCTACGGGTAGCTTGGACGCCGCTACTGGTGAGGCAGTCATTGATTTGATGTTTGGGCTGAATCGGGAACAGGGTTCGACGTTGGTGCTTGTGACGCATGATCCAGTGATTGCTGCGCGTTGTTCTCGAACGTTAACGATTGCCGCTGGGCGTGTCGTCGCTGATACGCTCGATACGCTTCAAGCCGGAAGCAATTGATTCAAACTTTTTCTTAGATAAGGTAAGAGCTCAGGAGCGGTTATTCCTATCGGGCCTATGCCTTCATTCACCATGCAATCCGCTGCATGACCGTGAATCCACACCGCCGCGAGAGCGGCGTCCCAAACAGGCCACTGCTGCGCCAATAATGAGCCGCACAGTCCAGCCAATACATCACCTGTGCCGGCTGTAGCTAATGCGGGATTGCCGGTCGAGTTGATAACGACAGAGTTGTCAGGTTTGGCAATGACAGTTCCTGAACCTTTTAAGATCACGACTGATTGAAATTTAGTGGCTAATCTTTTGGCAGCATCCAATCTATTTGTTTGAATTTCTTCAACAGATATTTCTAATAACCTTGCAGCTTCCAGCGGATGCGGTGTCAGCAAAGTAGCAGCATGACGATGAATTAAACGCTGTTGTAAACCGGGCTCCACTACTAGCAGATTCAGTGCATCAGCGTCGATGACCAAAGCAAGCTCAGTTGAAAGCATGCGAGATAAGAGGTCGTTGGCTTCTCTCGACACGCCCATGCCCGGTCCGACAACGATTGCACCACGAGTAGGGTACAACGACGCTGCGGATCGGCACATCAACTCCAGATGAACGGGATCAAACGGTGGTGCAGTATCTAAAAAGCCGGCAAATACGCGACCCGCTCCCGTCATCGCCCCAGCGCGTGCAGCTAGTAGGACCGCGCCCGCCATACCGCTGGCGCCCCCAATCACAAACAAGTCTCCGTGACTGCCTTTATGTGATGCATGAGTACGCGGGTGCATCGATGAGCAAAACAATTCCGGTCGATTGAGTTTTGCTACAGGTTCTTTGAAAAAATGACGCGCGATATCTAAGTCATTCACCATGACCGTGCCGGCGTAATCACGTCCAAAAAGCGTATGCAGCCCCGGTTTGTTAGCGATGAAGCTGATTGTGGTGCTTGCTTTTACCGCGACGCAATCCGGGCCTATCAGACTGCCCTCATCAGCGTTTAATCCGCTCGGTACATCGATTGCTAGAACCGGACACGATAAGCTGTTTAGATAATCGACCAGTGCTCGGAAATCTCCCTGCAGCGCTCGCGTGAGGCCTATGCCAAACAAGCCATCGATGGCGAGATCCCATGTTTGATTAATGAGTAGATCACTGAATTCGATGTAAGAAATAAGCTTGCTCTTAGCGTTATCTAAGGCACTTTTTGCATCTTGAGATAACGTACCCGGAGCGATTGGCATAACGATGGAGATAGGCACGCCATGCATGGCGAGTTCTTGAGCGGCTACAAGCGCATCTCCGCCGTTATTGCCAGGGCCAACTGCAATCAGTACGTGTGGATCAGATGTGTCTTTGGGGAGCAGCGCAAGCGCTGCATCAGCAACCGCTTTGCCAGCGCGTTGCATCAAGGTTCCAGCGGGAAGATTGTCGAGGGCTGCTTGCTCTATCGCTCGTATCTGAGCGACGGTGTATAGATCTGAGGATTGCGCATCAGCGCATGCGATCGCCATAGCGGGTCAGAGTCAGGCCGTCGGTATCGATTTCGGTACGACGACCAGTAATGATGTCAGCCATCAGTTTGCCACTACCGGCAGCTAATGCCCATGCAGCAGATCCATGTCCAGTATTGACGAATACGTTGGAGTAGCGAGTTTGTCCTATCAGTGGAACGCCTTCGGGCAGCATCGCTGTGGGAGCACACCAAAAGCTTGCTGCACGATAGTTGGCGGCATTTGGAAACCAATCGTCCGCTACTTTGACGAGAGTGTTCACGGCTTTGTGATGCAGATCCAAATTAGACGATCCTAGTTCTGCGCAACCGGCAATGCGTATGCGTTTACCAAGTCGGGTCAAACCCACGCGATAGGTATCATCAAACAAAGAGGTTTGAGGTGCGAGTTCGAATTCTTGAATCGCCATCGACGCTGAATACACTTTTACCGGATAAATCGGCAAACTAATACCCATCGTTTTAAGCAGACGAACGCTGTCACTGCCCGCGGCAATCACCACTGCGTCGACATCGACGTTACGACCTTCAAGTTGCAGCGTGGTGCCACCCAGTTCGGGGCGAATCGCTTGTACCTCACTATTAAAATGAAACTCCACACCCAAGTCTTGTGACAGTGTTTTGAGCTGGCGCACAAACAGCGGGCAGTTACCGGCCCAATCATCCGGTACGTGTAGCGCTGAGTGGAACGGTGTTTCGGTCGATAAGGCAGGCTCGAGCAAGCGAGCAGCTTCAGGATCGAGTAATTCATTACGACTACCAAACTCGCCCAGCAACTCCATATAGGGATGCGCCATCTCGAGTTCGCGCGCGGTACGAAACATGATCATCATGCTGTTCCGCTGCTGGAAATCTAATTCGCGTGTCTGCACCAGGTGCTGCATTAACTCCTGGCTGTAGCTTGCTAAGCGATACAAGCGTTGTTGATTTTGTTTGAAACGGCTGAGTGCCGATTCCGACATCGAGCGTTTTAGCCAGCGCCACATGGCGGGCTCGAATCGCGCGCTGAATGCCAATGGCGATTCAGGTCGAAACAGCATAGAAAAAATACGTGAAGGCGCACCCGGTGTGGCCCACAAGCGGAGTCCAGACGGACCCATTAAGTCGAGGTTACCAAAGCTAGCTTCTTGAGCTACGTTGCCGTAGCGTTCAAATAAAGCGACCTCGTGCCCGGCCTCTGCCAAGTAATACGCGGTGCTGACACCTACGACACCGCCACCGATTACAGCTAAGCGCATTTGACTCCAGATATCTACAAATCTAACAGCAGCGAATTAAATCGCTCTCTGCAGGGCAGGTCTTCGCCTGCGTTTTTCAAAATGACTGCACGTGAAAATGTAAAACCTCTATAGGTTATCCGTAAAACCTGACGGAAACAATCTTTGAAGTTTGTTCGGTGCTGGTGCAGGGCGCACCTAACTGCTTCGAAGATCGCCCATCTTGGGGCAGGTAATGCGCAAATCAACCGTTAAACAGCCATCAGAAGCGCGTTTAACCACGTAATTACGTCGATATTGGCCGATAAAAAAACAAAGTCGATTGGCACAAAAATTGCAAAAAGAGAAACCATTCGAAGACGTGGTTTTTCTTCGCGTCCGAATAATTCTAATTAAATCATCCTGAAAAAACGACGTGAAGGAAGCATCATGAGATCACTCACGCACCATCTTGCTCACGCGCGACGATCGCCCGCGAGAACACAACACACGTACCATCATTCATCGAGCGAGATTTCTGCACAAGCTCCACAAATGCGTTCAAGGAAATTTATTGATGCCTATGCAGAGGCACCCCCCTATTTGCGCTCCTATGTTCAGGAATGGATAGAAAAAAATCGACAAAAGCTGGATCTATCCTCAAATGAAGTGAATGCACCAGGCAATTCAACCTTTGCGCTGCCTTCTGGGGTCGTCAGTATGTCAGCCAGCGATATTGAATCTTTTTTGGTTCAAAAGGCAGAAGTCCATCAGGGTGTGTTGCACGGCATAGGCAAGCTGCGATTGCCATCAGACTGCAATCCCCTAGAAGTCGATGGATTTGTTTTGGAGCAGCACACCCAAACGACTCGCCCCGGTTTAGGCAGATTTAAAGAGGTTGCCTGCGGAGGCTACGACAACCGACCTTATAAATACTTGTACGTCATTGA
>JBEDHZ010000178.1:0-4710 GCA_041173845.1 Pseudomonadota bacterium
TCTTTATGCTAGTCCGATCGCTTTCAGTCCTGCGCGCGCGCATTCTTCATCTTGCTCGGCTGATCCGCCAGATACACCAATCCCACCGATACGTGTACCGTTTTCTACGATAGGTAGACCTCCACCAAAAATCACTAAACGAGGACGCAGTGGTAAACCTGCTTTAAGTGCAGGATCACCTTCGAGAATTTTTAACCATTGGCTGGTAGGAAAACCAAAGCTTGCAGAAGTGTAGGCTTTGTCGATAGCGATATCGATCGAATGCAGAAAAGCGCCGGGCATACGTAAAAATCCAGCAAGTACTCCCGAGCTATCGGTAATGGCAACATTGATAGCTATGCCTAATTTCTGCGCGTGTTCTATGGTTGCTTTTAAAGCGATACCTGCAGCTTCCGAAGAAATGACAGCCGTGCTGCAACTGTTAGATGGATTCGTCATGGTGATATCTGGTCAAGTCAATGAACGATGCAACTTTTAAGTTGTTTATTTACGCTCAGTGAGCCGAGCAAAAATAAACAACTGGACCCCGGTTTTTCCGGGATCCAGGAACGACATGGTTAGATCAGGTATAAACTTCAGTGAATGAAGGTGTTGCTTCACCTGTGTGATAGAAGATGCCACTCCAGAGTTTGTCTTCAGTCCACGTAGTGACTGGACGATCACGCATTGAGAGATAACCTAGACCAGCGAAGGTCTCATTGCGGTTACCACTCGGGTCAAAGAAATAAATTGTCTCGCCGCGCGTAATGCCATGACGTGTCGGAGCTACATCGATCTTGACCTTTTTCTTGGCCATGACGTCGGCTGCTTTCAGCACGTCATGCCATGAATCGAGGAAGAACGACACATGGTGCAATCCGGAAGTTGGAGCGCCAACGAAAGCGATGTCGTGTGGTTTATTGGTGCAGGCGAGGAAGGCCGCAGCTTGAATAGCGCCACCAGGGCCAACCAACACTTGCTCAACCAGATGAAAATCGAGTACATCTCTGAAGAATGCGACGTTATCGGCCACGGTGTTAACGCCCGTCTCTGGGTTCAACTCACACATCAACAGGCAATGATCGACCCAATGTGCACCTGCACCAGTGATGTTGTCCGGCCAAGGATCGGGGTTAGTCGTACCAACTTCGGTACCCACATATTCTTTCTGCGCGAACAAACGCATTTCATGGCCGCTAGGCAGCTTGAACTGCAGCATGCGGCCAGTGGCTGGCAACGAGCCTTCTGCTAAATCGGTTGTCTTAATGCCGTGCGCTTCGATACGTTTTTTGAATTCGTCGAGATCGCTATCTTTCTCACATTTGTACGCTACATGATTCATACCCGCTTGGTCAGAAGGGGTGAGAATGAGTGCATAGCGATCCCACTCATCCCAGCATTTCAGGTAAACATTCCCCGATTTGTCTTCCATAGTCACCTTCATGCCAAGCACTTCAGTGTAGTGTTTGACAGCCGCTGCCATGTCCATCACTTTTAGGCTGGCATGACCGATTCGCATTACGCCCATGGTTATCTCCTTTATTATTTTGCTATAGCAGATGGGGTAGTCTGCCCTGGAAACCCCTTTGAAAATGGTTTGATCATTTTTCCTGCAACTTCAAGTCGTACTTCATTTGCAGGACCCACCCGACAAGCAAGGGTGTAGCCCTGTGTTTCTTCTTCAGCAGTCACATGGGCGCGACTTACCGGACCCAGTACCTGTGTTTGACCTTCAAGAATTTTTACTTTGCACACACCACAACCACCATTGACACAACCCACTGGAATACCTTTGCGACCTAGACGCAACATGCCTTGCAAAAGACTTTCACCAATAGCGCAGGCATACGATTCGCCTGTTTGCTCAATCTTTACTTGTACTTTTGGTCGAAAATCAAACATGGCTTTACCTTAAACACGTTTAAATAAAGCACTGCGCGGTTTGGCTGCATCGGCGGCAGTGATGAATTTTTCTGCGTAGATATCGCGCTCGTATAAACGACCCTGCATCAAGGTACTGAGACACGCTTCAATCATCGCGGGTGGGCCACACAAATACGCTTTGTGGCCGGAAAAATCGCCATTGAAGTGCTGCTGCGCAGCTTCATGCACAAACCCCTTGATGCCATCGAAACCAGAAGCGTCCTCTGACAATGCGGGTATGTAGTTGAAATTGGCGTGCTTGGCAGCGAGTGCCTTGAACTCATCGTCGTAATACAACTCGGCGTGATTACGTTGCCCATATACCAGCGTGATAGGTAGCGAAGAATTCTGAGACAGCAGATCAAGAATCATCGAACGTGGACTGGATAAACCTGAGCCACCTGCCATGAAAATCATTGGCGCATTTAACGAACTGCGCACAAAGAAACGACCATAGGGTCCCGATATGCGCATCGTATCGCCCACCTTCAGCGTCTCATGCAAATACGCTGTACCAGGGCCGCCGGGAATAATACGTACATTGATTTCTAGTTCGCCCGTGCTCGCAACTTGCTGAGGCGAATTGGCGATCGAAAAAGGGCGATCTCCTTCGATGCCAGGTAATGCTAGCTGAACATATTGTCCCGCCTGAAAATCGATCGGCTTATCGAGCTTGAGCCAAATCGCTTTAATGGTGGGTGTCATAGTTTCGATACGACTTACCGTGCACTTAAAATCCGAGATCGGAATGATGCGTGCATCAGGATCTTCATCGACATCTGCTTCGATTTCGACATCGCTTTGTAGGGTGGCGCAGCAGGCGAGTGTTTTGCCTTCATCACGTTCGAAATCCATCAGCGCGAATGGATTGGCTAATCCGTGATCGACTTCACCACCCATCACCGTTACTTTGCATGTGCCACAGAGACCATGACCACAGGCATGTGGAATATAGATGCCTTGACGGAGTGCTGCATCAAGAATAGTTTGGCCATCCTCGACATCAATCGTGGCACCTAATGGTTCGATGGTGAGTTGTTGTGACATGAGTTATCTAATCCAAGCGAAGTTTTAAATGAAGTTTGCCTTTAATCGATCGTTAAAAACCGGCACCACCTTGCGCGGCAGTGGTGCGTATTCCTTCCAATGCCGGTGTACGAAAACGTATCAAGCTCTTATGACCGATGCCGTGATGCTCAAGTGATTTGCCGACATCGGGAATAAAGCGTTTGTTTGAGTTGAACCACTGCACGCTCTTCCAATCGATATCTTCAAATTCGGGGTGCTCACCAAATAACTCAGGCAGCACTTCCATGATGACGGCGCCAAACGGTAATGTTCGCGGCACCGGAATACAGAAAGGCGCCGCAAACATAGGATGGTTTTCCCAGTGCAGGTACAGCAAATGTTTACCGTGGAATTTGTCCTCGGTATCTTGCTGCATCATTGGGTACTCACCGATAGTTCGCATGACATTTTGAGTCGCCATTGGTTTACTCCTCCATGCCTTGCGGCTTCATACGACCACTCCACGCGCGGAAATGCTTGCGGTCTTTGCTGTTAGCAAAATCACCGTTGTCCTCACCAGCATTCACTTCGTAGTGACGCATCACTTCGCGCACTGGGCTATCGCCAGGTGAGGCAGGATTGATGTCATCGGGGTAGCAAGTACCTTGATAGATTTGGTGAACAGGCAACCACGATTGAACATACTTCGCCGGCTCATGCTCGAAAATTTCTTTGCAGTGATCGCTGCAGAAGTGATATTTCATGCCGTGATAATCCGTCTCACGCATGCTGTTTTGAGTTGGATCACCTGCTTCGGTGAACATCGTAGGTACCTGACAAACTTGGCACAGCATCGGCAATACTTGGTTGTACCAGCGGCCTTCTTTGCTCTTAGCTTGTTTGTCCCAGTGCTCAAGGCGAGGACGGTAGTAACGATCGAAGCTATCGGGATATTTTGATGACAACCAGTCCATCTCATCCTTGCTTGGAACCCATGTGTGGAACGCAGTGGCGTGACCGTACTGATAGAAAGTCGCCCAGGCTTGATGGCTGATGTGGTCTTTGCCTTCACAAGCCATTTCCCAACCTTTGGGTTTGCGAATGCCATAGCGTGCGAGGTCGGCGAATAACGCGCCACCGTTTTCTTCGGCGTACATTTCCCACGCTTCTTTCCAGCTCATCACGCGCTTCGGCAGCATGTAGTCCTGCATCATCGCCACTAAGGTCAGCAGGCGATAGCCACGCCAGAACCACTTATCCATCCAACGCTGAACGATCGGCACGTTTTGCGGATCTTGCTCCAGCATGAACTTGATGCACTCGATACCCAGTGTCATGTGACGTGATTCATCTGACTGCGCCGAGAAGCCGAAGGTCACGGTCGACAAATCGCCGTTATGCGCTGCGCCTGACATGAAAGGCACAAACAGCAAGTTCGTCAGCACATATTCAAACGAGAAGCTGACTGCGGTCAGGAACTCGAACGGGCCACCGGTGTGTGCATCTTCAAAGAAGCTCTTTGGCACCGACAGATACCAGACATTATCGAACCAAGCCGGCGCGTTGTGCATGCCGTTGTAGTACTTGTTGTAATGCGAGATGGCGTGCGTCTCGGTTTGGCAGTGACGCAGCTCATCCACGGCCTGCATCTGCGCTGCCACACGCGCACCTGCACCGGTGAACTGACGACCGGCATGTGCGAAACCGCGGTGTGCGGCGTACTCGAGCGGTGTAACGCCCTGAATAAATAATTTCAATGCATTGATGTAGCGTGCATCGGTCACGCCGAGCTCGCCATGG
>JBEDHZ010000179.1:0-4701 GCA_041173845.1 Pseudomonadota bacterium
ATGGCAGATCTCCCATAGCGCCTATCTGAGACGCCTTGATCTGCATTAACGCACTATCGGGCTCAACGAACCTGTACCCAGATCAAAATTTGCTGAGTTTTGCGAACCTTTTAATGAATAGCGTATGTGAAGGGCTATGTGCTGCGAACAATGCAATCGGGCTGCCTAGGCAGCCCGAAAACAAATCTCGAGTTTAGATGTGATTCCTAAGGCGTCTCTTCGGAAATGATGGGTGCCTCGGGGGCCTCAGGCGGTGGTGGTGGTGCTGATGGCGCCGGAGTAGGAGCAGATTGCTTAACAGGCACGTTACTACCGGTCTTATAGATACTGCCCTGAATCGAGCCACCCTTCTTGATTTCCATTTCAGTGTAGGTCACCGAACCAGCAATTACGCCCGTGGATTCAACCAATAAAGTTTTATTGGCGACAGCGGTATCTGTTAATGATCCTGCAACTTTGATGTGATTCGCAGTAGTCTTACCGTCGACCGAACCATTCGTTTGAATAGCGATCACATCGGCAGTCAATTGACCTTCTAACTTGCCGTCAACGCTGGCGAGTCCGGGCACATTCATGGTGCCCTGCATGTAAACGCCGTCTCCTACAAACAGAGAGCCGGGTGGAGTTGTATCAGCCATAGGTTTTTCGTTCAGGGTTGATAAGAAAATGCTTGCCAAAGCTGTTCGATATCGCCATAAGCCACGCGATGTTGCATCATACAAGTTTTACATGGTTTGCACTACTTCTTGTAAACATCTTCCAAAAATACTATTTTGAAAACACTCACTAGCCCACATCCACCCCGCCTGCTGTTATTTGCCGGTCATGCAGGTACCGGCAAGACCACATTAGCCAAACGCGCTCTGCCTCTGCTAGCAGAAAAAAGTAAACGAGATTTTTTCTTTCTCGACAAAGACACCGCCTATGGTGCGTTTAGCTCTCACGTCATGGGTCTGCTTACTGGAAATCCCGCTGATCGCGATAGCCCCACTTATCTGCAAAATCTTCGTGATCGCGAGTATTCGGGATTGCTCGACATTACCCGCGAAAATCTCGCTCTGGGAATGAATGTGATGTTAGTCGGTCCCTTCACACGCGAACTGATGGCAGGCAAATTTTTTGAGCCTGCTCAATTAGACATGCCTGCTCATACCGAATGTCGTGTCGCGTGGATTGATTTATCTACCGAAGAAGCGAAACGTCGCATTGAAGCGCGTGCCGATCCACGCGATGATTGGAAGCTAGCCAACTGGGATGACTATCTGAAGCGACGCGTTCAACCGCCCAGCCATGCTTCACTGCGTCGCTTCGATAATAAAGAATTTGATTCGACAGTATTTGATTTATTGATTGATCATTTGCTGTCGTGATCAGTTGAAAAATTAAATCACTCGATCGCTTGATACACCAAGGTTTTAATCATGCGACGGTAATACTGACGTGACGCGCCCGGAGTTTGTGCCATCAGCAAACCAATGACTTGTTCTTTAGGATCAATCCAAAAGAAAGTTCCACCGTAACCACCCCACGCATAGTCACCTTCAGAGCCCGGTACGCTCGCCATACCCGGACCTTGTCTCACCATAAAACCCAAACCAAAGGTATAGCCTTGCACACCCATCAATAATTCACCGGGCTGTGTCGGTGTAGCTACCTTTGGCCCCAGATGATCAGAAGTCATTAACGCAATCGTCGTTCGCGATAGATAACGCTTGCCATCAAAGCTACCTCCATTGAGCATCATCTGGCAAAAACGCAGATAGTCATCGGCAGTCGTTGAAATACCTGCACCACCCGAATCATTGCCCATAGGTTTGGTCACATCGAGCACAAGGTAGTAAGGCTGCCCGGTCAAAGGATCAATACGAAACGGTTCGGCCAGTCGTGATGCTTTTGCAGCAGGCACCAAAAAACTCGTGTCTTTCATGCCCAAGGGTTTAAACAATCGCTCTTCGAGTAACGCGCCCAAAGTTTGATTGGTGATCGATTCAAGTACACGGCCTAGTAAATCAGTGGATAAGCTGTATTCCCACGTTGAGCCAGGCTGCCATAGCAACGGCGCTTTGGATAAAGCTTCGATCTGCTGTTGAGGTGTCAGTGTGATCCACTTACCTTGTACGTCAGAAGAAAATAATCCAGCTTCCTGATAAGGTCCTTTAATCGCCGTGAAGCGCGTGAATTCTGCGTATGTAATTCCAGAGGTGTGTCGTAACAAATCATGAATCGTTATGAGTCGTCCAGCAGGTACTCGCTCGCTATTACCATCCGCTGGATTCGACAGCACGTTCATTTTCGCCATCGACGGGAAAAATTTTGATACAGGATCATTCAACTGCAGACGACCTTCTTCGACCAGCATCATCGTCAGCACCGATACCAATGGTTTGGTCATCGAGTACGCACGGAAAATGGCATCGCGCGTCATTGGCTTACCACTTGGCTTGTCTTGAAAACCTACTGCATCGGCATAAACAATCTTACCTTTGCGAGCAACTAACACCACTGCACCGGGAACGCGATTTTCAGTTATCTCGGTTTGCATCAAATCGTGAATACGTGCCAGCCGCGTAGGCGACATGCCTTGTGATTGCGGCAGACCAGCGGCAAGCTCAATCGCTGAAACACCTGCGCTCAGCACCAACAGGCTGACGGGTATCAGCGCACGACGAATTAGTGGTGACGAAAAATAGCGCATGAATATCTCCTTGTTATTGAGTCAAACATAGCGACGCGAAATAACTCGCGTCGCTATGTTGTGTAGATAAAGCCTCAGGTTAAGAACGTGATTTCAGCCAGGTTTTGCGAAGACGCGTCGCGGTCAGCGGCTTGTCGCGCATAGCTAAGGTAAATTGAGGTGCTGTGTCCGATTCAAGCGTCACATCGAAGGTCATCAATTCATCACGGCGGAAGGCGTGCACTTCCACGACATCGCCAACCCGATAGCGCTGCAACAAGCCATCCAGGTTGCTGCCGGTAATGCGTAAACCATCGATAGCAACCAGTGTATCGCCTGCTGACAAACCTGCGTGATGCGCAGCGCCCGTTTCGTGAACGCTAGCTAATTTGCATAGACCACCCTCTTGTTGAACACGAACATTCAAAGAGAGTTTATTTGCTTTGCTCTGATTAGTGAGTGTCATTCCCATGCTTGCAAATGCATCGGCGAGCGGTAGATCGCGTGTACCTCGTACAGCCAAATCAAAGACTGATTTCAACTCTAATCCGGTGACCTCATCGAACAAGGCTTCTAGTTCATGATCTTCCACACCGATGCCGCCATTGGCCGAATAAAAATGCCGTCCATAACGTCGCCATAGCGCACGCATCACATCATCCAGCGAGCGGCGCCCGCGTGTATCGCGGCGTATGACCAAATCCAGCAGCAAGGCCACCAACGAGCCTTTAGCGTAATAACTAACAATCGCATTCGGCGCGTTTTCATCTTGCCGGTAGTATTTAGTCCACGCGTCAAAACTTGATTCGGCGACGGTTTGTTTCAACCGACCACGGCTGCGATGCACCCCATTGATGGTTTTTTCTAGCAGCTTCAAATACGCTGGCGTATCGATCACACCAGAGCGCAATAAGATCAAGTCATCGTAATAGCTGGTAAAGCCCTCAAACAACCACAGTAGCGTTGTGTAATTTTCTTGATCTAATGCGTAAGGCGCAAAGGCTGCGGGCTTAATACGCTTCACATTCCAAGTATGAAAATATTCATGACTGCAAAGCCCAAGAAAACCACGATAGCCATCCGTTAATTCAGTTTGACCCTGCACAGGCAAATCGTTGCGTGCACAGATGAGAGCTGTCGAAGCTCTATGCTCTAAGCCACCATAACCTTCACCAACCGCTAGTGTGAGAAATACATAGCGCGACATAGGTGCGACTTTGCTGTTCGGCTCAAAAAAAGCGATTTGCTCTTCGCAGATTTTTTTCAAATCTGAGGTCAAACGTTTGCTATCTAACCCAGGTACTTTTCCGGTTATAGCCATCTCATGCGGCACGCCATGTGCCTGAAATGAAATCAATTCGAACTCACCCATCTCAACCGGATGATCAATTAATTCATCGTAATCATCAGCGATGTAGGTACCAAAGCGATGTCTACGAGCTTTGAGTTCACGCAATGACGTCGCAACTCGCCAATCTGCAAACGCCTCGCCTTCAGGCGCTTGAATATCGACGATGTGAGGTAACTCTTCTTTACCGTGCGCCTTCAGAAAAACACTGGTGCCGTTAAAAAATCCATGCGTCTGATCCAGATGCGCCGCACGCACCGACAAATCCCACGCATAGACTTGATACGTCATTTCAAGCGCACCCTTACATGACGTTGCTTGCCACGTATGTTTGTCTAGTTTTTTTAAACGTAGCTTGCGCCCCTCGGAACTCGCGCTAATGCTAACGATATTGCGAGCAAACTCGCGAATCATGTAACTACCTGGTATCCATGCCGGAAGAGAAAATAACTGGCCCTCAGCGGCAGGTTTATTGATAGTGATAGTTACTTCAAACAGATGCATTACCGGATCGATAGGAACGATGCGGTAATGCACGGATTCGCGACGTGTTGCCATTAAGCCCTCACATTCACTACGAGCCGGCCTTTGACTGCACCTGCGAGAATTTTTGGTGCCCACTCCAATGCTTGCGCCAAAGTGATTTCGTGCGTGATTTTGTCCAAAGTATCCGGCTTGA
>JBEDHZ010000180.1:0-4692 GCA_041173845.1 Pseudomonadota bacterium
CCAAATCTAGCTGAACTTTCACAAAAATATAAAGTTAGTCCAGGAAAGCTAAACCAAGCTTTCATTAAAAAATATGATCAATCTATTTATGCCTTTTTATCGAGCCAACGATTAGATCAAGCCTATCAAGCTCTAATAGATACCGATGTCCCAATGAAAATTCTTGCGCACAAAATTGGCTACTCGCATGTAAATCATTTCATTACCGCTTTTAAGAAAAAATTTGGTGTAACTCCTGGATCGATCAGGAACTAACCCTAATGAATAGCATTAGCTAGAGCCAATGACATTGCTGAAGAAATAAATTACAAACAAAAATTCAGAAATCAAGTCTACTCTGCACCCACAAGCCAGTGAGATTAAGAGATGAGTTTGCTCAGGCCTAAGGCGGGATGACGCAGTGATTGAGATTTTCGCAAAGTTAGACAACGAGCATCGTTGAAGAGATCAGCTCTACGGTATCCAGACTACAGATCTGCTTTCGAATGCAGTATAGGCAAGCACCTATTCGTCCAGGCTTAATTTAAGGAATTTCAGTTTTATGAATTTTCTTAGCTTCGATCGCCATTTTCAACTGCGGCATCAATGATTTTGCAGCAGCCTCACCCGTCAGCCTGGCATGTTTAAAAAAAGTGGCTGTAGGCACGGTTCCAAAACCCATATCAGGATGAATCACAAAATCTGCTTCAATTAACTCAGGGTCAATTCTGCTACGACGTTTTGACTCGCGTTCAAGCCGTGCTGCAGATGTATTAGCAGGGGCGGTTCCAGGCACTGCAGTGACATCAACAGCAATGACAAATTGCGCACCTGCTTGACGAGCAGCTCGTACCGCGACAGGTAAGGATTCATCGCCGTCTTCGTATTCAACACCGTTGATTCCAACAGGTGAAAATACTTTGCTTACAGCGCTTGAGGCTCTTACGGCAACACCGACGTTACCTGTAGTAAAAAATACAGCCTGCTTATCGCGAATACGGGTTGAAACAGCAATAAATTTTCTGGGCATACTTTCTATCGTTTGATAGCGGAGTCGTTGATTTAAAAATTATTTTAATCGCTGCCCATTGATCCAACCACGATCCGCAAATAGTGAAAAATCAAACACGGTGAATGGATTCCCTTGCTTTGAAATTTCATCAATTTCGTGTGCGTTATAGCCATTCGCCCAAAATGCTCCAATTAATGAACCCACACTCGAGCCGACGACCAAATCGTAATCAATACCTGATTCTTCTAAAACTTTCATTACTCCGATATGCGCATAACCACGAGGTCCACCACTTCCTAAAACGAGCGCTACTTTAGGTCTGGGGGAAATTTCTGGCACGCTATTGAGCGGAGTTGGGCTGTCATTTTGAGTGTAATTAAAACTTGCACAACCTGATAAATAACTAAGCATTAGCATCAAAGGAAATAATCGGCCAAGGATATTCATACGTTCAATTATTTTTTGGTATCTTCTTTGCGATTTGATTGCAGGGCTGAATGAATCATCGTCATCATGAAATCTCTTGCGTTAGCTTGCACACCTTTTGATAACACTAGATGCTGCATGACATTCGACTGCTCTATCGAAGCATATCCATGCAGAAGTGACCAGATGAACATCGCTTCGAGTTCTGCTTGTTTTTTTTCACTGCCCTTCTGGCCATGCTGTTTCAGTAAATTTTGTCTTAACAAATCAAATGCATGAACAGCGTGCTTTACTAATTCAGGATGATCAGCGGGCTCTGGCCAAGGGGTTCCAAACATCAAACGATATTCCAGGGGTTTAGCGGCTGCATAGTCTAAGTAAGCTTCTCCCATACTTCTGAGTTCTTCTGGCTGATTGTGTTTCGAACTCTGATCGAGAAACTGGGCAAAATCTTCAAAACACCGGCGCATGATTTCTGCCAATAGATGATCGCGACTAGCAAAATGTCGATAAGGCGCTTGGTGAGATATCTCCAACCTTCTTGCCACGTCGCGCATACTCAATCCTTCAACACCTTGCTCCGCAATGACCTCACGGGCTGCCTGTATACAAGCCTCCTTTAAATTTAATTCGTTGATAGATTTAGCCATGTTTTAAAAATTTTACGGAAGCTGTTTTGTCATGTTTGCCATGATAGCTCCCATAATTTGCACACGAAGCCAGCGTGGTGCCGTTGATAATGAAATTGCCATTAACTTTGCTAACCAACCAGGGTGGATGACTTTCTTATGGCCTAGGGCCGCTAGGGATTCTAATGCGACCACGGTTGGAGTGGCCGCTTTTCCGAGCTGCATTTTGGATCGTTCTGCAAAACCTGTTTCTACCGGCCCAGGCGCAACTATCAACAAATCGATACCCGAACCCTTCCACTCTTCCTGTAAAGCCTCTCCTAAAGCATGCACATAAGCTTTAGTAGCTGCGTAGTGCGCTGAACGTGGCACCCCTTGCATAGCAAGGATTGAGCTTAACAATATCAAACCGCCTCGCCCTCGGGCTTTCAATTGTTTTCCCATGTGATGGGCCATCGTCGTCAACGCTTTGCAATTCACATTGAGCATGTTTATTTCTGTTTCTAAATCACCCTCTAAAAAATTACCTGCTGTACCAAATCCTGCGTTGCAAACCACCAGTCCAATATCTAAATGATCAGTGATGCGAAACATCTTCTCGATTTCGTCTGACTTGGATAAATCAGCACTGACGACAGGACATAAAACCCCATACTTTTTTTCCAACTGCTGTGCTAATTGATTCAACTTATCTATTCTGCGCGCCACTAATAAAACGTTGATTCCTGATTTAGCCAACTGCTCTGCAATGGCCTGCCCAATGCCTTCGGATGCCCCGGTGACCAAAGCATAGGGGCCATAGCGACGAGCGAAATCATTTAGCTTTGTTTGCATTGGACACCTCTTTTTGTTGACAGTGTCATCATCCTAATCCAAAATTGTAGACAGCGTCAACTAATGGGCAAAAATAATGTCGTCTCCCTCCCTCGCCTTTAGGCAATTGTTAGAAAGCCTGCACTGGTCGGCTTTGAGTCTAGCTTCAAAAATCTTGCTAATTTATGGTGGCTTGATGCTACTAGCCTTAGGTCTTACGTATTTGGGATCTCTAGCTGATGCGAGAACCATTCGTGATGTGGGAGTCTGGGTCAAGCCCATGAAATTTATGGCTGCCAGCGCACTGTTTGCATGGACGACAGTCTGGTTAGTAAGCATCGCGAACACTTCGGTAGACCATGGGCAAGCCTATCCATGGATCGCTGCTTTACTTATCGTGACCTCATTGTTTGAAGTGGTCTACATCACCTATCAGGGTTCGCGAGGCGAGGCCTCGCACTATAACGACAGCGATATGTTTCATATCATTCTGTTTAGTTTGATGGCAATTGCTGCAATTGGCTTAACCGCTTCGCAAGCGTGGCTGGCATGGGAAATTTGGAAGGAACAAAGCGCAACAGGTCTTTCAGTGGTCACTCTAAGTGTGGTGCTCGGTTTGCTTATTACCTTCGCGCTGTCAACTATCAGTGGATTTTTATTGGGGGGTAATCAACCACCAGCAGGCGTCGGTCTACCCATCGTTGGCTGGCACTTATATCGCGACATTCGCCCATCACATTTTTTAGGCGTGCATGCCCAACAATTTATACCCTTGCTAGGGCTGCTTGCAGAGCGATGGGGAGGACGATTCGATACCTTAGGGCTGATAGCAGGAACGACTGCCTATTTGTCCGCTTGGATGTTTTTAACATGGGCGGCGCTTACTTAAATTACTAGTAGTTCACGCAGAGAGCAATGGAATTAGGCTGTGTAGCTGCAATCTTCAAGCAAGTTACAGCTAACTTGGGCGTGTAATTTGAGTCAGGTGCGTTTGAGGGAAAAGCTAAGCTGCAGATTAGTTTACTGAAAGTCGACATAAACTAACTCAAACTCACTCGGGCCCACACCGGCCCGAGCCGCATCTAAAACAACCGTTAAGCTGATCGTGCAGGTATAGGACGATAGGTCGACCGGTTTCTCATCAGGCTAACCAAAGTCTTGTCGCCCAAACGCATTTGCATGCCACGCGTAGCAACCACTACCGCAGCTGCTCTGACAGACATCGAAGCAAATTTCGTCAGGTCGATTTCTTGCGCTAGATCGATGGCTTCATCGACGACATCAAACTCCATCGCTTCTAACTGTTTGAGTTCGGCAAGTAGTTCTGAACGTTGCATTTTATTATTCCGGTTGAAGTCTGTAAAAAATAGGGTGCGAAAGATAAAACTGACTCAGCTGAGTTTGCCGACCGAACTCAATAATCGAACGGTCTCTTGCTCGCTCATTGCTTCTTTGACTTGAGAATCGATATCGTGACCTTCGGTAGGAATAAAGTTACCGTTGATCTCAGCTGCGGGATTAATTTCGAGCGACTCATAGTAAAGATCACCGATGACGCGAGCACCCTCTTGAAGCTCTAGCGATTTGGCGTGAATGTCACCCCATACGGTACCCGCAATAATAGCGTTGGTGCAAAAAAGATTACCCGAGAGCTTGCCACGCATACCAATGATGACAGTGGTCTTCTCTAAGCTTTTCCCTTTTAAATCACCGTTAATAGTGCCATCAATGAATAAGGTGCCATTGAAATCGATATTGCCTTGAATAGTCGCTTCGAAATCAATTCGGGAATCGGCAAGCTGCCTATTGGTAGACAGTTGTTTTTCCAGAAAT
>JBEDHZ010000181.1:0-4652 GCA_041173845.1 Pseudomonadota bacterium
ATGTTTAATAACTACCGGTAGTTATCGCACGTTCAGGTCGCTTTAAAGTGTCAGCAGTTTGTTTTTGACGCACCGCCGCAACTTCAAAACTTCCTAACCAGAAATTATACTGGCTTTCTTGAAAACCTGGCAAGTGCTTTAACAAGCTAAAGCCCTTATTTTGCTAGAACATTTCTTAATTTCACATGTGAAAAACTGTGTCTCATGAATCGAGATTATTAAGATATTTATTTGCTTTTCTGATAATTAGCTGGTGAGCGCGGCTAACCAACCTATGTTGTACCAGTGATTTAGACTGTCGATCAGGTCTTGGGAAGCGTTGGATATTGATTCAGGTCTGAGAAATCGCTCATCTGCGAGCGATTTCAGGCAGGCGAGGTCTTTGCCAGTCACCAAAAAAGACTCGCCATTAACAAATAGATATTTTCCGCGGTAAAGCATGCGGGTTTTGCGGTGCAACTTGATGCCAGTTTTTTGCAGCATTCCCAAGAATGTTTTACTCGTAACTTTACGTGTGGGTACTTCGAAAGTGACCGAGGCCTTCGGAGATGAAAGGTACTCACCTAAGAAAATATTTAGATCCTCTTTGCTAAAGCTAATGCGCTGCAGTTCTATGCTGATTTTTTCAAACAGGTCGTTATTAATCTGCGCAGGTTTATTAGTTGGTTTCAGTCCGCGATCGGTATAGCGGCCGGTTAGTTCCAACGTATCTTCTTTGTATTGCAGCAGCGCTTGACCGAGCTCTTGCCAAGACGGTGCGCGAAAGCCAATGGAATACGTCATGCATTCACCCATCGCTACACCTTCGTGTGCATAGTGTGGCGGCAGGTAAAGCATATCGCCGGGATCGAGCACAAATTCCTGCTCAGGGTGGAAGTTCTCAAGCACCTTAAGGGGTAACCCCGCTTTGAGAGTCAAATCTTGCTGGGCGCCGATGCGCCATCGACGCTGACCTTGAGCCTGCAATAAGAACACATCGTAAGAGTCAAAATGCGCGCCGACGCCACCTTGATCGCTGGCGTAGCTAATCATCAAATCATCCAGCCTGGCATCGGGAATAAAGCGGAACTGACGTAGCAAATCAGCAGCGCGGTCATCATGCAAATCAACACCTTGAACCAGAAGCGTCCATTGTTTTTTGCGAGTCGAAGGAAGATTGACTATGGGGCCGTGCTCCATGCGCCAACGTGTACTGGTCTGGCTAATGAGTCGTGATTCAACATCGTCTTGGGCCGCCAACGCGAACAGTGCTTCGCGCGATAGGACGGGCTGCATATCAGGAATCGCCTGACGTATCAGTAAAGGTTTCTTTTGCCAGTACTTGCGCAAGAATGTTTCAGTCGACAATGAGCCGAGAACAGTATGATTTTTCATAATCAGATTATAGCGATGCCAATGGCTGAAGAGTTGCTCACTGAGCGGTCCTACCTTAGCGAGTACCAGGGTCGGCGGTTATAATTCAACATGGTTTACTAATTAGGACATCATGATGGAAATCGGCAAAGATACGGTCGTTACTCTGCATTACAAATTAAGTGACGCGCAAGGGAATCAGATCGAAGAAAGTCAGGCGCCGATGGTCTACCTGCACGGGGGCTATCACAACACACTGCCTAAGATTGAGGAAGCGCTCAACGGCAAATCGGCAGGCTATCAGGTCACGATACAAGTTGAGCCGGTGGATGCTTTTGGTGAATATGATGCCACTCTGGTAAAGATCGAGCCTCGGGAAGCGTTGCCAGAGCCGCTGGAAATCGGTATGCAATTCGAAGGTTCACCCGACGGTGACGAGCATACAGAAGATCGCGTATTTACCGTGACTGATATTGCCGACGGCAAGGTGGTTTTGGATGGCAATCATCCGCTGGCGGGAATTTCACTGCGGTTTGCTCTGAATGTTATTGAAGTTCGTGCAGCTAGCGCTGAAGAAGTCGCGCATGGTCATGTGCATGGCCCACATGGTCATCACCATCATGACGACGATGACGACGGCGATCAATTCCGTTCGATACAGTTGCAGTAAGTAATCGTATCAGTGGCTGGATGAACTTAGCCTATGGTTCATCTGCCACGATAGAGAATGTCGTCTCTGCAGTGGGATCCACGGCGATCATGTTGATCCCTGTGCTCAGGTTTACGTAACCTAATTGACCGTTCCAAATGATGTTGCCACTGTTTTTTTCGGTAGCCGGCGTTGATCCTTGAATCACTACTATCTTTAACCCTGATTTTTCAGCAAGATTTTTCAGTTGCTGGCGCAGCTCAACGTAGCCATCGCGCGGCTCGGTTTTGCGGCGTGCATCGGGTAGTGGATTGCCATCACAAAAAAGTACGATGTGGGTTTTACGCTCGCGTTGTGCTTGCGTTTGTAATCGATGCAACCAATCACGATTAGCGATCTGTCTATCTTCAAATTCACTATTACCGCCAGCGGACGCTAAATAATTATTATTGTTTGCAGGGACGTTAAGCGTCGCAAACAAAATAGTATCAATACTCCAGCGTGTGTTTTCTGCGTAATTTCTAAATGCGGCTATGGCCGACTGTCGTCGCAAGGGTATGTGCTTGCCACCACTCCAACTGATATCTCCATAAACCTGATCACGTAGCAAGTTAAGCCAGGCGGTGGGTGCGGGACGATTTTGTCTGTCGCGACAGGTGATCCAATCATCTCCCGCTAAGGATAAGACGACGGGTGTGACTGAGCTTTCCAGTAAGGCCGTGCGTTGACGATAAAGACGATCGGTACACGGCTCGCGTTTAGAGCGCATGCCATTCACAACGATGAAAGTGGGATTGGCCGCTTGCGCACTTTCGAGTGCAATTCGAAGTTCGTTTTCATCACCGGAGTCTTGAAGCACATGCATGAGTACGGCGAAATGAAAGGGCTCAGCGTGTGCGTGCGTCGCAAGCATTACACCACAAAAAAATAAGCTATGTAGTAAACGAATTAGCACACGAATTTGCACACAACAGGCCCAGCGTTTCACGATGTCTCGCCTGGATGGCTTAATTTTTTGAGTCGATATAGAGCTTCTAATGCTTCGCGCGGACTTAAGGTATCCGGATCAAGTTCATGTAAGGCCGTAAGCGCGGGATTATTAGGTGCTGCAGTTTGCTCAGCAGTTTCGTTTTCGATTGCGAACAAATCGAATTGATCTGTACCCTGCGAGGATTGATTTTCAAGTGCCGATAAGTGTTTGCGAGCCGCGCGTATCACTGCAGCGGGCACGCCTGCTAATTGAGCTACCTGCAAGCCGTAGCTTTGGGATGCCGGCCCTTCTTGCACTGCATGTAAAAAAACGATGCTGTCTTTATGCTCGACAGCGGATAGGTGCACGTTAGCGCACGCCGGATTAGCTTGAGGTAGTTGCGTTAATTCGAAGTAGTGCGTAGCAAACAAAGTAAAGCTACGATTTTGTTGCAACAGCCAATGCGCAATAGCCCAAGCAAGTGCAAGACCATCAAAGGTTGATGTGCCGCGGCCCACTTCATCCATCAACACCAGCGATTGTTCTGTCGCACCATGCAGTATGGCAGCAGATTCCATCATCTCAACCATGAAGGTGGAATAACCTCCCGCGAGATCATCCGATGCACCGATGCGTGTGAAAATACGATCAATCGGACCTAAGCTTGCTGAGCTTGCTGGAACATAGCTACCTACATACGCCAGTAGAGTAATTAGTGCGAGCTGTCGCATATAGGTTGATTTGCCACCCATGTTCGGACCTGTAATAAGTAACAGGCGACGCGTAGGATTGAGGTGACAATCGTTCGGAATAAATCGCTCGATGGTGTTTTCGACGACGGGATGTCGTCCCTGATGAATGGCTATGCCGGGCTCTGCTACAAGCGCTGGCTTGCACCATTGATGACGTTGAGCGTGATCAGCAAGTGCAACCAGGCTATCTAGTGATGCGACGGCGCGAGCTAGGGTTTGAAGAATTTCTATCTCAGGTAAGAGTTTTTGCAGCACTTGATCGTAAAGAATCTTCTCTCGTGCTAAAGCGCGATCTTGAGCTGATAAGGCTTTGTCTTCAAATGCTTTGAGTTCGGGCGTGATATAGCGCTCGGCGTTTTTTAATGTTTGGCGACGGCGATAATCATCCGGCACTTTAGCGGTTTGTCCATGCGTGACTTCAATATAAAAGCCATGCACTTTGTTGTACTCAACTCGCAGATTGCTGATGCCTGTGCGTTCGCGCTCACGAGTTTCTAGTGCGGTTAAAAACGCACCTGCATCGTCAGACAAAGACCGAAGTTCATCTAACTCTGCGTCAAATCCTTTAGCAATAACACCGCCGTCGCGGACGACACTAGCGGGTTCTTCGGCAATCGCTTGTGTCAGAAAATCCAGGCAATCTGGCGATGTCTTTAGCGCATTGCTGATGTCACTTAATAAATGGGACAGCGAATTTCGAGATAAAGCAGCGCTAATCGAGGGTAATTGCTGCAAGCCTGCGCGCAATCCGGATAGATCTCTGGGCCGAGCCGATAGCAAAGCAATGCGACTGGCAATACGCTCGATATCGGGAATCGCTGAAAGCTGCTCAGTTAATGAATCGCCAATCGACAGATCAAGTAAAGAAGCAATAGCCGCATGTCGCGCACGAGCTATAGCTTGATCACGACTGGCATGATGCAGCCAG
>JBEDHZ010000182.1:0-4641 GCA_041173845.1 Pseudomonadota bacterium
GCGCCATCTTGTCCGGTAATGCCAGTTATAAGTGCAACTTTAGGAGTTTGTGCCATTGGATTTTTACGTTCGACGAAGTGTGCTGAATTAACCTGCGATTATCCCAGATAAGCAGGCAGTGCGACTAGCAATGGATAGAGATCGTCAGTGCTTGTTAGGGCTAGCGGGTGCTACTTATCCCCACCCAAATTACCAATTTTGTACTGGCGCAGTTTCACGTAAAGGCTTTGACGTGACAGCCCAAGAATTTCGGCAGCGGTGGCGCGATTGTCTTGAGTGAGTTGAAGTGCTGCCTCGATGCAGAGTTTTTCGATGAGCTCGGTGGTTTCGCCGACGATTTCGCGCATGGGTACGCGGCCAACGAGTTCGCTGAGTTGTTCGACTGAGCGTGGAATTTCATGTTGTGTTTCGCTGCCAAGACGACGACCGATATCGCGGATGGTGAAGCCTAGCCCACTCACTTCGCCGTGCGGCACGGACACGGCAGAAATTTCTACGGGTATGGATGCGCCGTTTTCATTTCGTAGATTGGTCGCAAATAATTTAACCGAACCACGTTGACGTAAATTCGCTAGCAATACATTCAAATCAATACCCGCACGACCTAACCAGCGATCCATTGATTGTCCGATGACTTGATCGGACCGACTCAGTTGTACGAGATCAGTAAAAGAGCGATTAGCTGCCAAAATTTCACCGTCGTTGTCTGTCACAACAAACGCATCGGGTGTTTGCTCAAGCACGCGCAATACTAGTTCACCTTGTGCAGCGCTGCTGCTAATCGCAGCGCTAGTCTGGTTTTCGTTAACGATGCGTACGAGTAGTAATTCGCCGCTTTCTTCTTGTATTACCGAGGCAGCCAAGGTCAATTGGCCCTTAGCAGAAGCAATCGATAATTGATCGGCCTTGCTACTGGCCCGCACGATTTCAAGTAGCTTTGATAGTGTGGTGCCGGCTTTAGCATCGAAACAATCGAGGATGTTACGACCCACTAAACGACGCACACTTTCGCCGAGAGCAGAAGCTGCCGCAGGATTGGCTTCTACAATTTTTAGGGTTTTGCCTTCAACGACCATCACTCCTTCGGAGGTGAGGTCAAACAAAATTCGGTAACGCGATTCGAGATGACGCAGACGTAAATAATCGCGCTCCATCGCTTGCTGAGCATCGACTAATTGTTGTTGCAGTATTGATTGCGCACGCAGATCGCGACCCAGCGCGATCATGCGACCGTTGGGGCCCACACGTATTGCGCAAAAAGATAGCGGCACATCGGGTCCAGAAGTAGCCTTGACATTCACTTGACGCCAGATGGTTCTTCCATCGGTGTCGGCATCATTCAATAGCTTGGAAATTTTTGGGCGCGTCTCGATGGTGACCGTGTCTATCCACAACTTGCCTATCCAGCTGCGCTGACCACCTAAGACGGGCAGCGCTGCATGGCTGCTAGAAACGTCTTGCACTACCCCCCGCCCGTCTATGACGAGCACGACGTCTGCCGCCGCTGAAAGCAGCGCAGCATTCGCTTCTGGACTGAGTCCAGACAACGATTCATTGGGGGCTTCAAATTGTGTCAATTAGGGGAACCAATAGTTGGTCGTAAAGCTGTTGCGGGACGGTCAATTTAAAAAACGACCGTAAAGTATTTTCTTATACAGGTGAGTGGATTGTGACCGCAATTATAAGGATATTCAAGCTAAATTGTCACATGCAAGCGTCAGTTTAATCTTACTTCCCTTTGATGCTGAACAAGGTTTGTTGCCATGGTCAGTGCCGAATTAGCATCATGCGCGGTGCCATCAGCGCCCACGATGCTGGCTAATTCAGGGCGACGCAGCAAAAGGGCGCCACCGACCATGATCGCCAGGCGAGGGTTGCGGGAGGTTTTGCGGGCGGCTTCCACGGTTTTTTGAAGGTCATCAATTTCTCTGTCGGTACCGGCTGACAGGGCTAATACATCAAACCAGTCCATGGAGAGTGAGTCTTGTATTTCTCTGGGCTGTGGTGAGGGGATGGTCAGCGTGACCCAGCTTTCGCGTCGGAAAAATTCTGACAGCATGGATACACCGAGGGTGTGCTGATGGCCAGGAAGGTTGGCAATCAGTATGCGGCGCTCAATCGCAGACGCTGCACGCAGAGTCGCATCGGATTGAAATGCTGGGCTGAGGTCGTACAGCATGGTCTGTATGCGCCATAAGCACAGCGTGACTTCTGAGAAATTGCAGGTGTCCGCCTCCCACAACTCACCCAGGTAGCATGTCGAAGGTGCTAGTAATTGCAGGTAAATAGCATCCATCGTGCAGCCAACTTCGCGTAACTCCGCAACTATGGCGTTGGCAGAGGTAATGTCTTGAGCCAGTAGTGCCTGAGTAAAGGCGACGATCTCCTCACGAGAAATGCTGTTCGCGCCCAGTGGAGTCAGGCGCTGATCGCGATGGGCCGACATTAGCCTGGGAATAATTTCAGCCTCAACCAGCGACAAAAGGGAGTGCTCACTACGATCAGAATCATTGCCTTGATTAGGTTCGATACTGAAAGCGAGCGTATTTTTGGCTTTGCTGCTGTTGTTCATGAGCGTCTCTTGGGCTGCTTTCCTGACCCACGGATGCATCCGTGCGGTGAGTTTTCAAGGGTATTCACGGACGATGCCTGAGGGCATTATTTGTGTCAACTGATCATTACGTAATCTTTAGTTGACATACTCCCCAGTCACTCCTACAGTCGGGCAATCAGTACCAGAAGGCCTACTAAATGTACGAAAACATCGCCAGTTCGGTAACACCCAGACCGCTGTACACGCCGGAAGAGCGAGTGCGGCGGGATGCCACGCGTTGGACGATAGTCCAAGGGGTGCTGGCGCCCGTGCAATTCCTTGCTCTTATAGTGAGTGTGATTTTGGTGGTGCGCTTTCTGCAGACAGGCGAAGGTGAAACTGCTGCGACGATCTCTATCGTGGTTAAGACCATGCTGCTGTACGCCATCATGATTACTGGCTGCATCTGGGAGAAAGTGGTGTTTGGGTGCTACCTATTCGCACCCAGTTTCTTCTGGGAAGACATGTTCAGCATGATGGTGCTGGCACTGCACACCACCTATTTGGTTGCGCTTTATACAGGCAACATGCCCGTGCATGACCAAATGGTGCTGGCTTTAGTGGCTTACTTCACATACGCCATCAACGCGGGCCAATTTCTATTAAAGCTGCGAGCAGCACGACTGCAGCACGCAAATACAAATCAACAATCTGCTGTGCACGTAACTAGTCAGGGAGCACACGCATGAATGCCGTGATACCTATTCAAGCCGATATCGGTTGCGCCGATGCGCCGGTATTGCGCGAACGCGGTCAGCGCGAAGTATTTTGTGGTTTGACCGGAATTATTTGGATGCATCGCAAAATACAAGATGCGTTCTTTCTAGTGGTGGGTTCGCGTACCTGTGCGCATTTAATTCAATCTGCTGCAGGGGTGATGATTTTTGCAGAACCTCGTTTTGCTACTGCGATTATTGATGAGCGTGATTTGGCGGGTATCGCCGATGCGAATGAAGAGCTAGATCGCGTAGTGCGTCGTTTGCTTGAGCGTAGGCCGGATATCAAGATGCTGTTTTTGGTGGGGTCGTGCCCATCGGAAGTAATTAAGCTCGATCTATCGCGTGCAGCGAGTCGCTTGTCACAAGAATTCGTGAACAAGGTACGCATACTGAATTATTCAGGCAGCGGTATTGAGACAACCTTCACGCAAGGTGAAGATGCCTGTCTCGCGTCATTGGTTCCGCAATTACCTGCCTTCGAAAAAAATGCACCGACGTCCTTAATGATCGTCGGATGTTTGCCCGATGTGGTGGAAGATCAGTTTGCACGTCACTTAAAAGCGATGGGTGTCGAGAACGTGCAGTTTTTCCCGCCGCGCTCATCGAAGGCGATGCCAGCCATTGGTGAAAACACACGCTATTTATTAGCGCAGCCGTTTTTAACGGATACAGCACGGGCCTTAGAAGGCCGAGGTGCTAAATATTTACCTGCGCCGTTTCCGTTTGGTGTGGAAGGCACCACCGAGTGGTTACGAGTCGCAGCGAATATGTTTGGTGTGAGCGCAGAGGTGTTTGACAAAGTCACTCAGCCTTCGCGTGATCGCGCAACGCGTGCGCTGGAAAGACATCGCGAAAAATTACAGGGTAAGAGCATTTTCTTTTTCCCGGATTCTCAGCTTGAAATTCCTCTTGCACGTTTCTTGGCGCGTGAATTAGGTATGCAGTTAACCGAAGTGGGCACGCCGTATTTACATCGTGAGCATTTGAAATATGAATTAGCGATGCTGCCTTCAGGTACTTCGCTGTCGGAAGGTCAAGACGTCGAAAAACAACTCGATCGTTGCCGCGCTATTCAGCCCGACATCGTGGTGTGTGGACTAGGATTAGCCAATCCGCTAGAAGCGGAAGGCATTAATACCAAGTGGGCGATTGAATTAGTGTTCTCGCCTGTGCATGGTTACGAGCAAAGTGCAGATTTAGCAGAGTTGTTTGCGCGTACGTTTGTGCGAAAAGGTAAATTAGGTTTGGATAAGCGTGCGTCGTTAAAGGCAACGGATCTCGCATCGGAGGCCGCATGCAATTAACTCTGTGGACGTATGAAGGCCCGCC
>JBEDHZ010000183.1:0-4598 GCA_041173845.1 Pseudomonadota bacterium
AAACGTAGCTTCAGCAATCATGGGCATGTAAATCAATACCATGTCGCCCTTGCCGACTCCCAGCGATTGCATAATGGCGGCGGTACGCTCGACTTCTCGCTGTAGCTCGCGGAAGCTCCAGGTTTTTTCTACGGGTGCAGCGTCGGGAGTTTCGGTTGAAATAGCAATCAGCGCAGTCTGGTCACCTTGCTTATCGACCCATCGATCTATCGCGTTGTGACAAAGATTAGTTTCACCACCGACGAACCATTTAGAAAAAGGTGGTTTGGAATAATCCAGCACACGGGAATGCGGCGTGCGCCACTCAATACGTTTTGCTTGTGCACCCCAAAACGTTTCCGGATCATCGATTGATTGTTGATAAAACTCGTTGTAATCCATGCCGCGTCCCCCACCTTATTTTTTTATGTATCGACTGCTACCTACTTAGCTAACTACTTATCTACCTTCTTCAAAAACCATCACCCGGCACCCTGACCCACCCTTCCATCAGCACGCGCGCACTGCGACTCATAATAGCTTTGGTCACGCTCCAGTCGCCGTTACTGTTGACTGCTTCAGCACCCACACGCAAGGTTCCGGAAGGATGACCAAAACGAACTGCACTACGCGCTCCACCGCCGGCGGCAGCATTCACTAAAGTACCTGGAATAGCTGCGGCGGTACCTATTGCGACCGCTGCCGTACCCATCATCGCATGATGCAGTTTACCCATAGAAAGTGCGCGCACCAGCAAATCAATATCCCCTGCTTTGACCTGTTTTCCGCTAGAAGAAATGTAATCCGCAGATTGAGCGACGAACGCTACCTTGGGGGTGTGTTGACGCTGCGCTGCTTCCTCCAAGGTTTTTATCAAACCCATGCGCAGCGCTCCATGCGCACGAATCAATTCAAACATCGCTAACGCTTTTGGATCGCTGTTAATCGCTTCTTGCAGCTCTGTACCGGTATAACCAATTTCCTGAGCATTCACGAAAATGGTGGGAATCCCTGCGTTAATCATTGTCGCAGTTAAGGTACCCACGCCAGGTACCTCAAGTTGATCGACAACGCGACCGGTAGGAAACATCGCACCACCAGCGCCATCTTCTTCGGCAGCTGGATCCATGAATTCCAGTTGTACTTCGGCAGCGGGAAATGTCACACCATCGAGTTCAAAATCACCGGTCTCTTGCACAACGCCATTCACCACAGGCACATGTGCAATGATAGTTTTGCTGATGTTAGCTTGCCAGATACGAACGATAGCGACACCGTCTTTCGGTACGCGGCTCGCATCCACTAAACCGTTACTAATCGCAAAAGGACCCACCGCGGCTGACAGATTGCCGCAATTGCCACTCCAATCAACGAACGCCTTATCAATCGACACTTGACCAAATAAATAATCAACATCGTGATCAGGGCGCGTACTTTTTGACAGAATCACTGACTTGCTAGTACTCGACGTAGCACCGCCCATGCCGTCAATTTGTTTGCCATACGGATCGGGGCTACCAATCACGCGCATCAATAATTTGTCACGCGCTGCTCCGGGTTGTTGAGCGCTTTCAGGCAAATCTTGCTGACGAAAAAAAACACCTTTACTGGTACCACCACGCATATAGGTGGCGGCGACTTTAATTTGGGGAGCGTGTGCCATGATCAAGCCGCCTTTGTCGAAGCCAGAAAATCTTGTGCGAAGCGTTGCAGCACACCACCTGCTTCGTAAATCGAAACTTCTTCAGCCGTATCTAAGCGGCAGGTAACGGCAACCTCAACGCGTTCACCATTTTTACGGTGAATGATGAGTGTCAGATCAGCGCGCGGCTTGCGCTCACCGACGACATCGTAGGTTTCAGTTCCATCGATGCCGAGTTTTTTTCTATCGACACCTGCTTTAAATTCGAGCGGCAACACTCCCATACCAATCAAATTGGTGCGATGGATACGCTCAAAGCCTTCAGCAACAATGGATTCAACACCAGCCAAACGCACTCCCTTGGCAGCCCAGTCGCGCGAGGAGCCTTGTCCATAATCGGCACCAGCAATAATGATCAACGGCTGTTTGCGGTCCATGTAGGTTTCAATTGCTTCCCACATACGCGTGACTTTACCTTCCGGTTCGATACGCGCTAATGATCCTTTTTGGATTTTTCCATCAACGACAGCCATTTCATTGATCAGCGTCGGATTCGCAAAGGTGGCACGCTGCGCTGTTAAGTGATCGCCGCGATGCGTTGCATATGAATTGAAGTCTTCTTCCGGCAAGCCCATTTTGGCGAGGTACTCACCGGCTGCACTGTCGAGCAAGATGGCGTTCGATGGCGACAAATGATCGGTAGTGATGTTGTCACCCAATACCGCCAACGCACGCATACCTTTTAAGCCACGCTCACCTGCTAAAGCACCTTCCCAATACGGCGGGCGACGAATGTAGGTTGATTGACCACGCCATTCATACAAGGGGCTGACTTTGGTACCTGCATCGGCCTGAATCGCAAACATCGGTTCGTACACCTTGCGGAATTGTTCTGGCTTGACGCTAGATTTAACGATGGCATCAATCTCTTCATCTGTCGGCCAAATATCTTTGAGGCGAATTTCTTTGCCATTCACGACCGTTAATACATCTTTTTCAATATCAAAACGAATCGTGCCTGCAATCGCATACGCTACGACTAAGGGTGGCGATGCTAAAAATGCCTGCTTGGCATACGGATGAATACGGCCATCAAAATTTCGGTTACCCGACAGCACAGCCGTCGCATATAAATCACGATCGATGATTTCTTTTTGAATCACCGGATCCAGCGCACCTGACATGCCATTACAGGATGTGCATGCATAAGCCACCACACCGAAGCCCAGCTTTTCTAAATCGCCCATCAAGCCAGCTTCTTCCAGATACATAGTCACCGCTTTCGATCCTGGTGCCAGCGATGATTTCACCCAAGGCTTGCGCACTAGCCCCAGCTTGTTGGCATTGCGTGCTAACAGAGCTGCCGCAATCACGTTACGTGGATTCGATGTGTTGGTGCAGCTCGTAATCGCTGCGATAATGACAGCTCCATCGGGCATCTGACCCGGTACGTTTTCCCATTTACCTGCAATCCCTTTTGCTGCCAACTCCGATGTCGCTACACGCGCATGAGGATTCGATGGGCCAGCCATATTGCGCACCACGCCAGACAAATCAAATGTGAGCACGCGTTCGTATTCAACTTTTTGCAAAGTGTCTGCCCACAGACCCGCTTGCTTAGCGTAAGTCTCAACTAACTTCACTTGCTCATCCGTGCGACCAGTCAGTTTGAGATAGCTGATCGTTTGCTCATCAATCGCAAACATCGCTGCGGTAGCGCCGTATTCCGGTGCCATGTTGGAGATGGTAGCGCGATCGCCTAACGTCAATGCTCGTGAGCCCGCGCCATAAAATTCCAGATACGCGCCAACGACTTTTGATTTGCGTAAAAATTCTGTGAGTGCAAGAACAATGTCGGTCGCTGTAATACCAGGTTGAGGTTTACCCGATAATTCAACGCCAATAATATCGGGTAAGCGCATCCACGATGCGCGACCCAACATCACATTCTCTGCTTCCAAACCACCGACACCAATAGCGATCACACCCAGTGCATCGACATGCGGTGTATGACTATCCGTACCGACACAGGTATCGGGATACGCGACACCGTCTTGCACTTGAATCACCGGTGACATACGCTCAAGATTAATTTGATGCATGATGCCGTTACCCGGCGGGATAACGTCTACGTTTTTGAATGCGTGTTTTGTCCAATCGATAAAATGAAAACGATCTTCATTACGTCTATCCTCAATCGCACGATTTTTAGTAAATGCCTCAGGATCAAAACCACCACACTCCACTGCTAGCGAATGATCAACAATCAATTGCACCGGCACGACCGGATTCACCTTAGCCGGATCACCGCCTTGATCGGCAATCGCATCACGCAAGCCTGCCAAATCAACCAACGCCGTTTGACCCAAAATATCGTGACACACCACTCGCGCCGGATACCACGGAAAATCTAAATCGCGCTTACGTTCGATTAGCTGTTTTAGGGATGCGGTGAGCGCTGATGGATCGCAGCGACGCACGAGATTTTCAGCCAGCACACGTGAGGTATACGGTAGCTTTTCAAAAGCGCCTGGCGCAATGGCATCCACCGCTGCGCGAACATCAAAGTAATCCAGTGCGGTGCCCGGCAGGGACTTTCGGTGTGCAGTATTCATGTGTTGAGGCAAAGTCAAAAAGAGTAAAAAATCAGGGAATACGTTTTACGTCGTATTCCCTGTCGTTATTGATTAATTATTTACGTTTAGCGATAGGCACAAATTTCAAATCTTCTGGCCCGACATAATTTGCACTGGGTCGAATAATTTTGTTATCGATGCGTTGCTCAATAATGTGTGCTGCCCAGCCGGATGTACGCGAAATAACGAACAGCGGAGTAAACATGGCTGTAGGTACGCCCATCATGTGATACGACACGGCTGAGAACCAATCCAGATTAGGGAACATTTTTTTCACGTCCCACATCACTGTTTCTAAACGCTCTGCAATATCAAACATTTTGGTGGAGCCAGCGTTCTTG
>JBEDHZ010000184.1:0-4595 GCA_041173845.1 Pseudomonadota bacterium
GCAGCATAGATTTGCATATCGCGGTCGCCTTCAATCTACAGTCATAAAACCTTTTATTTAGCGTTTTAATCCTTTCTTTCTTCAAGAAAATTAGACCATAATCAGGAAGAAATTAAGTGATATGTTTTCCAATACGATAAGAATAAAAAGGCAATATAAAAATTAGAGCTATAAATTAAAAGTCTGCGCAAGACAGACTGCCATAACAAAAATGTTCATGGGAGGCGAGATGCACGCGGAGCAGAGGCACCACATTGAGACAGTGATGCAAGTGGCTGAGAAGGCTAAGCAAACACCATCTGCATTGCTGCATGATGAAATCATTCGTGATTCATGGATGCGCTGTGTGCATGAACACAAACTCGATCCTACCCGCATGCAAGAAGCGATCATCCTGCCCCAGCAGCAAATTCGGGAGCGCCAAGATCAGATCGAAGAATTTCTCCATATTGCACGTCATGGCCTCGAAACCCTTTATCACCAAGTCGCTGGTTTGGGTTACGTGGTTTTGCTCACCGATGCGCGCGGCGTAACGGTCGATTTTATTGGCGACTTACAGCTTGATCCCAGCCTGAGAAAAGCGGGCTTATATCTGGGATCTGATTGGAGTGAAATCAATGCCGGTACTTGTGGCGTAGGTACCTGTATCAGCACCGGTCAAGCATTGACGGTCCATCAGGGCGATCATTTCGATGCCACGCATATTCCACTGACTTGCACTGCTGCACCTATCTATGATGCGATGGGAGATATGAAAGCGGTGTTAGATATTTCAGCACTAACATCACCAGGTCAAAAAGAAAGTCAGCATCTGGCATTACAACTGGTGCGCATGTATTCTCATCAAATTGAAAATGCCTACTTTCTTCATCGTTTCCGTCATGAATGGATACTTAGATTATCTACAGCGCCAGAATTTTTAGAAGTAAGTCCCGAATACCTCATCGCTATTGATGCGTCAGGTAAAGTCATTGGGCATAATCGACGCGCGCAGTTGATTTTTGGAGACACCCCGCAGGAGCTAATTGGTCGTCGTATCGATACGCTCCTGAATCTATGTACCGACGATCTTCATCGATTTGTGGCGGTGCAGCCAGTCGATCGTCGAGCCTTAATGATTAGCGGTACACAAAAGCTAGTTTTTTTGTCAGCGCTGGCCCCCGCACGTTCATCCTTGGAAGCCGCTCGAGCACGCATTGAGCCTCCCACTCCGGAGCCATTAGCAGCACTTTCTGGCGGCGATCCTTTATTAGATCGCCAGATTTCGCGTGCTGCACGTTTGATTAACTCGCCTATTAGTATTTTAGTGACGGGTGAGACGGGTAGCGGCAAAGAATATTTTGCTAAAGCGCTTCATCAAAGTAGTGAACGACGTAATGGACCCTTCATACCCGTTAACTGTGCTGCGATACCAGACACTCTGATAGAAAGTGAATTGTTTGGTTATGCGCCTGGAAGTTTTTCCGGGGCTTCGCCCAAGGGTAAGCGTGGCTTAATTCAAGAAGCAGATGGCGGCACACTTTTTTTGGATGAGATAGGCGATATGCCCAAGCCACTGCAAGCACGTTTGTTGCGCGTACTTTCAGAAAAAGAAGTGCTGCCGGTGGGTGCTACGCGTGCGGTCGAAGTTAATATACGAGTCGTCGCAGCGACGCATTGCGCGCTTGAGTCGTTGGTGAGAGAGGGCGCATTCAGAGATGATTTGTATTACCGATTAAGTGGTGCGCACTTTACATTACCACCGGTGCGCGAGCGCAAAGATTTATCCTGGATTATTGATCGCGTAATCGCACTGCATGGTAGTAAATCGTCTGATCAGCCTGCGCCAACCTTAGACACTGAGTCTAGAGCCGCATTACTAGCTCACAGCTGGCCGGGTAACTTGCGTGAATTGCGTAATGTGATTGAGTTTGCCTCAGCGGTCTGTCGTGATAATCAGATAACTTTAATTGATTTACCGGAATATTTGAGTACACCACCCAATGACACCCATTCAGAGGGTATATCGTTTCAAGATCTCTCATTAAATAGCCTAGAGGCGAGTGAGTTAATCGCGCAGCTTCGTTCAGCACGATGGAATGTTACTGCTGCCGCTAATGCCATGGGTATTTCTCGTATGACGCTATACCGCCGTATGAAGCGGCACGGTATCGAACACCCGCAGTAAGTACCACCGCTCTTCTGATGGTGTTACAGCTGTCACAGTGCTGTGTGTGACAGTTGTCTACTCTGAGCATCTAGCTCACCTATTTTTTCCTTTGCGTCGCAACATGAAAATTCAAAAATACATTCTGATTCAAGTCCTTGCGCGATGATTCCGTACGGCGTTGTAGGAGTGGCGTCGTTGGCACGTCAATTGCAATATTGATCGTGGTTCGACCTTTAAGGGCGGACTGCCATCCGGCAGCAGCAGTAACCCCAGGCAAAAATGTCGTCCAGTTCAGTTGGACTGGGTCGTTCAAAAATACAGGAGACAAAAATGACAGATAAACAAAGGCCATTTGGTGTTTCAATGACTGATAGAGAGTTTGCAGAATGTTTACCTGCAGACGAGTCCGCATTCCGCTCTCCGATTCCGACACAAATGGTGTCGAACGGCGAATACAATCCGCTGCCACAAACTGAGAAGCAACGTAAGGTCGAATTCCTAATTAAGGAAATGGCTGATAAAGAAGCCAAGCGTCACAACATGACGCGTCGTCAGTTCTTGGCAACGTCGGCTGGTATGGCCACTGCCTTTATCGCGATGAATCAAGTTTACGGTAATGTCTTTGAGGTAGACGAGGCAGAAGCGAAGAACTTGGATGCAGCAGGCGATCGCAAAGCGAAGTACAAAGGTCAGTTTATTTTCGATGACCAAACTCACTTCATTCGCGATGATTTCAAAGAAGAAGGCCTGTTGGGTCTGACCAAGTGGGCTGAAGGCGCGGGTGTTAACAAGAACATCAATAACATCCCAACGAATTTATCCCGCTATAAGATGGATAACTATCTCAAGGAGATCTTCCTTGATTCGGATACGTCGGTGTCGCTGCTCTCCGGTGCTCCGTTCGATGATCCAAACTGGTGGTTACTCTCCAATGATGCGATTCAAAATGCGTGCCGTTCAGTGAACAAGATGGCAGGTAGTGTTCGTATGCTGGGTCACTCCATCATCACACCAAAATATCCTAATTGGATGGATGAAGTGGATCGTGCTATCGAAGAACTTCATCCAGTCTCCTGGAAGTCCTACACGATTGGTGATCCGTTCGGTCCTTCCAAGTACGCATGGCGTCTCGATGATGAGAAGCTGATGTATCCGTTCTACGAGAAGGCACTCAAATCCGGTATCAACACGATTTGTATTCACAAAGGCTTGATGCCGCGTGACTACGAGAAGGCGTTCGCCGGTACGTGGGAGCATGCAACCGTGAACGATCTTGGTAAAGCCGCTAAAGACTGGCCGAAGATGAACTTCGTGATTTATCACGCAGCGCTGCGTCCATGGCTGGCTGATAAGCCTGATATGGAAATGGCTCAGTTCGAGAAGAACGGCTACATCCAGTGGTCAACCGATCTGGCACGTATTCCAGAGAAGTTTGGCGTTAACAACGTGTACGCTGAATTGGGTTCGGTGTTTGCTTCGACAGCCGTTACCGATCCGAAGTTCTGCTCAGCCTTCGTTGGTCAGTTGGTCAACTTGATGGGTCCAGACCGTGTTGTTTGGGGTACAGACTCTGTCTGGTACGGTTCACCTCAATGGCAGATCGAAGCGATGCGTCGCTTGGAAATCCCAGAGAGCATCATGAAGAGTCAAGGTTGGAAGATTCCTCTGGGTGATGGTCGCGGTACAGTCAAGAACAAAATCTTCGGTCTCAATTCGGCCAAGCTCTACAAGCTGGATGCGCAGAAGATGGCGGCGGATGCACTCGCTAACCCCTTCAATAACGACATGATTGCGAAGATGAAGGCGGAGTATCTGGCTATGGGTGGCGAGCGTAGTAATGCTGCTTATGGCTACATCGCCAAAGAAGGTCGCTCGTTCGGTTAAACCTGATAGAAGGTCAGCCGTAAGCAGGCGGATGTCGCAGCAGCGGCATCCGCATTCAAAAGAAAAATAGAGTTGCACGTTATGAAGGAGGGTACACGATGAAGTCCCTGAAGCTCGCGCCGCTAATGACCGCCTTGCTGCTGATGATAGGAACAGCTGCTTTTGCCGATCACCACGGTGAGAAAAAAACACGTGTCGGGACATGTGCCGATGCTAAAAAACAGCAAGACTATTTTTGCGATATGAAAAATGCCGCGAGCGATTCTATGGTCGCTTTAGGTACAGCATGTAGAAATGCAAAGATCAATGTCAAAGAAGCGTGTGAGGGTGTCGTTGAGGCCGACGAAGTTTATAAGTCCTGCAAGATGGAGCAGAAGTGCTGAGTTGCTAGGATAGTCCGGCTACAAGCACCTATTGATGATGTTGTTTTGATGTGAACGAGGTAGTTGTTTGTCTCTAGTAAGTTTGCCGGCAGCGTCGCGCTGCCGGCTTTTTTATTTCTGGTCTTATACTATGGAATGACGTTATTCTTATGAAAAAAAGACCCTTGAGAGACTAATTT
>JBEDHZ010000185.1:0-4505 GCA_041173845.1 Pseudomonadota bacterium
GTTAACAGCATGCCTTGCTTCGACATTGAATAATATCCTCACCGAATTTCAAACAACGTTCTAAATCAATTAGTTGAAATGATTTTTTCATCGGAGACCTCAATATGAAAATCAAAACACTGTCCCGGATTTTTGCCGGTGCAATTACTGCGCTAGCTGTATCGGGTGCGCTCGCGCAAAGCAAGCCTACTGAACTGAAAGTTGGCATCACAACATTTCTTTCAGGCCCTGCGTCGGTGTTTGGTGTGCCCGGTAAGGCAGCAGCTGATTTGTACATCGAGCAGCTCAATGCTGCTGGTGGCATTAACGGTGTGAAGATTGTTCCAACCTACATCGATGAAGGCGTGGGTGCAGACAAGCTTTTGTCTGAGTATCGTCGCGTCGTTCAGGAGACAGACACAAAAGTAATGCTGTCTGCTGTCTCTAGTGGCAACTGCAACATCATTGCCCCCGTGGCTGAAGATTTAAAAGTGTTGAATATTTTGTGGGACTGCGGCACCGAAAAAGTTCTAGAAGAGAAGCGCTATCGGTATGTGACGCGCACACAAGCGAACGCCACCATCGAGATGATGTCGACAGTGCTCTATCTCTTGAAAACCAAACCGGATATGAAAACAATCGCGGTGATGAATCAAGATTACGCATGGGGTCGTGATTCATGGGAGTTGTTCCGTAATGCGCTGC
Organism: Pseudomonadota bacterium; assembly: GCA_041173845.1. Taxonomy (GTDB): domain Bacteria; phylum Pseudomonadota; class Gammaproteobacteria; order Burkholderiales; family Burkholderiaceae_D; genus Pernthalerella. The sequence continues at coordinate 685 of JBEDHZ010000185.1, forward strand.
TCGCACTCAAACCCGATGTGAAAATCGTTGCTGAGCTGTTTCCAAAATTTGGCGCAACCGATTACTCGACCGAGATCAGTCGTTTGCAGGCATTGCATCCCGATGTAATTTTGTCGACCTCGTGGGGCGGAGATTTGGACACGTTTGTTCGCCAAGCGTCACAACGCGGTTTAATGAAGTCATCGCTTTTGGTTTTGCCTTTGGCTGAGAGTTCACTCGAGCGCTTAGGCACGGCCTTACCCGATGGTGTGATTGTGGGCGCACGTGGTGACCACTACTTTTTACATCCACAATACAAAGATGAACCGAAGCTGAAAAACTTCACTAAGAAATTTCAGGAAAAAACCGGCGCCTATCCTATCTATCCTGTGTTCCATATGGTGCAGGCGCTGGATGGTTTAGTTGCGGGCTACCAAAAAGCGATCAAAGCCAACAAAGGTCAATGGCCTTCGACGGAACAAGTGGCCGATGCTATGCGTGGTCTTGAGTTCCGTGGTCTAACTGGCACGGTAAAAATTCGTGAAGATGGACAAGGCTTGGAAGATCAACTGTTGGGCGTGACACGCAAAGTGGCAGGCTACAACTTTCCAGTGTTAGAAAAAATCACGATTTATCCCGCTGATTTGATCAGCACTCCAGTAGGTCAAAAATCACCTGAGTGGGTCAAAACAGTTAAACCTGAATTGATCAACAACCCACGCTTTAAACAGATCAACTAATTTAGGCTGTGGTAGTCATGGTTCTGTCATGCCGTCTTTGGTGTGACAGAACGTATTGCTTTTACTCTGACGGTATTTGAAAGACGGCTATGTCTCAGGACATTTATATTTTGGCGGTGTTGGACGGCTTGTCCTACGCCGCTTTGCTTTTCTTGGTTGCGCTGGGCATGACGCTCGTGTTTGGCGTGATGAATATTGTGAATATGGCGCATGGTAGCTTTTATGCGCTAGGTGGCTACATGGCCGCCACCCTGGGGCTATGGGCCACTGCTCATGGCGCTTCTCCGGCGTGGTCACTCTTGATACTTCCCTTGGCAGCAATCATCGTTGGTTGTGTGTTCGGCGCGCTGATGGAAACCTCGCTGATGCAGCACATCTATAACAAAGATCCGATTCTTCAATTGCTGATTACGTTTTCAGCCTTCATGATTTTTGAAGATTTGCAGCGCTTGGTATGGGGTACGCAACCTTACTTTGTTTCCGATATCGTCAACTATTTAGGTACCGCAGATGTCCTAGGCATTACCTATACACGCTACCAATTGATGGTGGTACCGGGTGTCGCTTTAGTTGTGTTCGTTGCCTTGCGTAGCTTCCTTAAATTAAGCAGCATAGGTCGGCAGATAGTCGCGGTATCGCATAACCGTGAAATATCGACTGCACTTGGTATCAATGTAAAACGAATATCGCTGCTGACATTTGTAGTGGGTTCTATTCTTGGCGCATTAGCTGGCGCATTAGCTTCGCCAACTGTCTCGTGGGTGCCGGGTATAGGCGGCGAGATGATCGTTTTATCTTTTGCAGTGGTAGCAACTGCTGGTCTGGGTCAAATCGAAGGAGCATTAGTCGCTGCGATTTTGATTGGCCTAGCGCGATCGTTCACTGTGTATTTACTCCCAGAGCTTGAAGTCTTAATTCCTTTCCTGATCATGGTGCTGGTATTGCTGTTCAGGCCGCAGGGATTGTTTTCCGTCGCGCAGTCAAGGAGAGTGTGATGAACCGCGCGAAAATTGTCGTCATCTTATTAGCGCTCGTCGCTTTGCTGCTGCCAGTTGCTCTGCCGTGGATTAAAACACCTTTAATTTTGGGTACGGCGTTTGGTATAGCTGCCTTAGGCATCTCGATTTTGATTATCTCGGGTCAGATTTCATTTGGACACGCGATGTTTGTCTGTGCCGGTGGTTATGCCGTCGCATTTGTATCCAGACAATGGACGCACATGGATAGCGCCTGGCTGTTAGCGGTTGGCGCTGCAACGGGAGTAGTACTTGGTGTCGTAGTGGGCTCCTTTGTGGTTCGTTATCGCGCTATTTTCTTTGGCATGCTGAACTTAGCTTTGTCCATGGTTCTGTTCGCAGCGCTGGGTAAGTTTTTTAACGTCACAGGTGGCACGGATGGTTTGCGTCTGGAACGCGCACCATTTTTTGGTATGAATCTCGAACGGGATGCCTTTGAAAGTGTGCTGTTGGTGGTGGGAGTCGCGTTGGCATTACTCTCAGGGTGGTTAGTGCAACGCTACCTGCGTTCCGTAGCAGGGCAGGCGCTCGCCGCGATTAAAACCAACGAAACTCGTCTTGAGTATGTGGGTATCTCTGCTTATCAAACGCTTTGGATTGGCTACATCATCTCAGCCACGCTGTGCGGATTGTCGGGTGCCATCTTCGCCATTGCGCAAGGCTTGGTCACTCCTGAAATGGGGTACTGGGTTCGCTCGGGCGAGATCGTCTTCGTCGCTATTTTGGGTGGCGTGGGACATCCTGTGGGTGCATTCATTGGCGCGGGCATTTTTGAATTCGTTAAGTTGTTCGCCGCCGCCTACCTCACCGGTGCATGGCAGATGGTGTTGGGTTTTGTGTTGATCGCGATGGTGTTTCTGGCGCCGCGCGGAATCTCCGCCATGCTTGAAGAGAGAACCACTTCTAAGCGGGAGGAAGTATGAGTACGCCGCTATTACAAACAAACGATCTGCAGCTGGCTTTTGGCGCTGTGGTGGTCGCAGACCATATCGATTTTTCTCTGAATGAAGGTGAACGCTTAGCCGTTATTGGACAAAACGGTGCCGGTAAAACGACCTTCATTAACATCTGCACCGGCTTGATTAGACCACAGGCGGGTCGCGTTTTCTTCGAAGGTAAAGACGTTACTGAACTCTCACCACGCGCGATTGCGTTGCGTGGCATGGTGCGTTCTTTCCAACTGCCACAACTATTTACTGAACACACTGTACGCGACTGTATTCGCATTGCTGCGGCGGGCAAGCGCAACCGTCTGGGCCTGTGGACGCCTTTGGCAAAGGCGGTTGACGACGATGAGGTCGAACGCATATTGACGATGGTGGGTTTAGATAAGCGTGCCGACGAATCGTCGGGTGCCTTGCCCGAAGGTCAGCGTAAATTGCTAGATATAGCGATGGCACTGATTATGAAACCGCGTTTACTCATTCTTGATGAACCGACCTCCGGTGTGTCGACTGATGAAAAACACGGTTTGATGAAGACCATCATGAATGCGCTAGATGCACAAAAGGTAACCGCCATTTTTGTCGAACATGATGTTGATATCGTCTCGCAATATTCCACTCGCGTCGCCGCCTGGATTGCAGGCCGTATTGCTGCGGATGGCACGCCGGAAAAAGTATTGGCCGATCCTGAAATCCGCAAAAACGTGATCGGAGAGTGACATGTTAAAAATCGATAACGCTAGCGCGCGCATTGCAGGCATTACCGTACTGCGCGATATAACGACTGAATTTAAACCCGGCCAGTTACTTGCCGTTGTAGGTCGGAATGGCGCAGGTAAGACTACGCTGCTACGCGCCATCATGGGCTTGTTGCCGCTTTCATCCGGCAGCATTTCTATTGACGGACATGATTTGAGCAAAGTGCCTGGGCATAAACGTACGGAATATGGGATTGGCTATGCCCCAGAAGATCGCGCGATGTTTCCAACTTTTACGGTAGAAGAGAATCTTCGACTCTCTTGTGAAGTATTAGGCTTGCCACGGGCCGAAGCAGATCGACGTTTAGCGCGCGTATTAGAAGTGGTGCCTCACAAAACAATCTTACACTAACTCCACAAAGTAATAGCACTGTTACTATAGGA
>JBEDHZ010000186.1:0-4802 GCA_041173845.1 Pseudomonadota bacterium
TCATCTTTGGTGCCATAGCAAAGATATAGACAGCCTCGATCTGTGGCAAACCTTAGATGATTTTTTAATTGAAGTAGGCGAATGGATACCGCCTGAACGTCGCGTTGATAACCTACAGTTGGTATTAAGATACTGCGAAGGTATTCCGCCACAGCTATCGCTGCATTAAATAAAACATCAGCCTGTAAATAGCCTGTTTATACCTAGCTAGTTGACGATGGAGTTAGCTCTGATTGAAGCATAGGTTTTGCCGTATCTGCACTAACACGCTCAGGCTCGTACCCTGCTTTCCAGATCATCAAAAAATAATACGCTTTAAGGCCGATGATGCGAACGTGGCCTAGCTTCCAGCTTGGCTTTCCCGGCAATACATCGACCAACGCTTTAATATCAAATGGATGATAACGATTGGCCGTCGAAATAAATATACCCTTACGTGAGACACGCAGTAATTCGCGCAACAGCCGGACTTGCCGCTCATGGGTCGTGTATTGTTCAATCAATTCGTGACAGGCCACCCAATCAAATGAAAGATCGCGATACGGTAGGTGCACTTTTTCAGGGGCTGGTAATTGATCGATCTGATCGAGTAGTAATATTTTTTGCTTAAGTTCGTGCTTGCTAAAGTCTGCAAAGGCTTCCCGCATTCGTTCTCGGCAATGCTGCATCGCCTGCTCAAGCAAGGTGGGAAACATGAATTTTCTCTCTGTGGGTGGAATGCGCTATCTTCAGCGCAATCGATGCTTCAAGTTTTGCGAGGCATCAGCGACACAACGCTGACAGTGCGCTTTAATTACTGCCTTACTTATATCACCATACACATTGGCTATGTCTAACGATTCTGCTGATCTATTCGGAATATCCATTCATGCGCTTTCCTGGGAACAAGCGGTATCGACCATCATGCAATGGACTCAGGAAACACGATCACGCGTTGTGTGTGCTTGCAATGTGCATTCCGTGATCAGCGCTAAAGCTGACTCAGCGTTAAAAAAAGCGTTGCAGTCTGCCGACATGCGCACACCTGACGGCGCCCCGCTGGCCTGGCTCATGAGAAAAATCGGATGGCCTACTCAACAGCGCATCAACGGGCCCGATTTAATGTGGAAGCTCTTGAGCGCATCAGAACGTTTACAGATATCGGTATTCCTGCTCGGTAGTACAGAATCCACATTGAATCACTTAGAAAAAAAACTATGCATTGCTTTTCCAAAATTACCACTAGCGGGTCAGTTATCACCGCCCTTTCGTGCTTTGACTGCAAAGGAAGACGATGAACTAATAGCGCTGATTTCATCCTCAGGTGCACGAATACTTTTTGTTGGGCTAGGCTGCCCTAAACAAGAAAAATGGATGGCGACTCATCGACAACGATTACCCATAGTGATGATAGGCGTAGGGGCTGCGTTTGACTATCACGCAGGAACCTTAGCGCGCGCTCCCAAAAGCTGGCAACGTGCCGGACTTGAGTGGCTATACCGTCTTGCGATGGAACCCCAGCGATTAGGTTGTCGTTATCTCGTAACGAATACACTATTTTTATTAGCGCTTCCCGGGCAGCTGTGGAAGCGATCCCGTTGAAATAAATTCGGGATTCGCATCGTCCATACGCCTCACCCATTCATCCCGACTCACAATACCTGTGCCTTCTAGCTGAGCAAATTGATCTGAATTGCCTGCGTAACGGTTATGGGTAAAACTCGCAAATCGTGACAAATGTTCACCACCCCGACCACTCCACAATCTAAATACCGGAACGCCCGGTAGAGATTCAAACTGATTTCCACTCAACTGATTACCATACAGAGCACTCGACCGAGAAGTCTCATTAAAAAGTATGTGTTGATAAGCACTGTCTTTAAACAGATTACCGCTAATTAAATTAGCAAAGCCATCATGTAACTGCATGCCACTGGAATTAGTGATAGCTTGATTTTTATTCACCACCACACCATTCGCAAAGTCATCCAGGTAAATAGCATACGACCAGCGGCCCTGTACATTACTAATGCGATTGTTTTCAATACGGGTACGCAAAGGTAAACGATCGCGTGCAGCTGTATAAATACCGCCGCAATCTGTCATTCGTAAACATACTTGATCAATGTGATTGTGGTCGACAACAGCATCACGAAATACACGAATCCCCAAGTATCCTGAACGCTGAATGGAATTGCGCTCAATAACATGACCACGAGCTTGCTCAAATACTATGGCGCCCTTCGATCGTTTAGGCATGCCTAGCATGCCTGTATCCCGAATCAGACTATCTAGAATACGAACATCCGTTGCATCATCCATCGCACGCAGACCATTTTGTACCGTGCCATCTACTTTAATGCGTGAAATTCGCATGCCCGCACCACCGATCACGATAGCGTCTTCTTCAGAATGAATGATGTGCGTATCAACGACAGTCAAATCACGTGTCTCACTACCATCAATACCTTGCGTGGCTAAAAAAAGCGTGATGCCTTCAATCCGAATACTTGACGAAGCATGCGCATCAATCCCTACGCTGCGCGATACCGCCCAGGTTCTACCTTCGGGAGAGAGGCCATCTTCCGGCCAAACAAATAAACGTCCTTGCTGATAAATCCATTCACCCGGAGAGTTCAGCATCCACCGCTGGCCTTCCAGGTAAAACGCTGTCTTAGCTGGAAATTTAAAATCTTCATCCGGTAACTGAGAAATTCGTAATAAACCACGATCATTGTCTGCAATCGTTTGAGCAAGAATCAACCAATCCTCTGCACGCCAGACTATCGTCGCTCCGCGCAAATCATGATTAAATTCTTGAACTTGTACTGTATCTCGTCCCTTGCCTTCGCCTGCGTACCAAGTCTGCGGATCATTAGGCTCATGAGCGAGAGCTACGAAGGCAGCACCCACTTGAACCATGCGCGGCTCGAATTTAATAGCCGCCGACCATATGTTTCCTTGCTTAGTCCAACCCGTAACAGGAACTGCGGGTGTGATCATCGCCGTCTTGCAACCGGGCGCAGGACGCACAGTTACTTTTTGCTTACCAACTAGCGGTAATGTTCCGCTATAAATTCGGTCACAAGCCAAGGTAATTACTACACCATCCTGAATCAACGTTGGTGTTGGTGAGACTACATACGTTTGAAATCGTGACTCAGCGAATAGCGTTAGACTAAAACTGAGAGTGGTAACAGTGATTCCAACAGCGATTGCGGAAAAGATATAGCGCGATGAGATGAGTGTATGCATCATTCATCATCCAACTAATCAATAAATCGATTCTTAGCACAAAACAAAAAAAGGTCAGCACCAGGCTGACCTTAAAAAACATTCGTTACTACTAGAGACTGAACCAGCAATAGTTAGGGTTAATATTTCAATCCTATCCATCGTAACAACCAAGTCAACTCATTCGACTCAAACCAATCAACTCAGCTTCCATGCACGAACGTAATTGACTTCATATGAATTAGTAATACCTACCGGCGTAGTCGCATCCGCAGCACCGCTGGCACTGCCATACCAAAGGTCAAGCATGATGTACATAGGATCTGGCATAGCAACATTAACGGTGTAAACCACTTTCCCGTCAAAATAGAACGTCTGCTTTGTAGCCTCCCATTTCACAGCGTATTTATGAAACGCAGCGGAAAGGTCAGGCGTCACAATCGTCTTGGTACCTGCAAGTACACCGGCATCAATCCAGACTGTAGGTGCGTAAGCCGTGGGGTGCAAATTCGCATCAGACCAGCCTGTACTTGGACCACCACCGGAATACGCTTCCATAATATCGATTTCAGGTCGACGCGCAGCAATATGATTAAACAACCAGAAAGCAGGCCATGTACCCTTACCTATTGGCAGCTTGGCTTCAATTTCGAAATAGCCATAAGTTTGATAATACTTAGCATCGGTATCTATCGTCCGATTAAAAAATTTACCTGTCGCATCGCGCTGAGGCCAAATTTTTAATGTGCCATTCGATACCACATAGTTTTTAGTGGCATTCGTCGTCTCGTACCAAATCGCGTCATTCCATTTAGCCGTATTAAATGAGTCAAACTCATCGTTAAACGTCAATGTGAAGGTACCCGTTTGACCAAATGGCACCAGAGGACTCACCGCACCGGCTGACGTACCCGTCGCAGTACCGGTAGTTGTACCCGTTGTTGATCCCGTGGTAGTGCCTGTTGTGGTGCCTGTTGTGGTACCAGTCGTAGTTCCAGTAGTGGCTGGCGTCGTAGATGTAGAACCTGTTGTGGTCGTCGTGCTCGTTCCACCGCTTGTCGTTGATGGAGTACTACTGATTGTGGTGGTCTGAGTCGCCCCATTAGCCATGGTGGTGGTGGCTTTGGCCGACGTCAGATTGCCGGATGAATCGATTGCATACTGGGCAGTACCGGTACCACCGCCGCACGCTGATAAAAGTAGAACGACGCTAGCGCTCGCCATACATGATGCAGGTCGGATGAATTTCCGACGCATTGACACATTAAACATGAAGCTTTCTCCCTCTCAATTCTTGATCCATAGAAAAGTGGATCAATCGCAAGTGCTTGTGTCAGAGCATTGCTTGAGAAGAAGAGTTCCTTTTGGAAATCAAATTTCCAAAAATAATTTATACGCTGTTACAGCAGTAGTTGATAAAAAAGTATGATTGATCGAACAGTATCCAAACCAAAATTTATTTGTTTAAAAATTTGCGCTAATTTTAGACAAAAAAAAACACCAAACCACATAACTACCAAATGCGAATACAAGCAATAATATTTTGAACTTGAGAAGTAATTAAATTCGAAATTAAAGTACTTGTATTC
>JBEDHZ010000187.1:0-4537 GCA_041173845.1 Pseudomonadota bacterium
CACGAGACCATTGTTGAATGGTTGATACAACGCGCGCGTCCGTATATTTATTCCACTGCATCGCCACCTGCGTTAGCGCATGCATTGTTAACGAGTCTTCAAATAATTGCGAGCGAAGAGGGTACGCGCCGACGCGCTGTATTAAATGAACGTATCGCGCAATGGAAATCTGCCGTCAATTTGAAGCACTGGCAGCTGCTTGACTCCGAGACGCCGATACAACCGGTGCTGATTGGTGATAACGCACCCACGATGGCAGCGGCGCAGCAATTACGCGAGCACGGTTTTTGGGTGGGCTCAGTGCGTCCACCAACGGTCCCTTTAGGTACCGCGAGATTACGTGTAACTTTATCGGCGGCGCATACGCATGATCAGGTGGCGCAATTAGCCACCCAAGTTAACGCACTCGAGGTAGCGTAGTCATGACAAGTAGAGTGGATTACTTTGTCACCGGAACCGATACGAATGTGGGTAAGACATTAGTATCGGCAGCGTTGATTCGCAGTCTGGCGAGTCATGGCTTGAAGGTGGCGGGAATGAAACCCGTAGCTGCGGGCGCGGAGCTGCGCGATGGCACGTTATGGAATGAGGATGTTGCTCGCTTAAGTGGTGAGGCGAACGTGACTTTGCCTTCGCATTTGATTGCCCCGTATTTATTCAAAGAGCCTGCTGCGCCTCACGTAGCCGCTGCACTGGAAGATCAGCAAATTGATCCCGCCACTATTTTTACGGCCTTCGAGCAGATCCGAGCTCAAACAGAGGCCATCATCGTTGAAGGTGTGGGTGGTTTTTGCGTACCACTGACACCCCAGACCAACATGGCCGACATCGCGGCGCGATTGCAGCTTGATGTTATCCTCGTGGTTGGTTTGCGTCTGGGTTGTCTGAATCATGCATTACTCACCGCCGAGGCCATCTCAGCGCGAGGTTTACGCTTGGCAGGGTGGGTGGTTAATCAGATTGATCCGGCGATGCCACATCAGGCCGCCAACATAGAAGCATTGCGTGAGCGTCTGTCCGCACCCTGCTTAGGTAGCTTGCCTTGGATGTCGGTGCCGTCTGCGGCGTTAGCGGTTGATGCGTTGGATTTTTCGCAGTTGGCATATTGGCCCAAATAGATACCAAACGTAGTTTTTAAACGTGGTCATTAAACTTAATTACTGATTTTATTTACACAGGATTCACGCATGTCATCGCAACCCATTACCTTTCACGCTGCTCGACACAAAATTGCGACCTTGGCCGCTGCGCGCGATATTTGGCCTGTGGCTGAAGTAGTGAAACTTTTTGAGCTTCCGTTTAATGATTTACTGTGGCGCGCACAAAAAATACATCGTGAACATTTTGATGCGAATGAAGTTGAGCTGGCTACGCTGTTATCGATTAAGACCGGCGGTTGTCCGGAAGATTGTGGTTATTGCCCGCAATCGGCGCATTACGATACCGGTGTAACCGCGGAAAAAATGATGCCGGTAGAAGAAGTCGTCGCAGCAGCGCAGGCTGCTAAAGACAGTGGCGCGACACGCTTTTGTATGGGAGCTGCTTGGCGCGCACCGAAAGATCGTGATCTCGACGCCGTTGAAGATATGGTCAAAGCCGTTAAAGCCTTAGGCATGGAGACCTGCGCTACTTTAGGCATGCTGAAAGAAGAGCAAGCCGAGCGTTTGCGCAATGCCGGTTTAGATTACTACAACCACAATTTGGATACGGCGCCTGAATTTTACGGCGACATCATTAGTACACGTGATTACCAAGACCGTTTAGATACGTTAGAACATGTGCGCGAAGCGGGATTAAAAGTATGTTGCGGCGGTATCGTCGGTATGGGCGAAACGCGTGAGCAACGTGCCGGTCTGATCTCGCAATTAGCCAATTTAAATCCGTATCCCGAGTCGGTGCCTATCAATCATTTAGTCGCGGTAGAAGGCACGCCATTGGCTGAACAAGAAGCACTCGATCCGTTGGAATTTGTACGCACTATAGCAGTGGCTCGTATCACCATGCCGAAAGCACGCGTGCGTTTGTCAGCGGGGCGGCGTCAGTTAGGTGAGGGTATTCAGATCCTGTGTTATCTGGCGGGTGCGAATTCGATTTTTTATGGCGATAAATTGCTCGTTACCGGTAATCCCGAAGTCGAGGACGATCGTGCTTTGCTAAGCCGACTGGGAATACGCGGTAAGACTTAAGGCCTTATGAGTAGTTGCTTAGATTTTTTTAGCGACTAAACCAATGAGTGCCGATTGCCCACTGTGCTGCGTACCTTCACGCAGCACTTCTTCGTAGCTCTCTAGCTCGATGATGTCCATGCCAGCAAATTCAGCACGTAATAAATCTTCGGTATACAAATGATCCAGCCGTGGAGGCCCGCCGGTTTTATAGTCTAATTGCTTAGGCGTATAACCTTGTAGCAAAATAAGGCCGCCCGGTTTCACACTGTCCTTCATCCGTTTGAATAAACGTGTGCGCGATTCCGGATCAGCAAACTGTATAAAAATGGCGACCACTAAATCATAGTGATTAGGTTGCCAATCCCAATCATCCCAATCACTTACGTTGAAATTTACAGTTACCTTCGCCGCTAGGGCAAGCTGACGCGCTTTGTCTACACCGATAGGTGAAATATCAAAGGCGTCAACCTGCATCCCACGCTCCGCCATCCACACGCTATTGCGACCTTCACCATCAGCTACGGCCAGTGCATTGCCACCCGGGATAAGTAATTCGCTATGCTGCGCCAACCACACATTCGGCGTTTTGCCGAAGATGTAGTCGGTACTTGAGAAACGCGCATCCCAGGTTGCAGCGGGATTCGAAAAACCTTTTGAGCGAACTTTTGGCATGGGCTTAGTGCGTATCGGTTGAGTGGGTATCTACTGGGCAGCTATTCAGTTTGAGAATGCCGTAAGCAGGACAGAAGCGAAATACGCCGGTGGCAATCGGAATTAAACCTAACCAACCCAACGGTCCGATGATGTTCAGTAGTGACAGCAGAATTAGCAAGCTGCCGATAAAGATACGAAGTGCGCGGTCGGTATCACCAATATTTTTCATCATCACAGTCTCCTTGTTTGAATCAAGTTAATTGAAATTACTCGATTAATTTTACTGCTGGGTTGCTGGGGTGTCGCTGGGTTCGACGGTGACATCGCGCGTCAAACGTTCAGCACCTTCAAATAATGCCATGCCAGCGATCATAGAGAGTACAAAAATGATGGCCTGAGGTGCTCCAGTACCCAGCGTTACCAGCGCAGGGCCTGGGCAAAAGCCCGCCATGCCCCAGCCTATGCCGAATAGTAGGCTACCGACTATCAAGCGGGTGTCGATATCATTTTTTGTTGGTAGTCGAATAGCTCCACCCAAAAAATTCATCGTGCGTTTATTAGCAAATCGGAAGGCCACTAGCCCGACCAAAATGGCACCAGCCATTACGAAGGCCAATGAGGGGTCCCACAGACCAGAAATATCAAGAAAACCTATTACCTTAGAGGGGTCAGTCATACCGGCAAAAATCAAACCGATGCCGAAGATCAGACCCACGATAAATGACGATACAGTGTCTAAATGCGTTTTCATTCAGTGCTCCAATTTAATCAATGTTCGCGTTACGCGTGGATCAGCAGGTGACGCATCGCAAACACGATGGCCATGCCACTGCCCATGAAGGCGAGTGTGGCGATTAATGAGCGAGCTGATAACCGCGACAAGCCGCAAATGCCATGACCACTTGTGCAGCCACCACCGTAACGAGTACCTATGCCTACTAAAGCGCCTGCGATGACGAGTGTGGTGGGGCTGGCATCAATGGTCGGTACGACAGGAGCTACAAACACGGCCAGCAATGGTGCAGCCATGATCAGTCCCAATATAAAAGCCAGTCTCCACACCACATCATCCGCAGTAGTTCGAAGAACGCCACCCAGGATTCCGCTAATACCTGCAATACGACCATTCGCAAGTATGAAAAGTGCCGATGCCGTGCCTATCAACAGCCCACCGATTAGCGACATGCCGGGGGTAAAGTGCATTGTGTCTAGAGTCATAGTGAATCTCCTTCAGGTGTTTCGCAAAACTGTTGATAAAGAACGTTAATTACTGCTAATGCAGCCTGACTAGTCACGCGGTAATAAATTTGCTTACCCTCACGGCGCGTTTCAACCAGCGCCTCTTCACGAAGTACAGCGAGTTGTTGCGATAGGGTGGGTTGTTGTATGTCGAGTAGTTCTTCTAATTCACCGACACGGCGTTCGCCTTGAGCTAGCTGGCATAACAGCATCAGGCGGTCTGGGTTAGACATTACCCGCATCAGCGCGCACGCATGATTCGCGGCCTCTCGCATGGACGGCAGATCGAGTTCGGTGGTGGTGTGTTCTGACATAGCTGGGCTTGGTCAATGCTGAAAGTAAGATAATCATAGTATATCTGAATACAATCTATATTTCAATAAACTATTGAAATCCTAATTAATGCACTATTTTCCCTTGGCTATGGACCATTTTCTAGCAAGAAATTCTAATAATACAAATGGATAAAGTAGGGT
>JBEDHZ010000188.1:0-4530 GCA_041173845.1 Pseudomonadota bacterium
ATATCGTAAACTTTATCCCGTTTACTGAATTAAGTTTCTGATTATGCAGATACACCTTAAATTTTTTGCCAGCTTGCGAGAGGCGGTTGGTACCGGTCAAGAAACCTTGGTTGTGACTAGCGAGCTTAAAACTGCCGGTCAGGTGAGAGAATTTCTTTGCCAACGTGGAGGAGTGTGGGCGGATGCGCTGGCAGAAGGTCGTGCGGTGCGAATCGCCTGCAATCAAGAGATGGCCGATGCCTCCACTGTGATATCTGATGGATGTGAACTGGCGTTCTTCCCGCCAGTGACAGGCGGATAAAGGATTACACATGCCCGTTCGTGTACAAACTCACGATTTTGATCTGACGACAGAAATCGCTCAACTACGTGCTAATACACCGAAGGTCGGAGCCGTCGTGACCTTTGTCGGTACGGTACGCGATTTGAACGAAGGAGAGCACGTCGCAGAGATGGAGCTAGAGCATTACCCCGGCATGACAGAAAAAGCACTAGAGGATATTGTTAGCCAGGCCAAATCGCGTTGGGATATTTTTGATGCGCTTGTAATTCATCGCGTGGGGCCACTGAAGCCGTTGGAACAAATTGTGTTGGTTGCCGTAACCTCCGCTCATCGCGGTGAGGCGTTTCTCGCTTGTGAATTTATTATTGATTACCTCAAGACCTTAGCTCCTTTTTGGAAAAAAGAACAAACTCCCGCTGGCGCGCGCTGGGTTGATGCGCGTGTTTCTGATGATGAGGCGATGAAAAAATGGGACAAAGCGCATTAAGTTTTTTAGCCGTGGCCCTCGGCGCCACCGTTGGCGCGTGGTCACGTTGGGGTTTATCTCTTTGGCTAAATGCGCGCATTGAAAGCCTGCCCTTGGGTACCTTGCTCGCCAATTTAGGCGGTGGTTACCTGATAGGGATTGCTGTTGGTGTTTTTCAGGATTTCCCCAATCTCTCTCCCGAGTGGCGTTTACTCGTTGTGACCGGATTTTTGGGTGGCTTGACTACTTTCTCCACCTTCTCCGCTGAATCCATGATGCTGATCCAGCGTGGAACCTACGGCTGGGCATTTCTGCATACCGGAACCCATCTGCTGGGTTCGGTGGCGTGTTGCATCGCCGGCTTGGCCACCTGGCGCTGGCTGGTGGGCTAATAGACATTAGGCACGCATATCAGCTAACCAAAACGTTCAATAAAGCGCGCGGATTTTTGCGTTTTGTTGAGGAGTTGGATTGATTTAGTGGGCTATTACCGCTTTAGCCTTGATTTCTGTCCGTCGGACCCAATAATGACTTTAAATCAGCTATTACTGGAGTCCTATCCATGCGTCTCGACAAACTCACTACCAAGTTGCAGCAAGCACTGGCCGATGCCCAGAGCCTTGCCGTAGGCAACGACAATCAATATATCGATCCCGTTCATCTGTTAACCGCTCTCTTGAATCAGGATGATGGGGCGACCAGCTCTTTGCTGCAGCGCGCTGGCGTGAACGTACCGGGATTAGCCAGTGGTCTCAAGTCTGGGATGGATCGCTTACCCAAAGTAAGCGGCACCGGTGGTGAGGTGCAGATCGGTCGTGAACTGGCTTCCTTGCTCAACCTTGCGGATAAAGAAGCGCAAAAACACAGCGATCAATTTATCGCCAGTGAAATGGTTCTCATTGCTTTGGCCGACGACAAGTCTGACGCCGGGCGCATGGCACGTGAAAATGGACTCACACGCAAATCGATGGAGGCAGCGATTCAATCGCTGCGCGGGGGTGCTCATGTCGATTCACAAGAATCTGAAGGGCAGCGTGAAGCTTTAAAAAAATACACTATGGATCTGACCGAGCGAGCTCGTCAGGGCAAGTTGGATCCAGTGATTGGTCGTGATGATGAAATTCGTCGCGCAATCCAAGTACTGCAGCGTCGCAGCAAAAATAATCCCGTATTAATTGGTGAACCTGGTGTCGGTAAAACCGCCATCGTAGAGGGATTGGCTCAACGGATTGTCAATGGTGAAGTACCCGATAGCCTGAGGAATAAACGGGTGCTTTCGCTCGACATGGCATCGTTATTAGCCGGTGCTAAATATCGTGGTGAATTCGAAGAGCGTTTGAAAACAGTGCTCAAAGAACTCTCACAAGATCAAGGTCAAACTATTTTATTCATCGATGAAATTCATACCATGGTGGGCGCGGGTAAAGCAGAAGGCGCCATGGATGCGGGCAACATGTTAAAGCCAGCGCTCGCGCGTGGTGAGTTGCATTGCGTTGGCGCGACCACCTTGGATGAGTATCGAAAATACATAGAAAAAGATGCTGCGCTCGAGAGGCGCTTTCAAAAGATTATTGTCGATGAACCTACTGTAGAAGCTACGATTGCTATTTTGCGTGGTTTGCAAGAAAAATACGAAGTTCACCATGGCGTCGATATTACTGACCCAGCGATTGTTGCAGCGGCCGAGCTTTCGCATCGCTACAGTACCGATCGGTTCTTGCCCGACAAAGCGATTGATCTGATTGATGAAGCTGCTGCAAAAATAAAAATTGAGATTGATTCTAAGCCAGAGGTGATGGACAAACTCGATCGCCGTGTCATTCAATTAAAGATTGAACGTGAAGCGGTTAAAAAAGAGAAAGATGAAGCCTCGCAGAAGCGCCTTGGTTTGCTCGAAGAAGAGATCACTAAACTAGAACGTGATTACGCTGATCTTGAAGAAGTTTGGAAAGCTGAAAAGTCAGCCGTTCAAGGCAGCCAAACGATCAAGGAAGAAATTGAAAAAGTTCGCCTTCAGATGGAGGAGGCAAGGCGCAAGGGTGACTGGCAAAAAATGTCAGAGCTTCAGTATGGGCGCATGCCAGAGCTTGAAGCCAGTTTAAAACAAGCTGACATAGGTGAAGCACCATCAGGCAAACCACGCTTATTACGAACTCAAGTAGGTGCTGAAGAAATCGCCGAAGTGGTTTCACGCGCGACCGGAATTCCTGTTTCTAAGATGATGCAAGGTGAGCGTGAAAAACTACTGCACATGGAAGACGATTTACATAAGCGAGTCGTAGGTCAAGATGAAGCGATTAGTGCGGTGTCCGATGCTATTCGCCGTTCACGTGCGGGATTGTCTGATCCGAATCGGCCCTATGGTTCATTTATGTTTCTTGGCCCTACCGGAGTCGGCAAGACTGAGTTGACTAAAGCTCTCGCCGCATTCATGTTTGATAGTGAAGACGCGTTAATTCGTATCGACATGAGTGAATTCATGGAGAAGCATTCGGTGGCGCGGTTGATTGGCGCTCCTCCGGGCTATGTGGGCTACGAAGAAGGTGGCTATCTGACAGAAGCTGTGCGGCGCAAACCCTACAGCGTTATTTTGTTAGATGAAATCGAAAAAGCCCACCCCGATGTGTTCAATGTTTTGTTACAGGTGCTGGATGATGGTCGTATGACTGATGGTCAGGGCCGCACAGTTGATTTTAAAAATACGGTCATCGTGATGACATCGAATTTGGGTTCGCACAAAATTCAATCGATGGAAGGTAGTGATCCGGCGTTAATTAAGTTGGCGGTATTGGCTGAAGTGCGCGGTCATTTCCGACCCGAGTTTATTAATCGCGTTGATGAGTTAATTGTTTTCCATGCGCTGGATGACAAACACATCGGTTCGATTGCACGTATACAGTTAGGTATCCTAGAAAAACGTTTAGCCAAAATGGATATTGGGCTTAAGATTTCTGACGCAGCATTGCGCAAGTTGGCCGAAGCTGGATACGATCCCGTGTACGGTGCTCGTCCACTGAAGCGCGCAATACAGCAAGAGCTAGAAAATCCACTTTCTAAAGCGATACTTCAAGGACAATTCGGTCCCAAGGACACGATTGAAATTGATGTTGCAGGATCTGAACTAGGCTTTAGAAAAGCAGCCTGAAATGTGTTTATTTTTTATGGTCGCAATAGCCGACAGCCTTAGTGCTGTCGGTTTTTTTTTGCAATACAGAACACGCTTTACAATTCATAGCTAAGAATAATAAGGAGATTTGAATGAGTTTTTCAACCTGTGATTTATGTGATGCTCATGAGGAGCAGCTAGTTAACGGCAGCCTACGTGTCTTGCCGCCGGGCTTTCATAGCTTCGGTAAGGTCAGTCATTTTTCCGGGCCTGCACGTACCTTAAAGGTGTTTGAAGATAATGCGCTGGTTCGTTCTACGCTCGAGACGCCCGGCGATAACAACGTGTTGATCGTGGATGGCGGAGGCAGCCTTCGCAGTGCTTTGGTTGGCGGCAATCTGGGTGCGTTAGCGGAGAAAAATGGTTGGGCTGGCGTGCTGGTGTATGGCGGCGTGCGCGATACAGTAGAGCTAAAGGCATGCAATGTAGGTATTTTTGCGTTAGGTACGATTCCCAGACGCAGTGCCCGTAAAGGTGTCGGAGACAAAGATAGTGCCGTCACGATTGCGGGAGTGATCGTTCATCCCGGCGAATGGATTTATGCTGATGTGGATGGTGTTTTGATCGCGCGTGAGAAGCTTGATTGATAACTTGTTTAGGTCAGATTTATGACTC
>JBEDHZ010000189.1:0-4523 GCA_041173845.1 Pseudomonadota bacterium
CGGGTATCGGATGAGAGCCCCTCAACAAAAAAAATTCTGTCGCCGGAAGCAGACTCTTGGAATTTGCCAGGTGAAATCCGCGAAATATCTTCACGATTTTTAAACGTCTCTTTGTACTCCGCCGACAGTCGACTCGCCCAAGGAGTCAGCCATAAGGATAATGAAGCGGTGAGCAAAACTATGGGTAGACCAATAGACATCACCGGCCTTATCCAGCGCATCAGGGATAATCCTGAAGCAAACCAGACGATCATTTCTGAATCCTGATAACTACGCGCGACGACCAACAGAACAGAGATAAAGGCCGTTAGTTAAAGAATGACTGGCAGATAAATGAGTGCCGCAAAGCCAAGCAAAGCGACCACATCGCCAGAGGCAACTCGGCCGCCCGCTGCATCGCCAAGTATCCGTATAAGCATCACGGTGATGACGATGGTGAACAGGGTAGTGAAGACCGCGCCGACCGTATTACGCAGTTCGCGGCGGATTGCGCGCTGAAAAATCATTCGGAGACTATAATTACCTGGATAAAAGGAGCGCTCATGGACTTTAGCATAAAAGCTTTTAATACAAAAAACGCAATCGCTCAGCACAAATCATCGTGCATAGCGGTCGGAGTGTACGAAGGCGGCAAACTCAGTGCCGCAGCAAAAGCACTGGATCTCAAGGGATCACTCACCGCGGCTGTCAAAAGCGGAGACATCACCGGCAAAGCGGGAAGCACCCTGTTAGTTCATCGTAGCAGCGGCCCTGCTAAACGGGTCCTGTTGGTGGGCTTAGGTGCTCAGGATGCTGTTTCCGACCGCAATTTCATTTCCGCTATTCAGTCGGTAACGCGCGTGTTCTCTCAGCTCGGCGCCAATGATGCCCTGCTGGCGCTGCCACTAGACGGTATCAAAGGCCGTGACGCACACTGGGCACTACGCACACAAGTTCACGCTTTGCGTGAAAGCGTATTCCGTGCTGATAGCCTAAAAAGTAAAAAAGATGAAACGCAATCGGGCGTTCGCAAAGTCACTTTGCTGGTCGACGCGGCTGATGCAGCGACTAAACACACCCTGAAACAAGCGGTAGCCGTGGCCAACGGAATGGATTTCGCCAAAACCTTGGGCAATCTGCCACCGAATATCTGTACGCCCACCTATCTGGCCACCAGTGCTAAACAGATGGCGCGTGAAGTGGGCTTGGGCGTGGAAGTACTCGATCGCAAGCAACTCGAAGCACTCAAGATGGGTAGCTTTTTGTCGGTGACGAATGGCAGCGTACAGCCACCGAAATTCATTGTGCTCAAACACATGGGCGGCAAAGCGAAAGACGCGCCCGTGGTGCTCGTGGGTAAAGGCATCACCTTTGATACAGGCGGTATTTCACTTAAGCCCGGTGGCGGCATGGATGAAATGAAATACGACATGTGTGGTGCCGCATCTGTACTAGGTACGATGCAAGCGGTGGGCGAAATGGAACTGCCTCTGAATGTGATTGGCGTTATACCTGCCTGCGAAAATATGCCTTCGGGAACCGCCACTCGCCCAGGCGACATCGTTACTTCAATGTCGGGGCAGACCATAGAAATTTTGAACACGGATGCTGAAGGCCGACTGATTCTGTGTGATGCATTAACGTATGTTGAACGCTTCAAACCCGCTTGCGTGGTGGACATTGCTACCTTAACCGGCGCTTGCATTACTGCTCTGGGACATCACAACACCGGTTTGTTCACGCGTCACGATGCAGCACACGACGCACTGGCTGATGAACTACTAGCAGCAGGCAAATATGCCAACGACACAGCATGGCGCATGCCGATCGAAGAAGCCTACAACGAACAGTTGAAATCAAACTTCGCAGACATGGCCAACATCGGCGGTCCACCTGCTGGCAGCATCACGGCAGCGTGTTTCCTAGAGCGTTACACTCGTAAATACACATGGGCGCATTTGGATATAGCGGGCACTGCGTGGAAGAGCGGCGGCGCTAAAGGATCAACCGGCCGGCCGGTACCGATGCTTACTACTTTCCTGATTGACCGCGCAGAAGGCTAATCAGTAAGAAATATATTGTCTGCGGATCGAGGGTTTACTTTGATCCGCAGACAACTCACGCTACTCCCGCTGCGAAAACTCCCCTCTTATGAAACTCGCTACCTGGAACGTTAACTCACTCAAGGTTCGCTTGCCGCATGTGGCGCAATGGCTGGAAAACAATCCCGTCGATGTGCTCTGCTTGCAAGAAACCAAGATGACGGATGATAAATTTCCTCAGGCAGAAATTGAGGCACTGGGTTATCACGTTGCGTTTACCGGTCAAAAAACTTACAACGGTGTTGCCATACTGTCGCGCCATGCGATGACGGATGTGGTTAAAAATAATCCGCTGTTTGAAGATGAGCAGCAAAGAATTATCAGTGCCACTTTGAATGACATGCGCGTGATTTGTGCCTATGTCCCGAATGGACAGGCAGTAGGTACCGACAAGTATGCGTACAAACTCAAATGGCTGGACGCACTGGCACGCTGGCTGGAATCTGAATTAAAGCAGCATCCCAATCTAGCGATACTCGGCGATTACAACATTGCGCCTGCTGATGCGGATGTACATGACCCGGTCGCATGGAAAGATCAGGTCTTATGTTCTGATGAAGAACGTGCGGCCTTCCAACGGCTGTGTGCCCTGCCGCTTACCGATTCGTTCAGGATGTTTCCTCAGGCTGAGAAAAGTTATAGCTGGTGGGATTATCGCCAGATGGCTTTCAGACGCAACATGGGCGTTCGTATCGACCATGTTCTACTCTCTTCGTCACTCGCAGCGCGCTGCACGGCGTGTGAGATAGATAAGCTGCCCAGAAAATGGGAGCAACCTTCAGATCACACGCCCGTGATTGCCACTCTCAGTTAATTGACTACTCAACCCTTGAGTGCATTTCGAATTTGATCCAACGAAGTAGGATCTTCAATGGTGGTGATATCGCCCGGATCACGTCCTTCACAAATCGCCTGAATCAAACGACGCAGCAATTTACCTGAACGTGTCTTGGGTAATAAATTCACACAATGAACTCGCGCTGGACGTGCGACTGCGCCTAACTGCTTATCGACTAACCCCCAGACTTCAGCCTCTAAGGCCAAGCGCGCTTTAGGATCGGCCGTAGTGTCGGCTTGTTTCGGAACGACGAAGGCCACAGCAACCTGACCTTTGAGTTTATCTTCTACGCCCACCACAGCGACCTCGGATACATTCGGATGACTAGAGATACTCTCTTCGATCTCACGTGTTCCCAATCGATGACCCGCGACATTAATCACATCATCGGTTCGACCGAGGATGAAATAATAACCATCATCATCGCGTATACCCCAATCAAAGGTGGAGTACACCTGCTCGTTACTAAAGTTTGACCAGTAGGTATTTACAAAACGCTGATCATCACCGTACACCGTTTGCATACAACCCGGTGGTAACGGCCCTTCAATAACCAATACACCTTTTTCATTGTCACCACAAAGCTCGCCAGTGGATTCATTCAACAACTTCATTTTGTATCCCGGCATAGGAACACCGGGGCTACCCAAGCGCGTGGGTTTATCTTGAACTCCCTTGGCAATTGAGAGTACAGGCCAACCGGTTTCTGTCTGCCAGTAGTTATCAATGATGGGTACACCGAGTTCACCGGCAATCCAATCCGAGGTCGGTTCATCTAAAGGCTCACCAGCGAGGTACAACGCTTTGAGCGATGAGAGATCGTGCTTACGCATGAGTTCAGAGGGATGTTTTTTAAGAACTCGCACCGCGGTCGGTGCAGAAAACATGCGCGACACTTTGTGTTTTTCAACGATCTGCCACCAGATACTGGCATCAGGTCGAACCGGTACGCCTTCATACAATATGGTGGCCATGCCGGCGATCAGCGGGCCGTAAACGATATACGAGTGACCAACTACCCAACCAATATCCGATGTACAAAAATACGTCTCACCGGGCTTGCCACAAAAGATGTAGTCCATCGAGGTAGCCAGAGCCACCGTATAACCACCGACATCACGCTGCACGCCTTTGGGTTTACCCGTTGTTCCCGACGTATACAAAATATAAGAGATATGGTCGGATTGCAGCCAGGTGACAGGTACCTTTGCGTCCATGAACTGATGACGCAACTCAGCGTAATCCACATCTCGGCCAGCGACACGCTCCATCGCTGACAGATGGCGATCGACTAAAAGAACATGCGCAGGCTTGTGTGATGCCAGACGAATCGCTTCATCCAGCAAGGGCTTATAAGGGACCACTTTTCCGACACGTGAACCGGCATCCGCTGAAACAATTAACTTAGGCTTCGCATCATCAATGCGTGTCGCCAAACTATGCGCAGCAAAACCACCAAACACCACTGAGTGAATCGCACCAATACGAGCACAGGCAAGCATCGCAAACGTAGCTTCAGCAATCATGGGCATGTAAATCAATACCATGTCGCCCTTGCCGACTCCCAGCGATTGCATAATGGCGGCGGTACGCTCGACTTCTCG
>JBEDHZ010000190.1:0-4513 GCA_041173845.1 Pseudomonadota bacterium
AATAAATTGCGCACCCGCTGCAAGTTTGACTTCGCGCACATTGACAACGTGACCACTCGGTGCGCCACGCAAAGTGGCATCCGCACTAAACGATGACTGCGTCTTGGCAACACAAATAGGATAGCTGCCGTAACCCGCCTCCTCCCATGTTTTAAGTTGCTGCTTCACTTTGGCCGAAGCACTGATATCAGCCGCACCATAAATTTTTGTCGCTACTTTTTTCATTTTTTCTAGTAAAGAATCACCGTCTTCATACACATACGTCATACCACTTGGCTGCTCTGAAAGACGAACCACTTCATGCGCCAATGCTTCTGCACCAGCACCGCCTTTGGCCCAATGCTCTGCCAGCACCACGTTGACGCCCAGTGCTTTCATGCGGTCGGTGACTAAGGCAATTTCAGCTTCAGTATCAAAGGTGAATCGGTTAATGGAAACTACGCAAGGTAATCCATAATTGTTAGTCACATTCGACACATGACGCTCTAGATTGACCAAGCCTTTTTCAAGGGCGACGAGATCTTCGCCATTGAGTTCTTTTACATCTTTACCGCCGTGATATTTCAATGCGCGAATGGTGGCAACCAATACACATGCTGATGGCTTAAGACCGGTTTTACGGCATTTAATATCGATAAATTTCTCAGCACCCAAATCTGCACCAAAGCCCGCTTCAGTAACTACGTAATCACCTAACTTCAAGGCGCTTTGAGTAGCAATCACCGAGTTACAACCGTGAGCGATATTTGCAAAGGGGCCGCCGTGTACAAACGCAGGATTATTTTCCAAAGTTTGAACGAGATTGGGTTTGAGTGCTTCTTTCAACAACACTGTCATCGCACCGTGCGCATTCAGATCACGGGCATGTACCGCTTTTTGATCACGGGTATAGCCGACAACGATATCGCCTAAGCGTTTTTTCAAATCTTTGACGGACGTAGCTAGACAGAAAATCGCCATCACTTCAGAAGCAACCACAATATCAAATCCATCTTGCCGTACAAATCCGTTGGCGGTACCACCAATACCGACGACGATATCGCGCAAGGCTCGATCATTCATATCGACGACGCGCTTCCACGTAATACGACGCGGATCAATATCAAGCGCATTACCGTGATTGATGTGGTTATCTATCATCGCGGCCAACAAATTGTTAGCTAAAGCAATCGCTGAAAAATCACCCGTAAAATGCAGGTTGATATCTTCCATCGGCACGATCTGCGCATAACCGCCACCGGCTGCACCGCCTTTGACACCAAACACGGGGCCTAGTGAAGGCTCACGCAAACAGATAACGGTTTTTTTACCGATACGATTCAGTGCATCACCTAAACCCACGGTGGTGGTGGTTTTACCTTCACCCGCAGGGGTTGGGCTAATTGCCGTAACAAGCACCAGCTTGCCGTCAGGCTTACCTTTAAGTGAGTCGACATAGTCGAGCGAAATTTTGGCCTTGTAATGACCATAAGGCTCTAAATGATCATCCGCGATACCAAGACGGGAAGCCACCTCAGTAATTCGCTTCATCGTCGCCTTCTGCGCGATCTCGATATCGCTTGCCATGTCGTCTCCAAAATTTGTAGTGTTATAAAACAGCCGCAGGTGCAGTCGTGCCATTTAGGGCAGCTCAACCTCTATTTTAGCGATGTCTGAGCAATTCATACAAAAGAGTCAGCCAAGACGACCATCAAATAACTGTCTATTTGGTAACGACTTCAGAGAAGACATCTAAGTTGTTCTATAGTCTAGGGAATTACTGTTTCGAATTTGTCAAAGGTAGGACCCGATGCTAATCAATTGTGCGGTGTACCAAGAAGGTAAAAAACTAGCGGATATCCCAGTGGAAGACATCAGCAATTGGCTAACTAAGCCAAACTGTTTGACCTGGGTAGCCTTGCGCGATGCATCGCTGGCAGAGCTAAAAAAAATGCAAGAGGAATTTGGTCTGCATCCACTTGCGATCGAAGATGCGACTCACGGCCATCAACGACCCAAAATTGAAGAGTATGGTGATATTGTTTTCGTTGTGATGCATTTATTAGAGATGCATGACAATGAAATACAGGTAGGCGAAGTGGCGATTTTTGTTGGCCCTAACTTTGTTCTCTCAGTCCGAAATGGCAGCAGACAAGATTTTTTAGGTGTTCGTGAGCGTTGTGAACGTGAGCCAGAATTACTGAAACTGGGTTCAGGCTTTGTGTCTTATGCCTTGATGGATGCAGTTGTCGATCGTTATTTTCCTTTGGTTGAGGCACTCGAATCTGATCTGGAAGATGTGGAAGCACAAATTTTCGAGCGCGGCTCTGCACGTTGGAACATTGAACGACTGTATGCGCTAAAACATCGCTCATCCATGTTACGCCACGCAGTCGTTCCATTACTTGAAGTGGTTGGAAAATTACATGGTGGACGTGTCCCAGCGGTTTGCATGAGCAGCCAAGAATATTTTCGTGATGTGCATGACCACTTGGCGCGCATCAATGGCGCTCTCGATACCATTCGAGACACCATTACGACGGCTATTCAAGTCAACTTGTCGTTGGTCACGATTGAAGAATCAGAAGTCACTAAACGGCTAGCCGCATGGGCCGCTATCTTTGCTGTATCGACTGCACTAGCAGGCATTTGGGGAATGAACTTTGAATTCATGCCAGAACTCAAATGGAAGTACGGCTACCCTATGGCCTTGGGTGTCATTGGATCAATTGCAGGTATCTTGTACTGGCGATTCCGACGTCGAGGTTGGTTGTAACACTAAAAAAATAATTCCGATGAATCTCAACTCATAAAGTATTCACGTATCACCTTCACCGCTTGTTGAATACCAGCGGCATTCACATCGAGGTGGGTTACAAAACGGAGTCGATACAAGCCTGTTGCCAAAATTCCGCGCGAACGTAAATGTTCAAGTAAACCTGCTGCACGATCGCGGGCTGAGCCACTGAGCTCGATAAATAAAATATTGGTGTGCGGAGATTCCATATGCACCCCTGGTATACCAGCTAACCCAGATGCTAGGTCACGCATCAAGGCATGATCTTCATCCAGTCTATCGATGTGATGATCGAGTGCGTAGCTGGCCGCTGCAGCTAGCAAGCCTGCTTGACGCATACCACCGCCGGCCATTTTGCGAATTCTATGTGCACGGTAAATAAAATCTTTAGAACCACACAAGGCGGAACCAACAGGCGTGCCAAGGCCCTTACTAAAACAAACAGACACGCTGTCAAAACACGACGCAATAGCTTTGGCTTCTTTACGTGCATCAGTGCCGCGCTGCACAGCTTGAGCTACGGCGGCATTAAATAAACGTGCACCATCCAAATGAGTCGATAGCCCCTTGCTACGAGCGAATTGGGTTGCTTGCTCAATGTACGACATGGGCATCAGCTTGCCACCGATAGTGTTTTCTAATGCAAGCAAACGCGTACGAGCGAAGTGCGCATCATCGGGTTTGATCGCTGATTCAATATCCTCAAGTGAAATTGATCCATCCGCTTGATGATTCAAAGGCTGCGGTTGTACGCTACCTAGAACCGCTGCACCACCACCCTCCCACAAGTACGTGTGCGCTTTTTGACCGACAATGTATTCATCGCCGCGTTGGCAGTGCGCGAGTATTCCGCACAGATTGCTCTGTGTTCCGGTAGGCATGAATAGAGCTGCTTCAAAGCCCAGCATGTCAGCGATTTTTTCTTGCAGATGCATAACGCTGGGATCATCACCCAACACATCATCGCCCAGTGGCGCCGACATCATGGCTTCACGCATGCCTGCGGTAGGCTGAGTAACGGTATCACTACGCAAATCAACAAATCGTGTCATGTGAATACTCGTCTGCAAAATTATTTAAGATAAGGGCGAATCCAGCCTAGATTTTCTGACGTTCCTGCACGTGGATTGTATTCACATCCTACGTGGCCGTTATAGCCAAGCTCATCGAGTACAGTAAAAAGATAAGGGAAATTGACTTCACCCATATCCGGCTCATTACGTTTAGGTACGCCAGCAATTTGCACATGACCGACATTGGCAAAATGCTTGCGCAGCCGCATTTCAATATCACCTTCCATGATCTGGACATGATAAAAATCCATCTGCACTTTTAAGTTAGGCTCACCGACTTCGTGCAGTATGTCATGCGCGTCTTGCTGATAATTTAAAAAATAACCTGGGATATCGCGATTATTGATCGGTTCGATTAAAGTCGTAATACCTTGCGACTGACACGCACGCGCAGCGAGCTTAACGTTAGCAATATATGTTTTGCGCATCGCCGCACGATCTGCATCGCTAATGGCGACCTGCTGTTGACTATCGAGCGGCATACGACCCGCCATCACATGCAACCGTTTACAACCGGTGGCATCGGCATACGCGAGCGCCTTCTCCAAACCCGTTGCAAATTCTTTTTCGCGTCCCGGCAAGGCGGCTATACCCCGCTCGCCTTTATCCCAATCACCTGGAGGCAAATTAAATAATGACTGTGTCACTCCCGACGCTTTGAGAC
>JBEDHZ010000191.1:0-4489 GCA_041173845.1 Pseudomonadota bacterium
GTTAAACCTTTAGCGCAGCAGATGAGATCTGGGATAACGCCAAAATAATCTGCAGCGAAAGCTGATCCTAAGCGACCAAAGCCAGAGATAACTTCATCAAAGATCAGCAAGATGCCGTATTTGTCGCAGATAGACCGTAGTTTTTCCAAATAGCCTTTTGGAGGAATGATGACGCCTGTAGAACCTTGGACTGGTTCGACAATCAGTGCAGCCACCGTTGCAGGGTCATGTAATGCAAGTAGTCGCTGTTCAAATTCGTCTGCAAGTTCAGCACCGTGCAGAGGCAAGCCTTTTGAAAATGCATTGCGTGAAATATCCAGTGGATGACGCAAATGATCCACCGCTGATAACGACGGACCAAAATGTTTACGATTACCCGCGATACCACCGACCGCGATACCGCCAAAGCCTACGCCGTGATAGCCACGCTCTCGGCCTATGAGCTTTGTGCGTAAACCATCACCTCGCATGCGATGATAGGCGAGCGCCATCTTGAGCGCGGTGTCGACGGCTTCTGAGCCACTGTTACAGAAAAAAACACGATTCAATCCTTCGGGTGCCATGTGGGCGAGAGCTGTGGCAGCTTCAAAGGCTTTTGCATGTCCCATTTGAAAGGGGGGTGCGAAATCCAGCGTCTGTGCTTGAGCGATGATTTGTTCGGTGATCTTGGGATGCGCATGTCCTGCATTCACACACCATAGCCCTGCGGTGCCATCTAAAATCTGGCGACCATCTTCAGTCGTGTAGTACATACCAGCCGCCGCCTTCATTAAGCGTGGTCGGGCTTTGAACTGCCGATTGGCAGTGAATGGCATCCAATAGTGGGAGGTATCTATGGGCATCGTGTTGTCTCCGCGAGCAAAGTGCCCACACTTTACTGCAAATTGTCGGGGTCTCGCCGGCGCCGGTACAATGCAGGCTATCGCATCGCATCAAATACCAACCTCTGTGAATCATTCAACGACACTGCCGCCGCGCCGACTCTCGGTTGCTCCAATGATGGATTGGACCGATCGTCATTGCCGCATGTTTCATCGCCAGATCACACGTCATACCTGGCTCTACACTGAGATGGTCACGACTGGTGCCATTATTCATGGTGACAAGGCACGCCATTTAAATTTCAACGAAGAAGAACACCCGGTGGCTTTGCAATTGGGTGGGAGCGAGCCAGATGATCTTGCGATCAGCGCTAAATTCGGTGAGCAGTGGGGCTATGACGAAATCAATTTGAATTGCGGTTGTCCATCAGAGCGCGTTCAACGCGGAGCGTTTGGTGCTTGTCTGATGGCTGAGCCTGCACTCGTTGCTGATTGCGTAAAAGCGATGCGCGATGCAGTCACCATCGACGTCACCGTTAAACATCGCATAGGTATTGATGAGATTGATTCGTATGATTTTGTAAGAGATTTTGTAGGAATCGTCGCGCAAGCGGGTTGTAAAACATTTATAGTTCATGCGCGCAACGCGGTACTTAAAGGCCTTAGCCCTAAAGAAAACCGCGAAATTCCCCCTCTCCGCTATGAACGAGCTTATCAGTTGAAGAAAGATTTTCCTGAGCTCGAAATTATTATCAATGGCGGAATTAAAGAGATAAGCGAAATTGATGAGCATTTACAGCGTGTTGATGGGGTGATGTTAGGACGTCAGGCCTATCATCATCCGTACTTGATGGCGTCATTTGATCATCGCTATTATGGAGATACAGAAAGTATTCGTACGCGAGATGAAATTCTTCATGCCATGCTGCCGTACATACAGAGTCAATTAGCTACAGACGGACCTCGTCTGAACAGTATCACTCGACACATGTTAGGACTGATGGCGGGATTGCCCGGTGCGCGTACCTTCCGTCAGCGTCTGTCGGATTCCAAGCAATTAGCCAGTGGCGATCCTGCGTTACTGCTTCGTGCCATCGACGCTATGGCACTCAAATAGCCTAAGCCTTAATAATAACCACCAGTAGTACATTTTGATGTAGCTTTTTGCTTGCATCATCATGCTTCACACGCTCCCAAATCTTGTCTTTTGTTTCTGCTGTTGCTAAATCGCAGAACCTCAGCTTAATCACAGAACCTTAGCTACGCTGCATAGTCAAGCCATGAGTCGGTGCGGAGTTCTTCATCGATATTTCAAAGGGTTTCGAATAATTCGTCCAATTGGCATACTGAAACAGAATGTAAACGAATTATTTTCCAAGGATGGAATGTTGAAGATCGTTTTAATCATTGTAAAAATAAAGGCTTCATCCGTATCACGGAGCGAGCTATGCCTAGCATCGTAAAAAATGAAGCATCTACTGTTTACGTAAATTCATCGTTTCAAGCGACTGCATTGCTTGGTTACTCGAAAGCGATGAATCATTTACGACACCAAATTAATCGTGTGGCATCAACTGACGTTAGCGTTTTTTTGTTGGGAGAAAGTGGTACTGGTAAAGAATTGGTTGCAGCAGAAATTCACGCCAAAAGTCTTCGCAACAACAAACTATTTTTACCGATTAATTGTGGAGCGATTTCTCCACAATTGATTGAAAGTGAACTATTCGGACATGAAAAAGGCAGCTTTACCGGAGCTGATCGCCTTCACCGTGGGTATTTTGAGCGCGCCAATGAAGGCACCTTATTTTTAGATGAAATCATCGAAATGCCGGTTTCACTACAGGCAAAATTTCTCCGTGTTCTTGAGACTGGAAAATTTACACGTGTCGGAGGGGATCACGAACTCCATAGCGATGTACGTATTATTGCAGCAACCAATCAAAATCCTTCTCATGCAATCGCACAGGGCTTTTTCAGATTAGATTTTTATCATCGTTTAAATACGTTTCCCATTCACATAGCGGCATTACGTGAACGTGGTGAGGATATCGAGCTTTTAGCACGCCATTTTCTTAATGAATTTAACCATGTACATGGCACTCAAAAAATTCTATCAACGAAAATGATGCCTGAATTAAGGCGATATCTTTGGCCAGGCAATGTAAGAGAGCTAAGAAATTTTATACAGCGTGCCTGCATACTCGCTGATGAAGTGGTCGATTTGCCAGCGCCAGTGAGTGAGACAGATCTATCCCCAACAGACTCTAGGCATCTAGCGATTCGCGTGGGAATCACTCTTGCTGAAGTTGATCGTCAACTGATTCTAGCGACGCTAACATTTTGTAGTGGTGCTAAAAAGCGAGCTGCTCATCTGCTTGGAATTAGTTTAAAAACTCTCTATAACCGACTTGAAGAATATAGCAATACTCAGCCATCCCAAGTCATCGCAGAAGCCTATAACCTAGAAAGACGCGATTACCCTTTCATCATTGGAGAAAAACATGTGTAGAAAATGGTTGGCGACCCTGATGACTATTTTGATTCTGAGCTGTTCGGCGTGTGAAAGTACCGGTGGCCTCGGTGGTGGAAGTTCTCAAACGCAAACCTATCCGGTATCTAGTCATGTGAATGGAAATGGAACGATTGAATCTATTGAGATTATCCCCCGTGCTAAAAGTGTGGGGCTAGGTACGCTCGCTGGTGCGGCGATTGGTGGAATACTAGGGTATCAATTCGGAGGAGGGATGGGTAAAGCCGTCACGACTGTTGCTGGCGCTGCGGGTGGGGCATATGTCGGTAATGAAGTAGATAAGAAAGGTCGCACGGATGATCCTGTTTATAAGGTCACTATCCGCATGGAGGATGGTACGACTCAATCATTTGCGCAAGAGTCAGAGCCACTCGTCAAGCAAGGTGATCGAGTAAAAATCACTCGCGGTGTGGTGTCGAAAATTTGAAATTGCTGATAGCTCTATCCGTGGCAATAAGTATGGCTATGTGTCGTCCAAAGTCACTTAGCGATTTGTTTGTCGTTAAACCAGCAAGGAGATATCAATGAAATCCCCATCCATTGAAAGCAATG
The DNA here is from genome assembly GCA_041173845.1 of Pseudomonadota bacterium. GTDB lineage: Bacteria > Pseudomonadota > Gammaproteobacteria > Burkholderiales > Burkholderiaceae_D > Pernthalerella. The sequence goes on from JBEDHZ010000191.1 coordinate 3,904, forward strand.
TGGCGATTCCTCCCCATGAAGGTGTTAAGTTGAAAAATTCCCTTAGGGCTAGCTTGTTTACCACCATCTGTTGGAGCGCAGTGCTTGCGGGAGTCGCCATTGCTGTATCAGTACAGCTGGTTTTAATGATGTTAGGGGTTGCCAGTGGCGTTGCGCTCACTAATCTAGTAATCGGTGAAACACTGGGCTATGGAGCGTTAATGTGGACAAGTGTATCGATGTTAATCGCCGCATTTGTGGGGGCGTATGTTGCCGGTCGAATGTCAGGCTTACGTCGTAAGATCGATGGAGTGCTGCATGGTGTCATTAGTTGGGCGGTAACGATCTTGTTGGCGTTGGTGCTCGCAACGACCACAGGCGGATCACTCATTTCAGGTTTAGTGTCGAATGTAATTCAAGGTGGAATAGTAGTTGCTCCATCGGGTGCGAATGTTGCCAGTATGTTGAATCGGCAATTGGGGCCGAATATGGAATCAGCTTTTCTGCGCGTGCTACAAGAATATATTCTGTCGGGTCGGCGAGATCAGGCAATAGACTATTTAAATAGCACGATGAATGTTCAACGAGAGCGCGCAGCTGGGATTGT
>JBEDHZ010000192.1:0-4479 GCA_041173845.1 Pseudomonadota bacterium
CTTTAGATACAAAGGGGTTACCTGACATACCGACGATGACTACTCTGTGCTTATCGGTGGCATTTTTTACCTCCTCAACTGTATCTCGAAAGTGAGACGATACCATCTGACGTATCGCTGGATGTATCTGTTGCTCTTGTAAAATTTGTCTAGCCACCATAACCTCCTGTAAGATTTTACTTGGCTCATAAGATGTATTGGTCGTAGGGGTGCTCTTGGGTTTTGCAAGCAAGAACTAATGGAGCAGAGAGTAGGGTAGCGTCAGTAGCATTTTTTCGCTACCTAGCGGGCTTTGGCTTTGGATTTTTTGAGTGCGTCTTGCAACTCGTCAGTGGCTCTGGGGTTGGCTTGTGCCAAAGCGATATGTACACCTGTTGTGGCAGCAATCAAGCTCATCACATCGGCTTGGATTGGCGTTAGCTGGGCGTAACGTCGGATTTCTTCAGCCTCAGCAGTCTTGGCATCAGGAATGGCGCCTGCCAACTGCTCGGCAATCATCAAGGGTTTTAGATGGCTGTAATGACGCTCAATCATCAACACCGATGTTCCCATCTGATTGGCCAGCTGTCCGAAGCTGACCCCTTCCAAGATTCGTTGCGTTGCATAGTAGTGACGAAGGCTGTACAAGCTGCGGTCTTTGCCATCCTTGTCGCTCTTGCTTAATTCGCAGGCTTCTAGACAGTCGGCAAACGAATTCACTAAATTGTAAGGCTGGGTTCCGTCCCGCATTCTAAAAAGAAGTTTGGGTGATTTGGCTTTGATTAAATCTTCCAACGTCATGTCTGCCAGCTCAGTATCTAGCTGACGCAGTTTGTCCAACAAGGGCCAGAGTTCATTTCTGGCTATCAGCGTTCTGCCTCCACGCTTGCCTTTGGGTAGCGTGATGTGGATCACACGCATATTGGGTTTTTCAATAAACTCAATATGCTTCCAGCAAAGATCTTCCGTCTCTGTACCAGGTCTTACACCCGTACATGCCACAAAGGTTACATAGAGTCCTAGTAACTCTCTTAGCCAGCGGCTGCGCTCGTTACGTGCGTTGGCACTCCATTGCTGAATAAATGCTTGTAGTTGAATTAACTCGTCGGTGGTGAATGAGCCTCGATTGGCAGTGGCAGCACCTGTGTTCTTGAGACTGGGTCGTTGACTCTCGACCATATAACTTTTCTCAATGGCATAATCAAAAACTGCATTCAATGCAGCGTTGTGATTGTTCTGTGTACTGGCTTTGAGTTCATAGCCAACTTTTTCTTTTCGCCAGCGATGAAAGTCATTGATAACAGCAGCAGTGACGCGATCAATGTTGTAGTTACCAAAGAAGGGTATGAGATAGCTATCGATTGCACGATAGTAGTCTGCGTAACTTTTTTTACCAGTACCTGCAGCAACATCATCTTTAAATCGTTTGCTAACTACCTCAGCAACACTTTTAAATTTTCTACTTACTACTGCTAGGCCACGACGATCAAGCACTCGTGCTTCATGATAAACATCGTCTGCAATTTTTTTTGCTTCTTCTAAATCAGCAGTGCCTGATGTCTTTCTATGCCATGTTTTTGAAGCACCAATTTTGTAATGTATCTGCCAGTTCTTGGTTTCTGGACGCAGGATTAGATTTAATTCCTGCTCTTTGAGAACGACAGTAGTTGTTGATATATCAGGCATTTGGGCGATTTTTGCTTGCGTAAAGCGAGTGTAAGACAAAAATTCACACAGGGCAAATAGTTGAACTGTGCAATGACTGTGTAACGCTTTATTTGCACAAAAAATAGGCAAAAAAAATGACCTACTTCGCAGTAAGTCATTGAATTAAAACATTAAATTTTGGTAGGTCGTGCAAGATTCGAACTTGCGACCAACGGATTAAAAGTCCGCTGCTCTACCAGCTGAGCTAACGACCCGAAAGAACGAAATTATACGCAATTGCTGAAAGTTTTGTCAAATGCAACAACTCATGCATGACCGTTGTTTCAAATTTCAACCAAATTAAATGAATTTCATTTTAATTCAGTCAACCTTTCTTTACCCATGCTTGCTGCACTCGACGATGGATATTTTTTAAGCAAATGATCAAGTGTTTCACGTGCTGCGGCTTTATCTTTGAGATCAAGCTGGCAACTCGCGATGTTTAACAAGGCTTCTGGTGCCTTTTGGCTGGTAGGAAAACGCGTTGCCACGGTCTGATAAGCAGGAATAGCTTTGTCGCATTCTTGCTTTGCAAAATGTGTACTGCCTAACCAAAAATAGGCTTGTGGTAAGTAGCCTGAATCAGGATAGCGCTGCAAGAAGCTAGTAAATAACTGTTGAGAGGCGGTGAAATTACCACCTCTGAATTCCGCTAATCCAGTATCAAAGGCTTTTTGTTCAGCTTTATCGACTTCGACATCTTTTCCATCGACGGTTAGCTTTTGTGGTTCTATCTTTCTGAGACGCTGATCCAGGTCGTTATAAAAATCTTTTTGCCGACGCTGGCTATTATTAATCTCGTTCGACAACACTTCGACTTGACCACGTAGTGCGGCGACGTCACTCCGTAATTTCTCGATCTCACCAATCATATCGACAATACTTTTTTTGTCGGCTTTATCATCGACGCGCGTATTGAGCGGAGCTAATTTGGTAGTGACGCTGGCATCGAGCTTAGCTGTTAATTCTTCAATTTGCTTACGCATCTTGAGAATTTCACGTCGTGCATCGGTGTCTTCAAATAGTGCATGGGCCTGCATAGGCAGACCAATAAAAAGCGCCGCCATGACGGCGGCGCTTAGTGCTTGATAGTGACGTTTCATAGTAGGTATCAGTAAACGATATCGGCACGACGGTTTTCTGCCCAGGCTTCTTCTCCGCTACCGGTAGCCTTAGGTTTTTCTTTACCTAACGAGATGGCTTCCATTTGGTTATCCGAAACACCGAGTAATTGCAGTGCGCGACGAACAGCTTCTGAACGTTTTTGACCCAACGCCAAGTTGTATTCGCTACCACCACGCTCATCCGTATTACCTTGAATGATGATCTTGCGATCTTTGCGTGAAATCAGGTACTTCGCATGCGCTTCGATGACGGGTTTATATTCATCTTTTACGACATAGCTATCGAGATCGAAATAGATGCTGCGTTTAGCCAGGATGCTGGCTGGATCATCCAACGGATCCTTCGATGAGGAGGTTGTGTTGGCGTTAGAGTCTGCGCCAAGACCTGGGTCGCCAGGGTAAGGTGGCAGGGTAGTTATTTGAGGCACTGGCTTACCTGTGCGGTCTTCTACTGGTGCTGACTCGTCAAGTTTGACGGTTGAGCAGGCAGACAACAGCAGAAGAAGCGTAGTGACGATAGCGACTTGTTTGCTAAATTGCATGTATTCCCCCTTCGTGAATTGATTTTGTTTGGTTTAGTTATTTTGTAAACGGCCCCCAAGAGGGCTCGCGAATTTTTGATGCTTTAGCCGATAAAGTGTATTTAGCCGTTCCATCGACCGATACGACGGTCAGTGAGCCATGACCTGATGCTTCGGTTGCAAACAAGATGTAACGACTATTTGGTGCGAAGCTGGGGGATTCATCATGCGATGTATCTGTTAGCCGTTGTTCTTGAGAAGTTATCAGATCTAGAACGTGTAATTGAAACTTGCCCTCGCGGCGCGAAATAAAAGCCAACATTTTACCGTCTGGCGAGACCGATGGACTGATATTGTAGGCGCCACTATAGGTCAGCCGTTTGAGGTCGGCGCCGTCAAGGTTCATTTTGTAGATTTGTGGGCCGCCGCTTCGATCACTGGTGAAGTAGATGCTCTGGCCATCTGGAGAGAAGCAGGGCTCGGTATCGATACCGTTCGACCGTGTGAGTTTTTTTACATCCGATCCATCGGCATTGATCAGATAAATTTGGGTTAAACCCTCGTGAGATAAAGCGATGGCAAGTTTTTTCCCATCTGGCGACCATGCTGGTGCGGAATTACTTCCTTTGAAATTGGCTGCAACGATTCGGCGGCGATTGGCGAGATCTTGGACATAGATCACAGGCTTTTTAAGCTCAAACGACACGTAGGCTAATTTTGTCCCGTCGGGTGACCAAGTAGGCGAGATGATGGGCTCCGAGGAGCGAAGGGCTACGAATGCGCTCTCACCATCGGAATCCGCTACTTCGAGTCGATATTCGCCAGCGGAGCGGCTGACGTAGGCAATGCGAGTCGCGAAGGCGCCGCGGATACCCGTGAGTTTCTCAAAAATATCATCAGCAATTTTGTGTGCAGCCAGGCGTGCAAACTGCGATTGGGTACTAATGCTATTCACGGGCAGATCGACGGTGCGGACGGTATCGGCTAGCTTGTAGCGAAATTCAATACGGTCATCACTGTGTTTAACAACGCTACCGGTGACAAGTGCGTCAGCGCCTTTGGCTTTCCAGCTGGCGAGATTTACGGCGGCTGTCTCACTAAGAATTTCGGATGCTTCGATTATTTTGAATAGACCGCTGCGCTGCAAA
>JBEDHZ010000193.1:0-4784 GCA_041173845.1 Pseudomonadota bacterium
ACATAGATCAGATTAAAGACTCTCGGAAAAAGAAAGAAATACGGCAATGCATTTATCGGGTATCGCTTAAAGCTGATTCTCTACAAAAACTCACGAAGTTCACTTACTCGGGTGGTGTTTTGGAAAAAGATTAATCACTGCGCAGCCCAACCTCCATCCATATTCCATGCAGCACCTCGCACCTGAGATGCGGCTGAGCTACATAAAAACACGGCTAGCTCGCCCAATTGTTCCGGAGTGACGAATTCCGCTGATGGCTGCTTTTCTATCAGTAGCTCGTACTTTGCTGCTTCTTGCGAAAGAGACTTTTCATGCGCGCGCGCATCGACTTGTTTTTGCACTAGCGGTGTCAACACCCATCCCGGACAAATCGCATTACAGGTAATACCGGTTTGCGCGTTTTCTAATGCGGTGACTTTCGTTAAGCCGATGATGCCGTGTTTCGCAGCGACATACGCTGATTTACCAGCCGAGCCGACCAAGCCATGCACCGAGGCGATGTTGATGATGCGCCCCCAGTTATTTTTTTTCATGAAGGGCAAGGCTAATCGTGAGGTATGAAATGCTGAACTCAGGTTGATGGCAATCACGGCGTCCCAGCGATCGACGGGAAAATCTTCCACATTGGCGACGTGCTGTATGCCCGCATTGTTAACTACTATATCGATACCCCCCATTTCTTTAGCAGCCTCGCGCATCATTTGCTCGATCTCAGTTGCTTTTGACATGTCAGCGCCGCTGTAGGTTGTGCGCACACCATGCTGCTGAGCGATATCTTTTTGTAGTTGATCAATAGCGGCGGCATCGCCAAAGCCATTCATTACGATGTTGGCTCCCTGAGCGGCGAGAGCATGAGCAATACCTAGGCCAATGCCTGAGGTGGATCCTGTGACGAGGGCTGTTTTGCTGGAGAGTGAACGATTCTGCATTTTTTTCTCTTAAAAAGATGATCGGTTACCGGGGATTGTAAGGCCAGAGACCAGTAAAATGAGGGCCTATTCAATAAATCTGGAGCGCCCTTCAATGACGCAGCCGCAAATCAATATGGTGCAGTGTCTGTCGCCGCTTGGCCTACATCACATGGCGTACAAGGAGTGGGGCGATCCGCATAATCCGGCGGTGCTGATCTGTGTGCATGGCGTCTCGCGGGTGTCGGATGATTTTGATGATCTGGCGCGGGGTTTGTCGGATCGCTATCGTGTGATTTGTCCAGATGTGGTGGGGCGCGGGCGTTCGTCGTGGCTGAAAAATCCCCATTTATATGCCGTACCTCAGTATGTCAGCGACATGGTGACCTTAGTCGCGCGGCTCGATGTGCAGACAGTGGATTGGTTTGGAACGTCGATGGGTGGATTAATTGGTATGGGATTAGCATCGCTGCCAGAATCGCCGATTCGCAAAATGATAATGAATGATATAGGGCCTAACTTAAATTACTCAGCCTTGTTGCGTATTGCGGCGTATATCGGATTGGATAGGCATTTTGGTAGTTTTGAAGAGGGCGAAGAGTACATACGCACCGTTTCAGCATCATTTGGAACGCACACGAATGATCAGTGGGACAAATTGGCACGCGATGTACTCAGGCAGCAACCGGATGGAACCTGGCGTCGCCATTACGATCCATCGATTGCAAAGGCATTTGGCAGTATGACTGAAGAGAATGTGATTCAAGGTGAAGCAGCTTTATGGGCCGCGTATGATGCGATTCGTTGCCCCGTGTTGTTAGTGCGAGGCGAGCAATCGGATTTACTGACTGCTGAGACCGCAAAACAAATGACTGAGCGCGGACCACGAGCTCAATTAGTTGAATTACCTGATGTCGGTCATGCTCCGACATTTGTGAATGCAGATCAGATAGAAATCGCGCGTCGTTTTTTACTCTCTTGAACGCAGATTCAATGTGAAAAACAGTAAGGTATAGCTTCAGTACGATATAAATAATTTGCAGGAAAATTTTCGTTATGGTTTCCACCACCCTTCATACCGAAGGCAATGAAGCATTGATCGCTGGCTTGCGTGCTGAGGACGCAGCGCGTGTGCTAGACGCTCAGGAATTTGTTCGTGCATCGTACGCAGATCGACAGGTACCGACGGGGCAAGATGCGCTGAATTTTTCTCGTGGTGTGGTGTCGGCATTAGCGGCATTGCGAACGGATGCCGATACGCGTATTGCTGGCATGCTGTTTGAACTGGCTGCGTTCGACGAAAAAAGTGCGCAGCAAATTGAATCGCATTTCGGTGCCGAAGTCGCCAACATGGTTACGGGTATTCGTCAGCTCATGCGCTTGCATGAGGGCGTGATTGTTAATAAAGAAGCAGGCAAGGGTAAAAATAGCGCGACAACGCAGTTAGAGACCTTACGCAAGATGACGTTGGCAATGGCCACCGATATGCGCGGTGTATTAGTACGACTTGCATCGCGCTTGACGACGTTACGCTACTTTGCTGAATGCAAATTAGAAAACGATACAACGTTGCGTTATGCGCGTGAGACCTTCGATTTGTATGCGCCGTTAGCGAATCGACTCGGTGTCTGGCAGCTCAAATGGGAGCTGGAGGATTTGTCATTTCGATTTAGTGATCCTGCGGGCTACAAGAAAATTGCACGCATGCTGGAAGAGCGGCGGATAGAGAGAGAAAGCTTTGTCGAAGAGGCTATCCTAAGACTTAAAGCCGAGTTGGGGATGGCAGAGATTAAGGCGGATGTTTACGGGCGCCCCAAACATCTCTACAGCATCTGGAGCAAGATGCAAGGTAAGGATATTGATTTTTCGCGCTTGCATGATGTGCGTGCATTCCGTGTGATCGTTGATGATGTAAAAACCTGCTACGCCGTTCTATCTATCGTTCATAACATCTGGGTTCCGGTGACAGAAGAATTCGATGATTACATCGCGCGTCCTAAGTCGAATGGCTATCAGTCACTCCACACGGTAGTTCAAGCAAATGATGGTCGTACGCTAGAGGTACAGATACGAACTCAGGATATGCATCGCTTTGCTGAATATGGCGTGGCTGCGCATTGGCGTTACAAGGAAGGTAGTGGTGGTTCTGCTGATCAAAAATACGATGAAAAAATTGCCTGGCTACGACAGCTATTGACCTGGAAAAGTGAAGTCGCTGATACGGTGGTGGGGCAAGATGAGACTGATCGTCAATGGGTAGAACAATTAAAATCAGCGTCCTTGAATGACCGCATTTATGTGATGACGCCGCAAGCACGGGTGATTGAATTGCCGGCAGGAGCTACGCCAATTGATTTTGCGTATCACTTGCACAGCAATATCGGACATCGTTGTCGCGGAGCGAAAATTAACGGCACGATGGTGCCATTGAACACGGCGCTTAAAAATGCGCAGACGGTAGAAATTATTACCGCCAAAGGTGAAGCTGCAGCTTCGGGTTCGGCAGGGCCATCACGTGACTGGCTCTCAGAGGGTTTTACCGCGAGCCAGCGTACGCGCGCGAAAATTCGTGCGTGGTTTAACGCTATCGAACAAGAAGAAACCTTGTCGCATGGCCGAACAGTACTAGAAAAAACCTTGCAGCGTGAAGGTAAGACAGCAGTCAACCTGGAAGATCTTGCGCACAAATTAGGTTTTGCCAAGCTCGATGAATTGCTACTCGCGGTGGGCAATGAACGACTGAGCTTGCGTTTGATAGAGCAGGCTTTGCATGCGAATGATGCAAACAAGGCAGCGCCTGTCGATGAGCAAGCGTTAACGCGTAAAAGTAGAGCATCGAGTGTTACGCAGGGCGGTAAGTCGGGCGTGCTGGTGTTGGGTACCAGCGGGTTGTTAACCAGTATGGCGAGTTGCTGCAAGCCTGCTCCACCCGACCCCATCGTTGGGTTTATTACGCGGGGCAAGGGTATTTCGATTCATCGTGCGAGTTGTAAAAATTTTTCGCAAATGTGTTTGCGCGCACCGGAACGTATGGTGCAAACCGAGTGGGGTGCATTGACCACGGATACGGTGTATCCCGTTGATGTATTTGTTCAGGCTAGCGATAGACAAGGTTTGTTACGTGATATCTCAGATATTTTTTTGCGCGAAAAAATCAATGTGATTGGTGTGTCGACGCGCAGCAGTAAAGGTCAGGCATTCATGTCGTTTACCGGTGAGATTTCGTCAACGGCCCAATTACAACGCGCACTCGGAGTGATTCGGGAAGTGAAAGGCGTGTTGGACGTAAGGCGAACGTAAACCGAACCTAAGTAGCGTAAAAAGGTGCTCTTGCTGGGTGTTCTGCACTTTTGGCATGTCATATAACTAAGTTTCGCTGGATATCTGCCGTGCGAGACTGGCAGAAAGATTCAAAGCTGGCTATAATCCGGCCTCTTTAGGCGCGTAGCTCAGCTGGTTAGAGCACTACCTTGACATGGTAGGGGTCGTTGGTTCGAGTCCAATCGTGCCTACCAAATTTTTCTTAAAAATCATGCGGTGTGCGTGTTTTAAGAAAACTTTGGGATTTGTTTTAAGAAAACTTTGGGATTTAATTGGGTTTAACAGTGAGTTAATCCCATTATTTACTAAGCAGGATTTTTTGTAAGAGCGAGAAAGGCACCACGGTTATGACACCGCGAACTAGCACCACGACCTTTGGTTTGATTCGCTAGTCCGATTCTCGGTTTTACCATGCAGTGAGAAAAGCGCGGCTAGCCCGCGTTTTTTTATGCCTCAAAACAGGCGATTCTTTGCAGGAGAATTAACATGATTTCCATTCGACTTCCCGATGGCTCGCAGCGCGAGTTTGATGCACCTGTCACCGTGGCGCAGGTT
>JBEDHZ010000194.1:0-4461 GCA_041173845.1 Pseudomonadota bacterium
GAGTTACGTTAAACACGCGAAGCTCATCGAGTGGGTCACAGAAATTGCTGCACTAACGAATCCTGATCAGATCGTCTGGTGCGATGGTTCGGAAGAAGAGTACGATCGTTTATGCGCTCAGATGGTGGCTTCGGGCACCATGAAAAAACTCAATCCCGTAAAACGCCCGAATAGCTACCTGGCTAATTCTGATCCTTCCGATGTGGCGCGTGTTGAAGACCGTACTTACATTTGTTCCGAACATAAAGAAGATGCAGGCCCAACAAATAATTGGATGGCGCCCGCTGAAATGCGCGCAACACTCAACGGCTTATTTGCCGGTTGTATGCGTGGTCGTACTTTATATGTCGTTCCATTTTCTATGGGGCCTTTAGGTTCACCCATTGCTCACATTGGTGTTGAGTTATCTGATTCGCCGTATGTTGTCGTCAATATGCGCATCATGACGCGCATGGGCAAAGCGGTCTATGACGTGCTCGGCACCGACGGTGCGTTCGTGCCCTGTGTGCATAGCGTTGGCGCGCCATTAGATCAAGGTCAGGCCGACGTTGCATGGCCATGCAATGCCACGAAATATATTGTTCATTACCCTGAAACTCGTGAGATCTGGTCTTTCGGTTCTGGCTATGGCGGCAATGCTTTGCTAGGGAAAAAATGTCTTGCGCTGCGTATTGCTTCCACAATGGGTCGCGACAATGGCTGGCTCGCAGAACACATGCTAATCCTCGGCGTGGAATCTCCCGAGGGAAAAAAAGAATATATCGCGGCAGCATTTCCATCGGCCTGCGGTAAAACTAATTTCGCGATGTTGATTCCGCCGCATGTTTTCAAAGATTGGAAAGTCACCACCATTGGTGATGACATCGCGTGGATCAAACCCGGCAATGATGGCCGTTTGTATGCAATTAATCCTGAAGCGGGATATTTTGGTGTGGCTCCGGGGACCAATAGTAAAACCAACGCCAATTGCATGGCCTCGTTAGCGCGTGACACGATCTTCACCAACGTTGCATTAACTGATGACGGTGATGTGTGGTGGGAAGGCATGACTAAAGAACCCCCTGCGCATTTGATTGATTGGCAGGGTAAGGATTGGACGCCCGAATCTGCTAAACAAAATGGGCAGAAAGCGGCTCATCCGAATGCACGCTTTACTGTTGCTGCGACTCAAAATCCTGTGCTCGATACCGAGTGGGACAACCCGGCCGGTGTGCCGATTTCTGCATTCATTTTCGGCGGTCGTCGTTCTTCTACCGTGCCATTAGTTACCGAAGCACGTGATTGGATAGAGGGTGTTTACATGGCCGCCACCATGGGTTCTGAAACAACCGCAGCAGCGGTCGGTCAGCAAGGCGTTGTGCGTCGCGATCCGTTTGCCATGTTGCCTTTCATTGGTTACAACATGAGTGATTATTTTGCTCATTGGATTTCGATCGGTGAGCGCATTACTGAGATGGGTGGCAGCGCGCCAAAAATATTTTGCGTTAACTGGTTCCGTACCGACGCTTCAGGAAATTTTGTGTGGCCTGGTTTCGGAGACAACATGCGCGTGCTGAAGTGGATGTTAGATCGCGTAGCTAATAAAGTAGACGGCAATCAGCACATTTTTGGCGTTACACCTGCTTACGAACATTTGCATTGGGATGGTTTAAATTTAAGTAAAGCCGACTACCAGCAAATTACATCTATCGACACCCAGGCATGGGAAAAAGAATTATCTTTGCACGCTGAGTTGTTTGAAAAGCTGGCTCATCGCTTACCCACACAACTCGATCAAACTCGTCGTCGTTTACTTCAAAATTTATCTGCCTAAGTATTTTCATATCAGGTATGACTTTCGTCCCCATCAATAACCACTTCATCTTTGTAGATGAGCCGGTCTTGATGGGGCCTATCGCTGTGCAGCTTTAATTATGTCGTCGTCTCCCTTGCCTATGCGAGATGGCGTATCTGCCAGTCGCGTATGGTTACCTAACGGTCCTTGGAAAACCATCGGTGATTACTTCGCTGTTCGTTTCCCCCAAGTTGCTCGCGACAGTTGGCTACGACGAGTTAACCGCGGCGAGCTAGTTGATGAACACGGGGTAGCCATAACACTAGACAACGACTACCGTTGCGGCGCTTGTATCTACTACTACCGTGAACGAGCGATTGAAGGCTCGATTCCTTTTCAAGAAATTATTCTGTTTCAAAACGATGAATTACTCGTCGTTGATAAACCTCATTTTTTACCAGTCACTCCTGGTGGTCGTTTTCTTCGAGAGACACTGCTAGTTCGATTGAAGTTACTCACAGGCTTAGAAACTCTGTCACCAATTCATCGTCTCGACAGAGAAACCGCTGGTGTGATGATGTTGTCGGTCAACCCAGCCACTCGTAGTATTTGGCAATCGCTGTTTCGAAAAAAACTTGTTCACAAATACTACGAAGCGCTGGCACCTTTTCGTCGTGATTTATCTTTTCCTTTGGTAAGACAAAGTCGGGTTGAGCGCGATGATGCTTTCTTTCGAATGAAAGAAATTGCTGGCGAACCCAACACCCATACGCTTATCGACTTGATAGAAATACGTGAGAACTGTGCTTTGTATGGTTTAACGCCGGTGACTGGCAAGATGCATCAGCTACGGGTACACATGAATACGCTCGGCATACCGATTTTGAATGATGCGTTTTATCCGGTTGCTCAACCAGCAGGAACGGATGATTTTTCGAAACCCCTTAAACTACTCGCAAAGCGTATTGAGTTTACCGACCCAATTACGGCTGAGCCTCGGGTCTTTGAAAGCACGAGATCTTTATAAATTGGGGGTTGTGCCTCACAGCACAAAATTTCAGCATTCAATGGCCATTAATAATTCATTTAGTGACGCTTCTTCTTCGCGCTTAATCAATCGAGCTATCGTAGCTTTGTCAGTCGCTGCATTTGGTAGTGGTATGTCAATGCGGGTTATGGATCCGATGTTGGTCCGACTGGCTGCTGACTTCGCCATTCCCATTGGCTTGGCTTCATGGAGCATTACTGTTTTCGGCGTTGCTTATGGCTTTTCCCAATTGTTGTTTGGCCCTTTGGGTGATCGCTATGGCAAAGTAAAAGTCGTCGCTTTTGGTAGTGGTGCGTGTAGTCTTGCTGCGCTTTTTTGTGCCAGCGCTCAAAATTTTTCTTGGTTGTTGTTCGGTAGGGCGTTAGGTGGTGCGACAGCGGCGTCCATTATCCCTTTAGCTATGGCATGGATTGGTGATGTGGTCGTTTACGAGCAGCGACAAGCGGTGCTGGCAAAATTTTTGATCGGTCAAATTTTGGGTTTGTCTGCCGGTGTATTTGTGGGCGGATTTTCTGCTGAATTTTTTAGCTGGCGAGTACCTTTTTTTATAATCGCTGCATGGTTCGCTTTGATTGGTTTGTATTTAGGATCCCATGGTAAACGACTGCCCGACCATACCCATGTTGTACAACTAGGTGAGGGCTCAGGCCTTACTCGTTTATTAGGCGAATTTCAAAAAGTATTCAGCATCCCTTGGGCACGGCAAGTATTACTTACCGTGTGTTTAGAAGGTGCTGCGGTTTTTGGTGCCTTGGCATTTGTACCCGCACATTTACATACCGTATACGGCTTGTCTTTATCTTCTTCCGGAGCATTGGTTATGCTATTTGGACTAGGAGGTTTAGCGTTTGCTTTCCAATCGCGCCGCTGGATTGGTGTGTTTGGTGAAGTGAAGTTAATTCAAGCCGGTGCACTGATTATGTGTGGTTCATTAATCAGTTTGGGTTGGTTGCCTTTATGGTGGCTCACCATGCCAGCTTGCCTTTTGTTTGGCTTAGGCTTTTATATGATGCATAACACGTTGCAAATCAACGCTACACAAATGGCACCCGAGCGCCGAGGTGCCGCTGTCGCTGCTTTTGCTTCCTGCTTTTTCTTAGGCCAATCGTCTGGAGTGGCTTTGTCTGGTTCGCTACTTACATCGGCAGGCACACCACTGCTATTAACTTGGGCGGGCCTGCTTGTCTTAATTGTAGGAATTCGGTTTGCCAATTTACGCAAACAAAAATTCCTGCAACCGTAGACAATTGCTTTTCAAACCTTTTACAAAGACCCTAAATAAGCGCTTTAACGACAATTAAAGTATTTTAAATACCTGATGTCGTAATAAAGACGATTTTACGAGCGTGAAGCGAAATTTCTGAATTCAGCGGCCAGATTAGGCTGTGATTGTTCTACTTCCCTTGCCAAATTAATGAGTGCACGAGTGTTACTTACTCGGTCGGTTAGCGCCTCTGGCGTTGTGCGTTGCGGCGCTATTAGCTTATTAATCCATTGACCCAAAACCAAGCTAATTGGCGCATTATTTGTTGTTCCTGCGGCGTAATTTTGCATAAAAACCTCTATAGAAAAAATATTCTGTTGCAGCGCAGTATAGCCCTGCGACTGATATAAACAAAATTTTGTATTAGAATATCCG
>JBEDHZ010000195.1:0-4430 GCA_041173845.1 Pseudomonadota bacterium
ACCGATTTTGGCACCAGCAAAAATAATCCTGCGCTGTTCGCGATCGATGCGCATAATCATCGCGTCACAGCCATCGTCACTTTCACTATCCTCTGCGTCTTGGTTGAGTCCGCTACGAACGAGGAAATCTAGCGTCATTAGTGCCTCTGCCGGAGATTTGTCAGGTTCGGTAGAAAAAATCCTCTCCAGAGAATTACTCACTAGCAGCGATAGCATAGCGCCAGGTACCCCATGGCCGGTGCAATCGGCTACGGCCAGGGTGAAAGGCCCTGCATGCTGGGATGATGATAACCACCATAAATCTCCGCCAATAGTGTCTCGCGGTGCCCAGATGATTCCTAAGGATGCAAACCTTCCTTTAATCCGGTGCGGCTTGGGCAGTTGACTGCGCTGGAGACGACTTGCGTAATCTACTGAGCTAACAATGAAGCGATGTGCCTCATCGAGCTCTTGGTGTTGCTCAGCAAGCTCTCGTGTACGAGCGGCGACAGTTTCTTCCAATACCTTGTTCTGGTTTTCTACGAGCTCTTGTTGTGCACGCATACTGGTAGCCAGTTCATCCTGTAGCCAGCGCGAACGAGCGACCACGGCGAGCGCCATAATGACAGCTTCACATACCACGCCAAACCCTTGCATTGAGTTGGTGTCTTTAAAGTGATAGAAAATACCTTCATCAGGCAGCATCGCTACAGGCGAGGGGATGCCCGCCACTCCGAGTAAGAATAATGATCTAAACAGTACGTAGGGAACCATCGCAACCATAAAAAACTTTGCGATCGACATTCCTTCACGCAGTCGAATGAAAGCACAGGTATATACGCCAAGAAGATTCAATACCAGCCATATCAGTAGAGGATTCCAAAGCCAAGTAGGTGGAATACTGTGTTTGATCGTTAGGTGGACGGTAAGCTGTATTAAATAGAACGCTATCCAAGCGTTGGTGAACTGATGAAATATGGGAAATCGCTCTCGAATGTTTAGAAAAGATCGGGCAAACAGAATGTAAGCAATACTTTGACCTGCAGCCACAATATAAGTAACAATACTACGAACGGAAAGCCCATTGGGCGTGAACCCGTATTCATCAAAGCCCACAAAAAATTCTGCCATCCTCTGGCCATCGTGTACTCCTAAAACAAGCACACTTCCGAGTGCGAACAGTATCCAAATCCCGTACATCAGACTGGTATGGTCGCGGTTACGGAAAAAGGAATACCAGCCAAATACGGATAACGCGAGTAATGCACCTGCCAAAGCACCTTCCACATACAAGCCATAGCGACGTAGCTCGAGATATTTTGCGTGATCCGCAATACTTAAAAAATTAAATTGTTGAGGCAAAAAACGCTGGTCTGGAATGACTCTCGCATAGATTTTTGCGGTCTCATTACGACGCAAAGGAAGTACCAGGTACTGCGTCTCGGAGGGAGGAGAGTGATTTACAAAAGGAGATGAGCGTGAAAGCTGATTTCCTGGCGCTAGGTTTGCATAATTTTTTTCATACGCTACTCGTTCGCCATTTTCATGAATGAGATAAACATTCAATCCAAGTAAACCTAATGTCTTGTTCGTGAGACGAAAATCTCTATCAACTGCGCTATCATTTTTTATTTCAAAGGCTAACCAATAGACTTTAGACGATTGAATCGGTCCAATATCATTGGTTGGCTTAAATTGGCTAGATGCATCTCGCACCTCATTCAACGACAGGGCGCTGTCTCTTTCTACAAGTACCTGTAGATCTTTAGGTTTAATCGGTGTGATTACGGGGGTGTTTGCGCCAAGTACAATCGGCTCTGCGCACATGGTAGTAACAGACCAACTGACAAGGCCGATCAAGAGCAACGGGATGGCTATAATTTTTTTCATTGGTCATCTCCTTTGAGTCGTTGCATTGTTATGAGCATCACCTGGCACAGCGATACGATCATCTCTAGTTCATAACCTTCAAAGTCCTAGGTCAAAGGTCATTTTTACTACGACAACTAGGAGCTACATTAGGGTTCTCGTAGTTGAGACGCTAGCTCAGACAGCTTGTCGGCGAGTGCAGTGCGTGCCTCTGCATCGAGCACTGCTGGATCTAGATCGATAGATACGCCTGCCGGATGATCGAAATTAAATACGGAGGGAGATGATTCAGTTTTGCGGCCCGTAATTGCATATGTTTGCACATCCCGCGCGATACCTTTCATTCTGATTGCACCTCGTTTCTCTGCAACGACGAGGTCTTCCACATGAACGAACGTTTCGTAGCTCATCAAAATGCCGCCAACGTCTGCATTCGATTCGAGTCGTTGTGCAAGGTTTACTTCGCCACCGATGATGGTGTAAGAAAGCCGTTGTTCGCTACCAAAATTTCCTACATTGCAGTAGCCGGTATTAATACCGATGCGGATCTCGAATGGATTTTCAAACCCGATCGAGCGCCAGCGCTTTTGTAATGATCTCAGACGTTCCAGCATCGACAGCGCCATCTCGATGCACGCTCGTGCATCCTCACGCACACCGTGCGAGTCGGGATCGCCAAAGAAGACCATCATTGCATCACCCATGTATTTGTCGATGGTGGCGCCATAGTTGAGCGCGATCTGAGTCATCTCAGAAAAGTATTCGTTCAGGTATTCTGTCAGAGCCTCGGGCTGAAGGCTTTCTGAGGTCTGCGTGAAGTTCTTGATATCAGAAAAAAAGACAGTCAGTTTTTTCCGCTGTGTCGTGATCTGAGTGTCATGTTTTCCCTCGAAAAGCGCCTGGTGAATTTGAGGCGGTAGATACTTGGATAACTGATGCGACAAATTCTCCAACTCTGTTTTGCGTTGATCAAGTTCACGCGTTTGTAGCTTGAGATTTTGATTTAGCTTAACTAGGCGTTGTTCTTGTCGGTCAGAGTGCCGGGTGAGATCCTCGTTTTCTCGTACAACTTTCGCGAATCGCTCGAAGAGACGCTCTGCAAAGGCGCGCAATTCGTTTTCATCGCTGCTTTTGAGTAGATCTGGCCCTTCGGCTAGCAGCCGTTTCTCGCGATCATAAAGATCGAACAGCGTGTCATCGCTGTTGGCGCTCACGCTGCGTTGACCTCAATCGGAAGATCAGGAAAGCGGTCTTTAAAATCTTCACCGAGTTCTTGCATGATGTCGTCATCTTCTTGGTGGTGCCAGGTGATAGAAAGTGCTTGTCCATTTTTTCGAACGGCTTCCAGACCTTCAAAGATTCGAAACATCGCTTTGATGCTAGAGCTGTTGATGTAGATCATCGCTACATCAACCGTCAATGGCTTGGTAAGATTAAGCGCTAATTGATCGACGGCGACAATGACTTGGCCATAAAACGCCGAAACATCCTCTGGGAAGGATTCCCCCTTCATGCTGAATGTGCCGTTGTTAGCCGATAGCAGGATTTCGGGTGTTCGTTCGGTTGCTGCGATATGTAATTCACTCATTAAAATCTCTCCTCAAATCCTGGCCGCCAGAAAAAAATCCACGTGATCTTCATCGACGTCCATGAAGGCAAATGAGATAGGATGCGATGCACGCCGCGCGATCTCGAGCAATCCTAATCCTGCTCCAGGGCCTTCATGTTCACTAGATTTCGACATCCCTTCGCGGTACAGCTGACGAATCGTGTCCTTATCTGCACGTTGCAGTTGCTCCAGTGTTTCGTTGAGCTTTAACGATTCTTCACGTTGTATGCGATTGCCACAAACAACCGTGATTTCGCCATCTTGCTGCGAGATGCAAACCATGCCGGGCGCGCTTTGGTTGGTTCGGCCATGCCAGATCAGATTTTGCATGCCCTCCATGAATATAGAAAAAACGACGCGGGATCGTTTGGCATCGTCCATAGCTTCCATCCGTGTCTTAAGGATATCGGCGAGTGAGACCATTAGTTCATCTGAAACTGTGCCGTTGTAGGCCATAATCACGCCAGATGCGCGCATGGCAGTGCGAATGTCGATTGCCTTGGAAATATCCATAGCCGTCTCCGTGGATCGTTCAGAAAATAATGTGACGAATGCTTGAATAAGCAGCGTTCGGTAAGGGATAGGTTGGCAGCATGGTTGGATATTTTTCTTTATTGTTTGTATTTTTTTCTGGCCGCTCGGCTATCTTATTACACATTCTTTGAACCCGACAATGCTGTAGTTTAGATGCCATTTCAAATTGAAAACTCGATCAGATCGATTGACTGGTATTTTATTTTTATGTTGAAAACTATTAGACCAACCCTGCCAAGCTTTCAAGGGAATCTGTGGTCGGGACGATTTATAATCAGCACATTCCTGGCAAAGATAATCACAACTCCAAAAACAGGCGAGTATGACCACCAACTCTGACTACGAGATCAGTTTCGGCATGAATATGCAGCGATTCAAAGCGCTGGGCATCATTGATCCTCGCTCTAAGCAGGCAATGGATGCATTCGATCATCATGAG
>JBEDHZ010000196.1:0-5294 GCA_041173845.1 Pseudomonadota bacterium
AACTCATCGGCAAACGCACCGACAAACGGCGCCAACAATACGTAGGAAGCGACAAAGAAAAGCTTGAGCATGGGCGTCATCCACGCAGGGGATTGATTCGACGCCAGCATAGAGATTGCTACGATAAGTAGCGCATTGTCGGCGAGCGACGAAAAAAACTGCGCTGCCATGATGGTGTAAAAACCGCGATTCATTCTGTAAAACTCAGCCAGAGTGTGACGACAGGCGGGCGTTGCTGTGCTATCCGTTCGACGAAACTAAATTCGAACATATCATCACACCATCGATTGCATCCCTTAATTGGTGGAGTACGGTTGCTAGACCGTAGAGCTCGGTATCAGTAGGCCTACATTCGCCTCAGACCAACGGCTTTATACCATGAAATCTGTGGGCTAAGCCGAGTTAGCCGCTTTGCTAGCCGCGTGTCCGGTAAAATGCCGGTCTATACGCTGACCACTTTTACCTGATTCTCGATGCCCCGCCCAATTGTCGCTACTACTAACGTCACGGCCCTGCAATCTAACCTGGCCATTGCTCGCTCAACGATACCGGGCACTAAAATTTGGGCGGTGGTCAAGGCCGATGCCTATGGCCACGGGCTTGAGAATGGTTTACGCGGTTTTGCTGCGGCTGATGGGCTCTCCTTAATTGAATTTGACCGTGCCGTGCGGCTACGCGAATTAGGGTGGACTAAGCCCATCATGATGATGCAAGGGATGTTTGAGGTCAGCGATCTCGAACTTATCAGTCACTACCAACTGCAGCCCGTAGTGCATGACGTCGAGCAGTTGGAGATCTTGTCTAAGGCTCGCCTCAATACCCCCATTCATGTGCATTTAAAAATCAACACGGGTATGAATCGTTTAGGATTTTTACCCGAACACACACCTGAAGCGTATGCGCGCCTGCAGGCAATGCCAGCGGTTGGAAAAATATCCTTGATTACCCATTTTGCGAATGCAGACACGCAGTCAGTGTCTCCAAACGTTGCGACGCAGGTCGCTGCATTCGAGCGAGCCACTACGGGTATCCAAGCTGAAATCAGTTTGTCGAATTCACCCGCGATTTTGATTCATCCTGAAATCAAGGGCGATTGGATCAGGCCAGGTGTGATGCTGTATGGTGGTTCGCCTGGCGGAGGTGATGCTGCATCGTTTGGTCTGAAAGCGGCCATGACCCTGAGTAGTAGGGTGATCGCCGTGCAGTCTATTCGTGCGGGTGATTCGGTCGGGTATGGCAGTTTATTTCGTGCTGAGCGCGATATGCGCATTGGCATCGTCGCCTGTGGTTATGCCGACGGATATCCACGCCATGCCAGCACCGGTGCGCCAGTATTGGTGGATGGCGTTCGTACCCAGCTGCTGGGGCGAGTCTCGATGGATATGTTGAACGTCGATCTGTCATCGGTGCCAAACGCCCATGTGGGTAGTGACGTGACCTTATGGGGTGATGATTTGCCTATCGATGAAGTCGCAGCTGCTGCAGGCACCATTGGATATGAGCTGATGTGCGCCATTACGCCACGAGTGCAACGACAAGTACGACTATAAAGAGCGCTATGGCCAAGTCAAAAACGCAGTACAGCTGCACTGAGTGTGGTGGCGTCAGTAACAAGTGGGTGGGTCAATGTCCCGCCTGTGAGCGCTGGAATACCTTGGTTGAATCCGTCGTCGAAACTTCCGTTAATCGGTTTTCTTCCGCTCAGGGTTTAGTCAAAGGTGCGCCTGTCATGCGCCTGGCGGATATTGAAGCGATCGATGTACCCCGTTTTGGTACGGGGATTGATGAGTTTGATCGTGTGCTCGGTGGTGGCTTAGTCGCCGGTGGTGTGGTTTTGATTGGTGGTGACCCGGGCATCGGTAAATCGACCTTGCTGTTGCAGGCCTTGGCGAATCTTTCGAAGTTTAAGCGCGCGCTGTATGTGAGCGGTGAAGAATCGGGCGCTCAAGTGGCTTTGCGTGCACGCAGGTTGGTGATTGATGCCGAAAATCTTCAATTGCAGGCCGAGATACAGCTAGAAAAAATTCTATCTACACTCTCGGAAGAAAAGCCCGATGTGGCTGTTATTGACTCCATACAGACGGTTTATTCAGACGCTCTTAGCTCAGCTCCGGGATCCGTGGCACAAGTGCGGGAATGCGCGGCGCAACTCACGCGTGTAGCGAAACAATCGGGAATCACTATTATTTTGGTGGGTCATGTCACCAAAGAAGGCACGTTGGCTGGGCCGCGTGTACTGGAACACATCGTTGACACCGTACTTTATTTTGAAGGTGATACGCATTCTAGTTTTCGTCTAGTGCGTGCGTTTAAAAATCGTTTTGGCGCCGTCAATGAACTCGGTGTGTTTGCAATGACTGATAAAGGTCTGAAAGGAGTATCCAATCCTTCAGCCTTATTTTTGTCTCAGCATGACACTCAAGTGCCAGGTTCATGCGTGATGGTGACGCAAGAGGGAACACGCCCTTTGCTAGTTGAGATACAAGCCTTGGTAGATGCATCGCATGTGCCGAATGCGCGTCGTTTGACCGTGGGGCTAGAGCAAAATCGTTTAGCCATGTTGCTGGCGGTTTTGCACAAGCATGCGGGAGTCGCAGCGTTTGATCAGGATGTATTTATTAATGCCGTGGGCGGGGTAAAAATCACTGAGCCTGCAGCCGATCTTCCGGTGCTATTGGCGATTCAATCCTCCATGCGCAATAAACCTTTACCGCGCGGTTTAGTCGCTTTTGGTGAAGTGGGTTTGGCAGGTGAAATACGGCCAGCGCCGCGCGGGCAAGAGCGTCTGCGTGAAGCAGCGAAATTAGGTTTTTCGATTGCCTTGGTGCCGAAAGCTAATTTGCCTAAGCAAAAAATTGAAGGTCTTCAAGTCATCGGCGTTGAACGTATCGATCAGGCGATGAATCAAGTTCGAGAGCTGCAGTAAGGATTCTTTAAAAGGATCACTGCAGCGCCAGTGACGCTGCTCTCAGGCCACTTTGCACCGCACCTTCAATCGTGGCCGGATAATCACCCTCGGTGTAGTCACCGGCCAACCATAGATGATTAAGCGCGGTTTCATTCGGTGGCCGACGCAGATTCGGTTCACATGCAAACGTGGCGCGCTTTTCAGTGATCACCCAAGACCACTCAGTAGTGGCTAACTCTTTGCGTTGAAACACATCAGCGAGTTGTTGCAGCGTTCGCTAGCGTGGTTTGGCCCATTGCTACTGCTCCAGTTGATGCGCTGATAACCACTGCAAGTAAACCTGCTTGAGTGGTATCTAACTGTCCACGATCGAACACAAATTGTCCCCACTGCGCGGATTCTGCATGATCTCTTAAGGCGAAGAACGGTGAGGCCAGCCGCACGGATGAGTCGTACTTCAGATAACAGGTAGTAATCGGCTCATACGTAAAATTTAATGTGTCTGACAGAGCAGTGTTTAAGGGGGATAGCAAAGTTTGCGCTGCGTAGGCAGGTGTGGCAATGATGACTTTGTCAAAGCATTCATCAAAACCATCGCCCGTAATTTGCCATTGGTGCGCTTGATGATTGAGGGCGCGAACATGCACACCCAAGTGTGCCTTGCCGCCGCGCTTTTCTACATAATTGATCGGCTGCATCGGGAAATAGGGCGGACAAATCACGCGTTGGCAACAGCATGTCGGAAGCGCTACGTGCAGCCCCCAAACTATCACCTAATGTTTTTAAAAAAACTCGGGCTGAGGCGCGCTCAGGTGGTGTGTTTAAAGCGGAGATGCATAGCGGTCGCCACATTAGTTGAATCAGGCGCTCGGTTTGTTCAAAACGTTCTAATAATTCAGCCACGCTGCAGTCGATATCCAGTCGCCAATTCATCCATCGTGCTGCGCTAGAAAAACGTGCGAGCGATAATTTATCGCCGACCGAGAGTCCTCGTGAAGTCAGCAGTGCAGAGAGAAGATGAAGCGGTGCGGGCAAACGGCCCGCGATGAACTCCATGCCATCGCAACCCGGTGGATAGCGCATCTGCAGTGGTAAGCGTAGCAATGCTTGCGAGGGTGTGATGCCGACGGTTCGCATTAAGCGCAAGCTGTCGTGGTACGCACCTAAGAGAATATGTTGCCCGTTATCGAGGTGGTGGCCTTCGTGTTCCACGCGCCGCGCTCTTCCACCCGCTGTGCGGGCTGCTTCAATTAATGTCACATGCTTACCGCGACGCGTTAATTCCACCGCTGCAGCGCACCCGGCCCATCCGGCTCCTATGACAGCAAATTTCACGTTGGTTGAATTCTGGCTGGGTTAATCCATGTTTTCCAAGCTAGCCATAGTTTGCGTAATGGCGTGAGCGAGACTTTGTGCTGCAACACACGCAGGCCATCATTCGATATTTCATCGAGCAGCGTGCGATAAATTGCGGCCATGATCAAACCCGGACGCTGTGCTCTTCGATCGGTCTGCGGTAGCAAGGCAAACGCTTCGTTGTAGTAGGCCTGGGCTCTGGCTAGTTGGAATTTCATCAAGGCTTCAAAGCGCTCACTATGCTTGGCATTCAGAACTTCGGCAGCGGTGACCTCAAATTTTTGCAGCTCATTAATAGGTAAATAGATACGACCACGGCGCGCATCTTCGCCCACATCGCGAATGATGTTGGTTAGCTGAAAAGCCATCCCTAACTTTTCGGCATACTCCAATGTGCGCTTATCGGTATATCCAAAAATACTGGCCGACATAATTCCCACCACACTGGCCACATGCCAGCAATAACGCTCAAGTGCTGGAAAATCTAAATAACGTGTTTGAGTCAAATCCATTTCCATGCCATCGATCACAGCTAGCAAATGTTCGCCGCGCAGATTAAATGTTTGCAAATGGGGTTGTAATGCTTTGGTAACGGGATGGTTCGGTGAACCTGCCAGCATTTGTTTTACTTCGTGACGCCACCATTGCAGCGTTGTTTGTGCAATCGATGCGTCGGAAGTTTCATCGACCACATCATCGACTTCGCGACAAAAAGCGTACAGAGCAGTGATCGCCTGCCTGCGCTGAGGTGGAAGGAATAAAAAGCTGTAGTAGAAGCTGGAGCCGCTTTGCGCTGCTTTCTGCTGGCAGTAGTCTTCAGGAGTCATCAGAAATTGGGAAGGGTTGATTTGCTGTTATTTCACTGAATGGTATCGCAGTCTGTAACTGCACCCGGCTAGCTTAGCCGGCGACCGTTGAGCGATAGCGTAATGCGCGCCATCCCAAAAGTAGCCAATCATATTTTTTTAATGTGGGACGTCGGTGGAAAACGTCATAGTTTACGGCCTCGATTTTTTCCAGAATGCGCAAA
>JBEDHZ010000196.1:5320-9683 GCA_041173845.1 Pseudomonadota bacterium
GGCTAGCTAGTGGTGCGCCTTTTATCATCAGGCTGCGGGCCCTAGTGACTTGAAATTGCATCAAAGCGCGCCAGCGATGATCAGCTTTCGCTTCGGCGATGGACTGTTCACTCACATCAAATTTTGCAAGATCTTCTTGAGGAATGTAAATCCTAGACTTTTTCCAATCAATGGCTACGTCTTGTAAAAAATTAATGAGCTGAAGGGCGCTGCAAATCGCATCACTTTGTTCAAGCATGTCTGGTGAATATTGGTCAGACAACGCCAGCATAATGCGTCCGACTGGATTGGCTGAGCGCGAACAGTAATCCAATAACTCATCAAAGCTGGCGTACCTCGTCTGAACCACATCTTGTCTAAAGGCCGATAGCAAATCGCGCAACAGCTGTGTGTTGAGGAGATGTTCTTTCAACGTGATTGAAAGTTGTTTAAATAATTCGGTGCTGTTTTCTCTGCCGGCATCGATATGATCCAGCTCTCGCTCATATTCATTGAGCGCCGCAATGCGTTCAGATGCGCTAGCATCCCCCTCGTCGGCCAGATCATCGGCGCTACGAGCAAAAGCGTAGATCACTCGCACCGGCGCCCGTAGTTCGGGCGGTAGTAGTGGCGAAGCGACTGGGAAGTTTTCGTAATGAGCGTTAGTCATGGGCGATAGCAATAGCTGTTCTTAGATTGTACGAACGCAGACGATATCATTCGATATAATTACTAACTTGTAGGTCATTAATATTGGAAAGCAGCGGCAAATCGTGCTTTTAATCGCTGTTTTCGCCCACCTCAGTCAACCAAGGAAGTTTTCGAAGCGAGTGCAACTGTGTTGAACTCTCCTTGGGCAGGCCGAATAGTAAAGGAAAAAACGTGCTCCGCTCCGTCTCACTCGTTCAACTAGGTCGTACGCTAAGTGCGTCGGCGCTGCTGTGTTTATTACTTGCGTCGTGCTCGCGTCCGGTGGAGAAGGTCGAAGAAATCCGCCCTGTTCGTGCGATGGTGGTCGCAGCGGGCACAGGCAAAACAATCATTGAATTGGCCGGGGAGATTCAGCCGCGTTACGAATCGCAGTTGGGATTTCGTGTGGGTGGCAAATTGATTGCTAGAAAAGTAGAAGTTGGCACCTTGGTCAAGCGTGGACAAGTGCTAATGCAACTTGATCCCTTAGATCTTCAATTAGCGCAGTCACAAGCCAAAGCCGCTGTCAGTGCAACCGAGAGTAGTCTCGCATTGGCTAAGGCTGACCTAGATCGCTATCGCGAATTACGCCAGAAAAATTTCGTGAGCCAGGCTTTACTCGATGCGAAAGAAGCGGCATATAAATCAGCAGTCGCTTCGCATGAGCAAGCCAATGCGGGTTTGAAGGTGCAAGCGAATCAAAGCAGTTATTCCACGTTATATGCCGATGCAGATGGCGTCATTACGGCAGTGCAGGCAGAAGTTGGGCAAGTGGTCGCTGCAGGCACCCCGGTGGTGAAGTTGGCGCGAACAGCAGAAAAAGAAGTTCGCGTCAGCATTCCTGAAGATCAGATTGAAGTGCTACGCCAAGTGACCGATTTGGCTGTCAAAACGTGGGCTAACTCTAACGTGGCGATCAGCGGTCGCTTGCGTGAGTTGTCACCGATTGCCGATCCCGCAACACGCACATACACAGCCAAAATTTCTTTGCCTAGAGCGGGTCCCGAAGTCAGGCTGGGTATGACAGCGACAGTGCAATTTGCTGCGCCTGCGCTGCAAGGTATTCATTTGCCGATGACAGCGCTGGTGAATAGCAAAGAGGGTACGGCCGTATGGGTGGTCGAAAGCGGTGTAGTTAAGCTGGTGCCCGTGCAAGTGGCAACCGCGACGGGTACTGAAGTATTGATTGCGCAAGGTTTGAGTGCAGGGCAATCGGTAGTGACCGCGGGTGTGAATCAACTCCGACCCGGACAGAAAGTGTCTTTGCTGGGTCAGGAGTTATCGGCCATGCCCGAAGACAGTAAACCTGCCGCGGCTGGGGCAGCAAAATGAAAGAACGACTCAACCTGTCGCGCTGGGCTCTTGAACACATTCCTTTTATTCGCTATTTAATCGTGGTGCTGCTGTTGGGCGGCATCATGAGTTACAGCAAATTAGGTCAGGATGAAGATCCACCGTTCACCTTTCGCGCGATGGTGATACGTGCTTATTGGCCGGGTAGCAGCTCGGTTCAAATGGCTGAACAGGTAACGGATAAATTAGAAAAAAAACTGCAAGAGACACCCTTCGTCGACAAGATACGCAGCTACTCTAAACCGGGTGAAACGCTGATTATTCTTGAGTTACGCGAATCTACTCCGCCGAAAGAAGTGCAGCAGGTTTGGTATCAGGTACGCAAAAAAATTGGTGATATGCGCAGTACCTTACCCGCGGGTGTGATGGGTCCGCTGTTTAACGATGAATTTGGCGATACCTATGGTTCTATTTTTGCACTCTCAACGGATGGATTTACCTACGCCGAAGTTAAAGACTATGCCGACTTTGTGCGTCAGCAGTTGCTGGCGGTTCCTACCGTCTCAAAAGTTGAGTTGTACGGAATTCAGGATGAAAAGCTTTACATAGAATTTTCAAGCAAAAAATTTGGTCAGCTAGGCATACCATTTGAAGCGGTGGTAGCTCAAATTAATTCACAAAATGCAGTCGAGGGTAGCGGCGTTTTGGTGACACCGACCGATAACTTGCAGGTGCGCGTCAGTGGCGCGTTGATGACGCCGAAAGATCTTGAAATGCTTCCCTTGCACGCCAATGGGAATACTTTCAGGTTAGGTGACTTTGCAAAAGTAACGCGCGCTTATCAAGATCCTCCGCGCGACAAGATGCGCTACAACGGCAAAGAAGTGATAGGGCTCGGCATCTCGATGGAGAAGGGCGGCGACATCATCCAACTGGGCCGTCACTTGGATGCGGCGGCTGCCACAATTAAAGCCAAACTCCCCGTTGGGATTGAGCTTGAACGAGTCGCTGATCAACCGCGTGCGGTGAGTTCGTCAGTCAATGAATTTCTTAAGGTGTTGGCCGAAGCGGTGATGATTGTGCTGGCGATTAGTTTTATTGCACTAGGTCTGCATACCAAGCCGCTGCGCATCGATGTTAGGCCTGGTTTGGTAGTGGCACTCACGATACCTTTGGTGTTGGCGGCGACGTTTTTAGCGATGCAAATCTTTGGTATCGACCTACATAAAATTTCTCTTGGTGCACTAATTATTGCGTTGGGCTTGTTGGTTGACGATGCCATCATAGCTGTAGAAATGATGGTTAGAAAAATGGAAGAAGGCTTGTCACGCTTTGATGCGGCTACCTTCGCTTACACATCGACAGCGATGCCTATGCTGACAGGTACCTTGATTACTGCGGCTGGCTTTTTGCCTATTGGCTTTGCTAAATCAGCTGCGGGTGAGTACACGTTTTCCATGTTTTCTGTGAATGCCTTGGCGCTCTTGATCTCATGGTTTGCGGCGGTGCTGTTTACTCCTTATTTAGGCTATGTTTTATTACGAGTTAAGCCAAGCTCGAATGCCGATGGCCATCATGAATTATTCAACACGCCGTTTTACAACCGATTGAGAAGAGTCGTGAACTGGTGTGTTGAATGGCGCAAAACGACGATCGCGCTAACACTTGCTGGTTTCTTCTTGGGTGTGTTCGGATTTAAATTTATTGAGCAGCAGTTCTTTCCTGATTCGAGCCGTCTCGAGTTAATGGTGGAGTTGTGGTTACCCGAAGGTTCATCGTATCAAGCGACTGAAGTGCAAGCGAAAAAGTTTGAACGATTCATCATGCAGCAGCCAGGTGTGGAGAGTGTGACTAGCTATGTGGGTACGGGCAGTCCGCGCTTTTATTTACCGCTGGATCAAATTTTTCCGCAAACGAACGTGTCACAAATCGTAGTCTTACCCAAGGATGCGAAGACGAGAGAAACGCTACGACTGAAAATCAAAGAAATATTTGCCAAAGATTTTCCAGAGGTGCGGGGTCGAGTGAAATTACTACCCAACGGACCACCGGTGCCCTATCCCGTGCAATTTCGCGTAACGGGAACTGAGATTGAAAAAGTACGGCTAATTGCTGATCAAGTTAAGACGATTTTGCGCGCCAATACCAATGCCGTTGGCGTAAACGATAACTGGAATGAATCAGTCAAGGTGGTTCGCATTGATCTTGACCAGGAAAAATTGCGTGCTCTCGGTGTTAATTCGCAGTTAGTCATGCGCGCTGCAAATACTGTGTTGAGCGGTTCGGTGGTAGGGCAATTTAGAAACGGTGACAAGCTGATAGATATCGTGATTCGTCAGCCCGTAGAAGAACGCGCCACGATTACAGCGCTGAGTAACGCAAGTGTGCCGACGGCCAGCGG
>JBEDHZ010000197.1:0-4346 GCA_041173845.1 Pseudomonadota bacterium
ACGTAGTCACCCGCCACCATATCGATAATGACGTTTGCGCCTTTACCATCGGTGAGTGATTTGACTACTTCAGAAAAATCTTCAGTGCGATAGTTAATACCACGCTCAGCACCTAAGCTTTCGCAAGCACGACATTTATCATCGGTACCTGCCGTAGCAAACACACGATGCCCCAAGGCTGATGCGATTTGAATCGCCGTCACACCAATGCCGGAGCTACCGCCCTGCACTAGCAAGGTTTCACCTTGAGCTAAACGCGCACGACCAAAGATATTGCTGTAGACCGTAAAAAATGTCTCAGGAAGCGAGGCTGCTTCTATTGCAGAAAAACCTTTAGGCACGGGCAAACACTGAACAACCGGCGCGGCACAGTACTCAGCATAACCACCGCCTTGTACCAGTGCACACACCATGTCACCGCGCTTGAAAGGACTACCTGCTAAGTCACCATCAACAATTTCGCCCGCCACTTCCAAACCAGGAATGTCCGATGCACCAGGTGGAACCGGATAATTACCGGTTCGCTGCAGCACATCAGGACGGTTCACACCAGCTGCATGCACCTTAATCAGTACCTCGCCCGCCTTAAGGGTGGGCATAGGACGTTCACAAGGTGTCAGCACATCCGGAGCGCCGGGCTTGATGATTTCTATGGCTCGCATTGCTCTTCCTTTTATTGTTCAGCTACTAGCGCAATGGTCGTTTGCTTATTGCTGCGTTTGCGCAGCTTCGCCAGATTCTTCAGCCAATACTGCTTTCATCGAAAGCTTTAAGCGACCGCGATCATCTGTCTCCAACACTTTCACGCGAACTTGCTGACCTTCTTTCAAATAATCAGCAACAGCATTCACGCGCTCGTTGGCGATTTGGCTGATATGCAGCAAACCATCTTTACCTGGCATAACTTGAACAATCGCGCCGAAGTCGAGTAATTTCAACACAACGCCATCGTAGTTTTTACCGACTTCGACCGATGCTGTGAGTTCTTCAACACGACGTTTAGCTTCTTGACCAGCTGCTGCGTCAACCGAAGCGATGGTCACAATACCTTCGTCAGTAATATCGATTTGCGTACCGGTTTCTTCAGTCAACGCACGAATAACAGCGCCGCCTTTACCGATAACGTCACGGATCTTTTCTGGGTTGATACGAATCGTGATCAAGCGTGGCGCAAAATTCGACAACTCTGTACGGCCGTGCGGCATCGCTTCTTGCATCTTGCCGAGAATATGGACACGACCTTCTTTCGCTTGCGCGAGAGCGACTTGCATAATCTCTTTGGTGATGCCTTGAATCTTGATATCCATCTGCAGTGCAGTAATACCATTGGCGGTACCGGCTACTTTGAAGTCCATATCGCCGAGGTGATCTTCATCACCCAAGATATCTGACAACACAGCAAACTTGTTACCTTCTTTAATCAGACCCATAGCGATACCGGCCACGTGTGCTTTCAACGGCATACCTGCATCCATCAACGCAAGACTACCGCCGCAGACTGAAGCCATAGACGATGAACCATTCGATTCAGTAATCTCAGAGACCAAACGAACTGAATAGCTAAATTCATCAGCAGCAGGCAACGCAGCAATCAGTGCTCGCTTTGCTAAACGACCATGACCAATTTCACGACGCTTCGGTGAACCGACACGACCGGTTTCACCCGTTGCAAACGGAGGCATGTTGTAGTGAAGCATAAAGCGATCGCTATACTCACCTGTCAACGCATCAATCTTTTGCTCATCACGTGCCGTACCCAGAGTAGCGACTACGAGTGCCTGAGTTTCACCGCGCGTAAACAAGGCAGAGCCGTGAGTACGTGGCAACACACTGGTACGAATAGTGATTGGACGCACGGTGCGTGTGTCACGACCATCGATACGAGGCTCGCCGTCGAGAATTTGTGAGCGAACAATCTTCGACTCGAGATCAAACATCACATTACCAACATCAGCCGAATCAGGAGCATCTGTTCCAGCAGCAGCCGCTTCTGCAGCCAATGCAGCCGATACTTCGCTACTGATTTGACGCAGCTTGTCAGTACGCGCTTGTTTTTCTTTGGTAGCGAATGCTTCACGCAATTTGGCTTCAGCCAATTGCGTTACACGTGAAATCAGCGCTTCATTTTTAGGCGCTGGACTCCACTGCACTTCTGGTTTGCCACCATCACGCACTAAATCGTGAATCGCATCAATAACTGCTTTCATATGATCATGACCAAACACCACAGCGCCGAGCATGATTTCTTCTGAGAGTTCTTGCGCTTCCGATTCCACCATCAGCACAGCCGTTTCAGTACCAGCGACAACCAGATCCATCTTCGATCCAGCCAACTGCGATACATTCGGATTGAGTACGTATTGACCATCAATGTAACCAACACGTGCAGCACCGATCGGACCATTGAAAGGAATACCAGCGATGCACAAAGCTGCTGACGCACCAATCATGGCAGGAATATCAGGATCGATTTCAGGATTGACCGACAACACATGAATGATGACCTGCACTTCATTCAGATAACCCTCGGGGAACAAAGGACGAATAGGACGATCGATTAAACGGGAAGTCAGTGTCTCTTTTTCTGAAGGACGACCTTCGCGTTTGAAAAAACCACCGGGAATACGACCGGCAGCATAGGTTTTTTCTACGTAATCAACTGTGAGTGGGAAAAAATCTTGGCCTGGTTTGGCGTCTTTGCGCGCAACGACCGTAGCGAGAATAACGGTGTCTTCTACCGAAACCATTACAGCACCTGAGGCTTGTCTAGCGATCTCGCCAGTTTCCAGCGTAACGCTGTGCTGACCGTACTGGAAGGTTTTCGTAACTTTATTAAACATGGGGTATTTCCTTTCTATTTTTACCGACAGATTTTCAGGCGCTGTCGTTCACCTCACCACAGACAACGGATCACCGTTATCTTTCGAGAGCATGACAAACGTGCTCTCGCCAACTATTCAATCGTTTAAAACAAGCATTCGTCAAAAAGACGAAATGCCCGCATCAGTTATCTGATACAGGCATCTATGTCCTAAATCGGCAGGCAAAATTTATTTGCGCAGGCCAAGCTTTTCAATCAGCGCGCGATAACGATCTGCATCGGTACGCTTCAAGTAAGCCAGCAGGCTTTTACGACGATTGACCATCATAATCAGGCCACGACGGGAGTGATGATCCTTGGCGTGTGCCTTAAAGTGACCGTTAAGGTCATTGATTCGTGCGGTCAACAGGGCCACCTGAACTTCAGGAGAACCCGTGTCATTCTGACCACGTGCATTCGCTGCAATAACCGCAGCTTTACTTTCTTTAGTTACTGGCATGACTAATTACCTTTCACATGCGGCTAGCGGAGAGTGAACCCCATAAGCCGTGACAACGTTAAAAAATTGACCACAAACGGTCAACAGAGAATTATAACTGAAAAGCCTCGAAGCTCCCAGCCAAAACCCCGCCTTCCTAAGCCATTACAAGCCCAAATCAGCTCAAGATTCAGCAACTTATTACAAATATTTTAACTTTTTACCCTTCCAGCCCCTTACCCGCCAGAGACCTCGACGGAAGAATCCCTTAGTCCCACAAAGTAGCGCCACTCGCGGTGAGACCAACCTCATCCAAAGAATTAATGTCATCGAGCATGTCGGCAGTTAAAAAGCGTCCGTCATGCCCAAATATTTCTACGTCATCCCTTAAGAGCGATCGTCATATCTAACAACTCCATCATTTGCAGATTGCGTTTCCTACAAAGTGATTCTATGAAGCAAAGACCACTGAGTTCTTTGCAGTAGTACTCACGATAATCCATTAAATGTTACGTACTGATGCAACTTTTTTTGCTGGCTTGCTACAGATCGAGCTCTTAACAACCCCACCGATTAGGAGCTCCGTCCATGAGCAAGCCTTCCCCTCTTTTAAGAAGAAGCAGCAGCGAAAGCCTCGTTGAATCAAGCTCCCATGAAACACCCGTTGCGAAAGAGCAAACCGAATCTCCGCCATCACCCGTTATGAAAACCAAGACAAAAAAGGATGATCAACAGGAGGTCTACAAAGCAAATGAAAGCACAAATACAATTGCAATTGCAATTGCAAATGCAAATGCAAATGAAAGTTCGACTTCAAGCGCAATAGTTACCAAAAAAAATAATGATGGCGAAAAGAACTTTAAAACGGAAATTGATACTGCACAAAAACTCAGTGCTGAAAAAGAGAAGTGGGAGAAATTTTCTAAGAAAATTAACCGCTTCGGAGTCTTGAAATTAGAGAACCTTAATAGCGAAGCAATTCAAAATATAGCCGAATGGTTAAACACATCACCTAGCGGCAAACTAATGGGTCTTGAAATTCACTGG
>JBEDHZ010000198.1:0-4329 GCA_041173845.1 Pseudomonadota bacterium
TTTTTATGTGTGTAATCTGAGCAGGGTGTTATTCAGCGAATTTTTCTAATGCTTCTCTGAGTTCGCGATGTGTTTTTGCAGCGACGTCAAGCGGTACGTTGTTCATGGCGGCTTCCCACGACTGTCTGAGTGCTGCAACGCCCGCTGCAATACCACCGGGATGTGCGAAGAGCCCGCCACCGGCGAGATAAATCAGATCCGTTGATTGCAGTGCAGCCCACGTACCAGGTGCTTGGTTTACTGTTTGTCCCGATGAGAACACGGGCATGACGGTACACGGCTTGTGCTTAAACAGCGGAATAAAACATTCGCGTGCTGAGGCGATCACGCTCTCATCGTTTTCTTGAAACTTGTTAGCTAAGCCATTCACGTGCATTTGATCTGCACCAGCTAAGCGCCACAGCTTTTGATACGCAATGTAAGACCAGCCATCTTTTAGATAGCCCCAGCCATTACGATGGGCATGGATGGGTAACTGTGAATGTTTACGAAAAGCGTTAAAGCCCGTTAGTCCCACAGAATTCAGACTCAGCATGGTGAGCGTGCCGCCAAGAGAGAGAACGAGATCATGTCGTCGTTTCATCTCGTCGAGCTCACCAGTTAAGTTAAATGCATACATGACTTTTTTACCGCTGCGGTCTGCATGGCGATTAATCACATCCATGACTTTGCGTGCACGCTCATCGAATGGGCAGGCTGGGCCATCTGCCTGTAGTTCATCATCTTTAATGAAATCAACACCGGCTGCGCATAACTGATCGACAAATTCGGTAGTGCCATCAGCCGATAGGCCGACCGAAGGTTTGATGATGGTTCCTACCAGTGGCCCTGCGTCGACGCCAGCTAAGCGGCGCGTACCTGCGATGCCAAACGCTGGGCCGGGATAGGCTGCGGCAAATTCATCAGGCAGTTCGATATCAAGTAGACGTAACTTGGCGACGTGCTTGAGTTCATACAGATTGCCAGCAACTGTGGCTAACAAATTCGGAAGTGATGCGCCTAAGTTTTGCAAAGGCCATGAGAGTTTGAGTAGATAGCGTTTATTCGGCGCAGCACAAGGTTCATTCAGTGGTGTGATTTGCCAGGTGGCTGCCGCACGCGCTTTGAGCGCTTCATCTTCACCGGGAATAGCAACGAAGGTGCCGGATGATTGCTCACCTGCGATGATGTCCGCTGCACGTTCAGGCGCAATAGCCGTGTCTAGCTCGTAGGTAGCGGTAATCGTGGAAGTCATGGCGTGTCGATTCGGCTCAGTATTTTTTTGTTTAGATACCGCGCGCGCCGGAGGCAAGAAAACCACCATCCACCGGCATAGAAATACCCGTGATGTACGACGCTTGCTCTGATGCGAGGAAGGCGACTGCGGCTGCAACTTCCGATACCGTGCCATAGCGATTCATGGGGATAGCACTGGAATACTCTTGCTTGAATTTTGCGGTGTGCAGCAGCTTAGTCATCGGTGTATCGACCGGCCCAGGCGAGACTGCATTGGCGGTGATACCGTGCTCAGCGAGTTCAACCGCCATTTGGCGTGTTAACGCAATCACGGCGCCCTTGGACGTGCCATAGGCGGTGCGACCGCTACCGACAGCACGCATACCTGCAACCGAAGCGATATTAATAATGCGCCCCCATTGATGCTTGATCATGATGCGAGCAGCATGCTGACTGCATAACAGTGTGCCGGTGACATTGATCTTCATCGTCTGCTCAAAATTATCGAGCGGAAAATCAAGGAAAGGGAATACTTTTGCGATGCCTGCGCAATTCACCAACACATCGCAGCGACCAAAGCGCTGTTCGATCTCGCTGAATGCAGCAGCGATAGAGGTGGAATCACCAACATCAATAGCTACCGTGCTGGCGGAAAGTCCTGCTTTATTGAGTGCATCAGATGTTTGGGCGGCGGTATCGGTATCGCGATCAGCGATCACCACATGTAGGCCATGATGGGCGAGTTGTTCGGCGCATTCTGCGCCTATGCCCATGGCACCTCCGGTAATGACGGCAACACGTTGGTTCGGCATCTAGTCCTCCTTACGGACTCTGTCCGCTTATTATTATTTTAAGTACGAGTTCCGATAGTTGAAACACGCTTGATATAGCGATTCAAACTATATTAGAACACTATAACAAACGCTGGGTCTAGTTTCGAGAGTGACTCAGACAAAAAAAGAGCCCACCATGGGTGGGCTCTGTAGAGCGGGGTAAGCAGACGGCTTAGAAATTAAGCGACGCTTTTACGCCCATGATCCAGTTACGTCCTGGTGCCGGCTCATAGAAACGGCTGTTGGTGTCATTCACCCGTACTGAACCCACATATTTTTCATCGAAAAGATTATCGATGCGAGCGTACTCAGTGAGAGTCCAATCGTTGTAACGCTGACGGAATTGTCCACGCAGGCTAAAGATGGTGTAGTCATCAACGCTGGCGCTGTTAGCGTCGTTCACATATACCTTGCTGTTGTAGCGCATTTCCAGAGCCGTTTGGAAGCCGATAGGCTGATACTTCCATGCCGCCTCAGCGAAAAACTGTGACCGGTACGTTCCTGGAATCGAGCTGCCTGGGCTATAGCTTGAGCCTGAATCAAACGTGGCATCAAGGTAGGTATAAGCAGCGAACAAAGAGACATTGTTATCTAGCAGTGTTTCAGCCGATATTTCTACACCTTGTCGAGTAGTTTTACCTGCATTACGGTATGTAGCGTAAGTACCGCTGCTTTGCGTGACGATCTCATTGTCAGTATTAATGTTGAAGAGAGCGATATTGGCGCGCGTGTAATCCGATACGTACCACTTGCTACCGACTTCAATGTTCGTGCTGGTAGCAGGCTTGAGTGTCAGATTAGGACCGTTACCTGTGGTGTCGCTATACGAGATCTCGATCATGGTCGGTGTCTCAAAACCCTTGCCTACGTTCGCATAGAAATTCAGCGTAGGCGTCGCTTTGAAAACGGCACCAACCACAGGAATAGTTTTGTCAAAGCTCGTTGAGCCGGTGCCGTTGCCATTGGTCGTAGGTAGGTGATCGGTGACGCTCTGTTTCAATCGAGTGTGTCGTACGCCTGCATGAATATCCCAGCGTTCATCGGCAGACCACAAGCCTTGAACGTACTGATCGATGTTGTCAGCTTTTTGTGTTTCATCGCGAGTTGCTGAGCCACTGACCACACCAGCGCTTGCGGGTAAATCGGTTCTTAAATCATTCATGAAGCCGACATTGATGCCCGCTGTTGCTGTGTACGGACGTGCGAGTATTGTGCCGCGATGAGTCATGCGTAATTCGGCGCCGTAAAAATCACGCGCAATCACACTATCGCGACCGGCAGCACCGCCAGTTGACAGGAATTGTGAATTGTCACGTTGGCCGATATACGTAATTGCGTTCAGCGTGTTTTGAGAATCCAGAACTTTTTCTAAATTAAAGCCGACTTGTGTGTTGCTACGTATAACGCGCGCGTTGGCAGCGACATTGTTTGCCGAGGCCATTTTATAGCTGGTGTTCAGATTCGCAGCAGTCAAACCGCCTGGATCCAGTGCGTACTGGTCGAACCAGTTGATTAAGGTAGTGAGCTTCGTGTCGTCAGACAGTTTGACTCCCAGTTTGGCCGTTGCCTGACGTTTTTCATTCGCGCTCTGAGCGCGATAGCCATCGGATTCAAAGTTGGAGTAGTTCAGCAAATAGTCAACGCCTTGGCGTGTGCCTGCAGCTTGCACTGATTCACGACGTGTACCGAAGCTGCCGAATAACACATCACCGCTGACTTCGGGTGTTTTCGGTATTGGGCGCGTGAACATTTGGATCACACCACCGGAAGAATTACCGTACATCGCCGAGAAAGGGCCGCGCATCACTTCGATAGTGCCGATTGTGTCTAGGTCAACGCTGCCGGGATTACCAATACCATCGGGCATGGAGAGTGGAATGCCATCGACATAGATGCGCACGCCGCGCACACCAAACGCTGAGCGGGCACCAAAGCCACGCGATGAAATTTGCGGGTCTTGCGCCATCTGGTTGCGATTTTGCGCAGTGATACCGGGCACACGTGCGAGGCTCTCAGAGAGCGTCATGCGGAGCTGACTATCTTCGATAGCAGATCGTTCAACTTTATCGATTGCCATGGGCAAGTCAAAGCTGTCTTGTTCTACACGGGTCGCTGTGACGACGACGGATGACAGTGTTTTGGTTTCTTGTGCGATTGCGCTCGTGACGAAGCAGCTGGCAATCATTAACGCGAGAGTTGTTTTATTTGTATTCATTTTCATAGGTGAAACTTGCGATATAAATGTGTACTGCAAAACTAGTTGCGGCGCGTATTCTAATGT
>JBEDHZ010000199.1:0-4323 GCA_041173845.1 Pseudomonadota bacterium
CAGCCAGTTCATGCTGAGGACACTGCCGCCTGGCACGGTGCCGCCGATGATCATTACGTATTCGGCATCGACTGTACCGGTGGTACAGGTAGGCCTGTCTAGTTCAGTGCTATCGGAGCAGCAGTTAAATGATATTGCGATCAACCAGGTGCGTACGCAGCTAATCACGATTCCTGGTGTGGCGGTGCCTTACCCCTATGGCGGTAAATTTCGTGTGGTGTCGGTTGATCTTGATACCGAGGCTTTGCTGGCTAAAGGTCTCACACCGAGCGATGTAGTTAATGCGATTAATGCGCAAAATCTGATTTTGCCAGCCGGTACCGCAAAGATTGAAGGGCTAGAGCAAGCAGTCAAGCTGAACGGTTCGCCGGACAGCATCGCGGGCATGAACAACATTCCAGTTAAAACAGTGAATGGTTCAACCACCTACTTGCGCGAAGTAGCACACGTACGTGATGGTTTTCAGCCGCAGCAAAATATCGTTAAAAATAATGGTGAGCGCGGGGTGCTGCTGACAGTACTCAAGAGCGGTTCCGAATCGACGTTAAAGATTGTAGAAAACGTCAAAGCGAAAGTCACCGAAATATCCAAAGGTTTACCCGAAGGTCTGCGCGTTGTCACGATGTTTGATCAGTCGATCTTTGTGAAATCAGCTATCGACAGTGTTTTGCATGAAGCCGTGATTGCTTCCTTGCTTACTGCAACGCTGATTCTTTTGTTTTTGGGTAATTGGCGCAGTACCTTCATCATCGCTATATCTATTCCATTATCGATTTTAGTATCGATATTTGTTATGCGTGCTTTAGGTGAGACGATCAACCTCATGACCTTGGGTGGATTGACGTTGGCCATCGGTATCTTAGTCGATGATGCAACCGTTACGATTGAGAACATCGAGCGTCATATTCACATGGGTAAAGATCTCTATACGGCTATTTTTGATGGCGCCAGTGAGATTGCTGTACCTGCGCTGGTTTCTACCCTGTGTATTTGTATCGTGTTTTTGCCGATGTTTTTCTTGACGGGTGTAGCGCGTTATTTGTTTGTCCCACTAGCGGAAGCAGTGGTGTTTGCGATGTTGGCGTCCTATTTCTTATCACGTACATTGGTTCCAACCATGGCGCTGATGATGATGAAATTGCAGGCGCATGATTCAGGCAAGCCCAATATGCTGCGTCGTGTGCATCTGGCGTTTGATCAAGGCTTTGAGCGCATGCGTCGTACCTATCTTTCTGCCCTCAGTGCTCTGTTGGTCAGACGGCGCGTCTTTATGATCGCCTTTCTCGGGTTTTGTATTGCATCGTGTTCGTTGTTCTTTGTGCTTGGCGAAGATTTTTTCCCGGCAGTCGATGCAGGCCAAATTAGATTGCATATGCGAGCAGCCACAGGTACTCGCATTGAAGAGACCGCGCGTTTGGCGGATGATGTTGAGCAGTCGATTCGTAGCCTCATACCCGAAGCTGAACTCGATGCCGTGCTTGATAACATCGGTGTCACTATTAGCAGTATGAACATGTCGTACAACAACGCCGGCACCTTTGGCGTGATTGATTGCGAGATTCTAATTTCACTCAAGCACGGCCACGCACCAACACGAACACACATTGATCGTCTGCGTGCCGAGTTGCCGCGTTTATATCCGGGTACGGAGTTTTATTTTCAGCCGCCTGACATCATTTCGCAGATCTTGAACTTTGGTTCGCAAGCGCCAATCGATATTCAATTTTCTGGCAAAGACATGAATGCCAGTTACGCCATGGCCAAGCAGTTACTCGCTAAAGTCGAAAAAATTCCAGGTGTGGTCGATGCGCATATTCATCAACGTCTAGATCAGCCAACAATTTCGTTAAATACCGATCGCACTGCATTGCAGGCACTGAATTTATCAGCATCGAATGTGGCACAAAACGTATTGGTTTCGTTATCAGGTAGTTTCCAAACACAACCGGCGTTCTGGGTAAATCCAGCCAACAGCGTGGTTTACAACGTATTAGTTCAAACCCCTCAATATCATGTGAACTCACTCGATAAGTTGTTACGCACGCCAGTCAATGCACCGGGCGGACAAAGTCAGTTGTTGGGTAACTTGGTGAATGTCACACCTGAAGTACAGCCAGCCGTTGTATCTGAATATGACATTACACCCGTGATTGATATTTACGTCAGTGTGCAAGGCCGCGATTTTGGTGGATTGGTTGCTGAAATCAACAAAGAAGTCGAAGCCATGCAACCGGGCTTGAAAAAAGGTCAGAAGCTCACCTTACGCGGTCAGGTCAATACGATGAAGTCGTCCTACACCGGCTTGTTAATAGGTTTGGCTGCAGCGATCGTATTGGTGTATTTACTGATCGTGGTTAACTTCCAGAGCTGGCTCGATCCATTCATTATTGTTAGTGCGTTACCAGCGGCGTTAGCAGGTATCGCATGGATGCTGTTTTTAACAGGCACTCACTTAAGCGTTCCAGCGCTCACCGGCGCCATCATGACTATGGGTGTGGCTACAGCGAATAGTATTTTGTTAGTCTCGTTCGCCTTGCAGCGTTTGCGAGCAGGCATACCACCGCTGTCCGCTGCACTCGAGGCAGGTTCTACTCGTATTCGCCCCGTGCTCATGACAGCCGCCGCCATGATTATCGGCATGCTGCCTATGGCGCTGGGATTAGGTGAGGGCTCAGAACAAAATGCGCCGCTTGGCCGAGCAGTTATTGGCGGCTTATTGTTTGCCACAGTTTCCACATTGTTTTTTGTGCCGGTTTTGTTTGCATCGGCTCACCGTTATATCGCAAGGCGCAAACGCGCCGCTGACAACACCGCTTCTGCTTTAAGGATTTAAGAGATGACTAAAGCACGTCACGCTTCCCTTGCTATACAGGGTGCCGGTCAAAAAGAGATACGCCGGATTCGTACTTGGCGCCGCTTGCGCCTGAGTTTTTTCGTCATATTTCTTGTGCTGCTGGGCAGTGCTGCAATGACCATGATGCGCCAAAAATCGGAAGCGCTTGCCTTAGCCGCCGATACTAAAAGTCAAGGTAAGCACTACGCGACCGTAACTCATGCAGAGCCTGCGAAGACTGATCAAACGATTTCCTTACCAGGCACGTTGTTAGGTCAAATCGAAGCGCCGATTTCATCACGCGCGAGTGGCTACTTGGTGCGTTGGACGAAAGATATTGGTAGCTCAGTAAAAAAAGGCGAGCTCCTCGCTGAAATCGATAGCCCTGAAACTCAACAACAATTAGCGCAAGCAGTAGCAGCTCGACAGCAGTCAGTGTCTGCCATGAACTTGGCTAAAGTAACCGTCGATCGTTGGAAGGGATTGCTAGATCAACGCGCTGTTTCGCAACAAGAATACGATGAGCGTCGCAGCATGTATGAGCAGGCAGTCGCTAATCTTGGTGCAGTGGATGCGAATATTCAGCGACTCAAAGACTTACTGTCATTCACACGTATCGTTGCGCCATTTAGCGGTGTGATCACCAAACGCAATGTCAACGTGGGTGATTTGATCGATGCAGGTGCCAGCGCTACGCGACCCTTATTCGTATTAACGCAAATGGATCCATTGCGACTCTACGTTAATGTGCCGCAGGTGTATTCAGCAGGCATACGAGCTGGCCAAACCGTCACGTTGAAGCAGGCCGAACGCCCCGGTGAAAAATTCGAGGCCAAGGTTGTACGCACAGCACGCGCCATTGATCCTGCGAGTCGTAGTCTTCAAGTTGAAATTACTATCGACAACAAGAGCGGCGCCTTAATGCCTGGCGCATATGTCGATGTATCCGTACCTGCAGGTGACACCGCAGCCTTGGTGGTACCCGTGAATACCTTGCTGCTTAGAGGCGAGGGACCACGTGTTGCCGCGGTAGATGACAAAGGCATCGTCAAACTACACGCTGTGCAGCTGGGTAAAGATTTCGGACAAAAGGTTGAAGTGTTGAGTGGCATTACCGTAGCCGACAAAATTGTCTTGAATCCGCCCGATGGTTTGTCCGATGGCGATCAACTTATCATCGTGGAAAAGAAGGATAAGGAAAAATCTGACAAGCCTGAGAAGAAAAACTAAGGCGTAATCCATTGAATTTGCAGGGTTATGGGACTTTGATTGACCAAAA
This sequence comes from Pseudomonadota bacterium, assembly GCA_041173845.1. Lineage (GTDB taxonomy): Bacteria > Pseudomonadota > Gammaproteobacteria > Burkholderiales > Burkholderiaceae_D > Pernthalerella. The sequence continues at coordinate 4,113 of JBEDHZ010000199.1, forward strand.
CCTGCTCAAAAGATATGATGTTCGACTTTGTTGAGATAGGGTTTATCCCCGTCCACAAGTGGAGACCTGGCCGAGTGGTCGAAGGCACTTCCCTGCTAAGGAAGCATATGGGCTTAAACCTGTATCGAGGGTTCGAATCCCTCGGTCTCCGCCAATGATGTAGTAAAAATGCGCCTTTTGGGCGCTTTTTTATTTTGACATACCCAAAAGC
>JBEDHZ010000200.1:0-4261 GCA_041173845.1 Pseudomonadota bacterium
GGCGCAAACATGCGGCCATGCCGATAAAACCGCGGAGCGAAATCGATGATGTCGATTAGATTGCCAGCACTGTCTTCCATTCGTGTTTGCAAAATGGCTGAGTTGCGCTGGTAAACCTGGCGAACGGTATGACTATCTGGAAATAATACGTCGGTGAAGCCGAATGCTTCGGGTGCCGCATCATTGGGTACTGGCCGCAGCAAGCTACAACACATGGGATTGCTATCAAAGTGGGGATAACACCACCAGACGATTCGTGCCTGTCGATCTATAAGTGCGCTGGTGCGCGAATTTCCGATCAGGCCCAAATCTAGATTTTTCATTGCATATCAGCTTTTCAACTACCCCTGTTTTCGCTGATGTGGCAAATACTCGATCAGCAGATCCATTAACGGGATGATGGATTCATGATCGGCGATTTGATACGACGCGGCGCTATCCGCGCCAGCTCCAACCCTGATGGTAAACAAATCAGGGCGATTTAACTCAAACACATACTCATCGGTGACATCGTCGCCCGCATATAAAGCACACGATGCACCGGTGAATGACATTAACTCGATGACTGCTTTGCCTTTATCGTTTGCATTCGGTGGCAAAAGATTAAATACACTCTTCCCGGCAATGACTCGAGGTGCCGGGGACAAGGTAGCGAAAATTTCGCGCAGCAAAATAGCGACGTCTATTGGATTAGCAACATGCATGTAATGCACTGACAATGAGTAGCGCTTGTACTCTATCCAAAGTTGTTTATCTATCGCAGCCAATTGCGTGCTGAGTTGAGCATGCCAATGCTCACAAATCTCTTCAAATGTGGTGGCATGCGTCTCCCAACCGGGTAGGCCTTCGATACCGTGATTACCTAATAAAAAATCAGGCTCAAACACCAGCATACGACCCATATCGCTTATACCGCGACCCGTGACTATTCCAACCCGCGCACGACTCTGTAGCAGGTGCAGTCGTTCGAGCACGATGTCTGGCACGTGAACTTTTTCAGGCGAGGCTTCCAAAGGTACTAAAGTGCCATCGAAATCAAACAGACAAAGCAGATCGCCGCGTACAAACTCTTTTAAATCTTGACGCCCCGACGGAGTAAAAAGTTCTTTCAACATTTCTAACGTAATCCCTGATGACTATGTGAGTGAATTTTCTCACTGACTCGCTGACGTCGCCGCAAACGTGCAGCGTCCAATAACATTAACCCTGCCCAGCGATAGACATTAAAATCCCTGACACGCTGACGCATACTACGCATACGTTCTCGCTGCTCAAGCTCGGGCATAGTCATCGCACGATATAACGCCTGAGCACCCTGCTCGATATGATACGGGTTGATAATGAGTGCTTCATGTAATTCGCGAGCAGCACCTGTAAATTGAGAGAGTATCAGCACACCTAACTCATCATCGCGTGCCGCAATAAATTCTTTAGCGACCAAATTCATTCCATCATGCAGACTGGTCACCAAGCATACATCGCAACTCCGATAGCATTGAGTTAACTGCTCACCATCATAATGCTCAATCCGTAAAATGATCGCCGGTGCCGCTGAATTTTCATACCGCTGATTAATATCCAGCGTCAGTTTGCGTACCCTTACTTCTAAATTTTGATACTCATCCAATGATGAACGACTGGGTGCTGCAATTTGGAGCAGCGTAATTTTTCCCACTAACTCAGGATACGTTTCTAGCATCCTGTCCAAAGCCTGAAATCGCTCAACGATTCCTTTCGTGTAATCAAGTCTATCCACTCCCAGTGCCAAACAGTGTGCCTCTGGCAAATGCAACTCTTGTCTGAATGTTTTTCGCGAGTAAATAGCATTAGACGTGGTATCAGGCTCTGGCCATGCGATTGAAATCGGATACGGTTCCACTTGTGTGAAATCACCACCATGAGTAATGGTCGAGGCTTCATATTCGATGCGTGCCTCTAAATATCGATCTACGGTGTCTAAAAAATTTTTGCAATGAAATGGCGTATGAAATCCCAATAAGGTATTTCCCAGTAACCCTTGTAAAAGTTCTTCCCGCCAGGGACAAATACCGAATGATTCTGGATTCGGCCAAGGAATGTGCCAAAACATGATGATGGTCGCCTTAGGTAATCTTTCTCTAATCATTCGTGGCAGTAGCGCAAAGTGATAATCCTGCACCAGCACCACAGGATCATCGGTACGAGCCTCAGCAATCACAACATCTGCAAAGCGCTGATTCACTGCGACATACTGTTCCCAATCAGAGGTGCGAAATACCGGACGCACATGAGCCATGTGACACAAAGGCCATAAGCCTTCGTTCGAAAATCCATAGTAATAACCCGCCTCTTCTTCCGGTGACAGCCACACTCTGCGCAAGGTATATTCCGGCCGCTTAGGTGGAACCAGAAGATGATCGTAACGATCGACGGTGGCGCGATCGGCCGACCCACTTCCGTGCGCTATCCAGGTTCCCGAACACGCGCGCATCACAGGCTCGACCGCCGTCACCAAACCACTAGCAGGTCGACGCAGCAAAATGCTATCGCCATTTTGTTCATGAATATAGGGTTCGCGATTTGATACGACCAACACTTCATCGCCAGCTAATTCATCATGTAAGAGTGAACGTAATTTCTCCGCTGTCCAGGCTTGCGGTGATTGCTGCTGATCTTTTTGCTCGCGATTCATTGTTCTTAAGTAGCAAAGCGGCTTTAGCGGATTCGCCCAACTCCGCGGCCACCCACTGGATTGAGATGTCAAATCACGAAGTAAGCATTGCTGCTGTAAATCCTCTGGTTAGGGCGACATGGTCTGGCAGACTAAAAATTGCCCGTGCTATAGCCAAAGCCGTTTTCGATGACTGTCGCGGCTGGGTTGACGCCAAAGTTCAGGTCTTAGTTTCAACAGAACGTTCAGATAAAGGCTTCGCTCAATGCATTGGGGCGAGTAAAACAGGGTTGAAAAAATTATTTGGTGCGGCGCAGCATTAAAACTTGTGTGCTTTCCTCTAGAACTCGCATGAAATAAGGCCAAGATGGTTATCATTAGCCAAAATAAGCGAGTGCGACTTGCCAAATTGGTTAGTTAGCTCAGCAAACAGAATTCATAAGAAGGCAGGTTATGGTGGAGACCAACAAACAGGCTGCGGATACTTTTCCGCGGCTATTGCAGCAGCATGCGCTCACGCGACCTACGCATCCCGCTTTTCGCGAAAAGCATTTAGGTATTTGGCAAACTACGACATGGGCCGACGTAGAAACCCACGTGCGCTTGTTAGCGTGCGGATTAGCAGCGCTGGGTTTCAAGCGCGGAATGAATCTCGCTGTTGTCGGTGACAATCGACCACGCCTCTACTGGGCGATGGCAGCAGCTCAATGCCTGGGTGGCGTTGCGGTGCCCCTCTATCAAGATGCTCCAGCTGCGGACATGGCGTATGTATTAGAGAACGCTGAAATTGATTTCGCTATCGTTGAAGATCAGGAACAAGTCGACAAATTATTAGAAATTCGCCAAACCGTTAAAGGGCTGACACACATTGTGTATGACGATGGTCGCGGCCTGCGTAATTACACACAATCAGGCGTACATTCATTCGATAGCGTGCAAGCGTTGGGTAAAGTGCATGATCAAGATCATCCTGAATTTTTTCAGCAGCAGATCGATCAGGGACACGCTAACGAAATCGCCGTTATTTTGTACACCTCAGGCACGACGGGCAAACCTAAAGGGGTGTGTCATTCACATGCAGCGATGATCGCTACTGGTCATACGTTGATTGAATTCGACAAGGTTTCCGCAGACGATGAAGTGTTGTGTTACCTGCCGCTCGCCTGGGTGGGTGATTTTCTGTATTCGTTTGCGATGTCTCACATTGCCGGTTTCTGTCTGAACTGCCCAGAATCACCAGCTACCGTCGCCACTGATTTACGCGAGATTGGCCCTACTTATTATTTCGGACCTCCGCGCATCTATGAAAATATTCTGACTCAAGTCATGATCCGCATCGAAGATGCCAGCACTATCAAACGTTCGTTGTTCCATTACTTCATGCGTGTGGCACGTCGCGTAGGGCTCAAGCTACTTGATGGCAAAGACTCAGTCAGCCTGATTGATCGCGTTTTATATTCCATCGGCGATCTACTGATTTATGGCCCACTAAAAAATGTATTGGGTATGTCTCGCATTAAAGTCGCCTACACCGGCGGTGAAGCGATTGGACCTGATTTGTTTGATTTCTATCGTTCGATCGGTATCAATCTCAAGCAACTGTATGGCATG
>JBEDHZ010000201.1:0-4141 GCA_041173845.1 Pseudomonadota bacterium
CAAACAGCCCACGCAGACTCTCAGAGGTATACATTGATTCTTGAATCAGTGAAGGTAGCTCAAGCAGGTAGATGGCACTCAACACACCCGCTAACAGTACCGAAAACATCACTAGCATCAAAATATAATGAGTGATGTTTCTATGCAGACGATTCTTCAGAAAATTTGGTATGAGTAAGCTGAACCAATGATTCCATTGTTCCATCAGCGTCGCATTAGTTTTGCAGCGATCATTGCAGCGTGCATCAAGTGAGCAACACAGCGAACAGATAGTGCCAGCATACGCTGGGCAATGAGTGACATCGGGGGCTTCGAAGTGATTGCTGCAAATGACACATTGTTGTTTACCCGTTGTTGACGCAGGCTCAGGCTCGCGCGCTATGTAATAGTGGCTATCAGTAAGCCATGCAATCAGAGGTGCAACGATTAAGGCCGTCAATAGAGCGATAAAAGGTGCCATGCCAACCGCAAAAGCACCAAACAAACCGGACAATGCCAACGTGGAGAGTAGAGTAGCCGTCAGCATGGATCCCACACCTACGGGATTGATGTCATACAGATGAGCGCGACGGAATTCGATATGTTTGGGCGAAAGACCCAATGGCTTATTGATTAGCAGGTCGGCGAGTAACGCACCTATCCACGAGATGGCCACCATGGAGTAAAGCGTCAGTACTTCTTTCAACGCATCGAACACGCCCATCTCCATCAGCATGATGGCGATCATGACGTTGAATACAACCCAGACTACGCGCCCCGGATGACTATGGGTAAGGCGAGAGAAAAAATTTGACCACGCTAATGATCCTGCATAGGCATTGGTGATATTGATTTTTACCTGAGACACAATCACGAATACAGCGACTACGGCAGTAATTAATGCTTGGTTGTGAAAGACATAGCTAAAACCCACTAAATACATTTGTGTGGGTTCGATAGCTTGCTCGGTACTCAAACCATGTTCAATCACAAGAAAGGCGAGTAGGGCACCGCCTAACATTTTTACTACTCCCATGAAGACCCAGCCTGGACCAGCGAGTACCAAGGCGGTCCACCAGCGTACGCGATTGTTTTCTTTTTTTTCTGGCATGAAGCGCAAAAAATCAACCTGTTCACCGATCTGCACGATCAATGAAAAAACAACCGTGGCGGCCGAACCAAATAATACCCAATCAAATTGATTACCGTGACTAATGCCAGCGCTGTAGTGCATCAGCCGATTAGGCGCATCGGGATCTTGGTACAACACAGCAGCGAACGGCAAAATCATCAGCACTAACCAGACTGGTTGAGTCCAGGTTTGAATTTTTCCTATGAGTGTGACGCCGTGCATCACTAACGGAATAATCACTATTGATGAGACGATGTAAGACCAAGCAATGGGTAAACCGAACGCTAACTCAACAGCGCGCGCCATGATGGATGCTTCAATAGCGAAAAAGATAAACGTGAAGCTCGCATAAATCAGCGAGGTGAGCGTCGATCCTATGTAGCCAAATCCGGCGCCGCGCGTGAGCAAATCAATGTCAACGCCGTACTTTGCTGAGTAGTAGCTGATAGGCAGACCCGATAAAAAAATCACGGCAGCAACGATCAAAATCGCCCACATCGCATTGGTGAAACCAAAGCTCACAGTAATCGCCGCACCAATCGCCTCCAGCGCAAGGAAAGACACCGCACCTAATGCAGTGTTGGCGATTCTGAATTCTGACCATTTGCGAAAACTTTGCGGCGTGTAGCGCAATGCGTAATCTTCCAGGGTTTCATTCGCCACCCAAGTGTTGTAGTCCCGTCGGCTCTTGACGATGCGCTGTAACGAGGTGGAATTCAAAAAAGCTCCAAGTGGATGATCACGGTTTTATTGCGAAGGGAGCCGAGCCCCACGGCTCTTTGCTCGCAATAGCGATTATTGCTTCTCAGCAAATTCTAAGCCAGCGGGAATCTACTTCAATGCTTCATTCCAAAGCGCTTTGCGCGGCCTACGTCATTTGACGTAGGCGCTCATGATGGTGAGTTGATTGCCATCCACTCCCTCTTGAAGTGCACTACTTAAGTGCGCACTGTGCTCCCTAATGAGGCAAAACTAAGCAAAGCACAGGGTCAACCTACGCTCGTCCATGGTGCGGTTTCGAGATATCACGCTTATCAAGGACTGTTATACGACGCGAGCGATAGTTCTCATTCATGCCCTCAGACAGTGCATACGTCAAACGCCGTATTGCTGCGTCGCGACAGCAAACCTACAGTCCGATCCAAGCTTTGCGATCCCGATGAATCTTGTCCACGTGGCGGTTTATCTGTGCGTCTAGCCACGTGCCGTAGTTTTTTTTGTCCCTGTGTTGCCCTCGTCTGAAAGGAAATTTTCATGTCTGATCAATTGAAATCGAAGTCACGCCGTAGCGTACTGAAAGGCCTTGCTGTTGCATCAGCAGTTGCCTTGCCAGGTTTGAGCTTTGCTGCTCCACCTGCTACCGCCGCTGTAAACACTACCAAACTCGCTGTTACTGATACTGAAGTTATCGTTGGTCAGTTGCACTCGGCCACTGGCACGATGGCGATCAGCGAAACAGGTGCAATTCAAGCTGAGCGTTTGGCAATCGACCAGATCAACGCCATGGGCGGTATTTTGGGTCGTAAGATCAAAGTCATTCAGGAAGATGGTGCATCTGACTGGCCAACGTTTGCTGAGAAAGCAAAGAAATTGTTGGTTAGCGATCGCGTAGCCACTATCTTCGGTTGCTGGACATCGGCTTCACGTAAAGCTGTATTGCCAGTAGTTGAAAAAGAAAATGGTCTGCTCTACTACCCAACCTTCTACGAAGGTCTGGAGCAATCAAAGAACGTTATCTACACCGGTCAAGAAGCTACACAGCAAATTCTGGCAGGTTTGGATTGGGTCGTTAGAGAGAAAAAATCAAAAACTTTCTTCTTGGTTGGTTCTGACTACATCTGGCCACGTACCTCAAACAAGATCGCTCGTAAGCACATCGAAAACGTTATCAAAGGTCAAGTGGTTGGTGAAGAGTACTACCCATTGGGTAACACACAGTTTGGTTCTTTGATCAACAAGATCAAACTGAAAAAGCCTGACGTTGTATTCGTTGACGTTGTTGGTGGTTCGACCGTTGCATTCTTCAAGCAACTCAAAGCCGCTGGTGTAACAGGCGCGACTCAGATCGTGTTGACACTGTCAGTGACTGAAGACGAAATGCTTGGCGTTGGTGGTGAGAACGCTGAAGGCTTCTACTCATCGATGAAATATTTCCAATCGCTCGATAACGGCAACAACAAGAAATTTGTTGAAGCGTTCAAAGCCAAGTACGGCGCTAACTCAGTTATTGGCGACGTAACTCAAGCTGGCTATCTCGGCCCATGGTTGTGGAAAGCGGCTGTTGAAAAAGCAGGTAGCTTCGATGTGGATAAAGTCGTTGCTGCATCACCTGGCATCGAACTCAAAACAGCACCAGAAGGCTACGTCAAGCTGCATGAGAATCATCACCTGTGGTCGAAGACTCGTATCGGTCAGATTCAGAAAAACGGTCAGTTCAAAGTCGTTTACGAATCAGATCTGATTGAGCCAAATCCTTTCCCTAAGGGTTATCAGTAACCGGTAGTAGGGATAGGCAGGATCGGGGCTTCGGCCCCGGTCGGCCATCCTCAGTAGGGATTCATAAAGAAATTCTGGTTGGTTGAAGCAAATAGCAGTATTTAAGGAGTCATCATGGAATGGTTATCTGAATTTGGCGGCATCTTAATGATGCAAGGGTTTAACGGCTTATCCGTTTTCTGCGTGCTGTTACTGATGGCACTGGGATTAGCAATCATTTTTGGTCAGATGGGTGTGATCAATATGGCGCACGGAGAATTTCTAACCATTGGTGCGTATTCCACGTATTTGCTCTCGAAATTAACGACGACCTATGCTCCTGCTTTACAACCGTACTACTTTTTCGGTGCGATTTTAATGGCCTTTCTGGTGGCCTATTTCGTTGGTTACTGGGTCGAGCGCCTAATGATCAGCAAGCTTTATAAGCGCCCACTCGATACGCTGTTAGCGACCTGGGGTTTATCGCTGATCATGCAGCAAATTTTCCGTTCTACTTTCGGACCTAAAGAAGTCACTGCAACTCTCCCTGATTGG
>JBEDHZ010000202.1:0-4137 GCA_041173845.1 Pseudomonadota bacterium
ATTGTCAAATAAATCCTGACGTCGAAAGCCTGCGACAACAGGCAATCGATAACGATGAATAAATTTTCTGAGATCCGACAGACCCTTACTAGACCATCGACTGCCACCGACAACAACGATTGGTTGTTTAGCAAGGGTAAGTGCGCGTCCTATCTCAGTCACATCGACTAAAGTAGGAATAACTGGGTCTGCTGATAGAGAAACCGGTAGGGTTTGCTCAACTGTAGAAAATAAAATATCTTCAGGAAGTTCGACCACCACTGGTCCAGGTCGTCCACTCACAGCTAATGCAAACGCGCGTTGAATTACCACAGGTAAATCCACCGCTTTTCTGACTTGATGCACTGCCTTGGCAATACCAGCGAACATCTGTGAGTAATCGATTTCCTGAAAAGCTTCCCTACCTAGAAATTGTGTTTCTACTTGTCCGATAAACAGAATCATCGGCGTAGAGTCTTCGCGGGCCGTATGCAATCCGACACTGGCATGTGATGCACCTGGTCCGCGCGTTACAAAACATATCCCCGGCTTTCCTGTGAGCTTGCCATGCGCTTCAGCCATGTAACTGGCTGCGCCTTCATGACGAGCAACGACCGTTCGTATCGAATGTGCATCGTACAAAGCGTCTAATACAGGCAGATAGCTTTCGCCAGGGACGCAGTAGATCGTATCTACCTGATGCGAAATCAGTGCACTAACAAGGATTTGGCCGCCGGTCATTGAGTGTGCTTGATGATTAAAAATTTAATCAATCAACTCTCTGCAAGAAAATTAGAAACCAATTGAGAAAATCGTTTCGAATGTTCGATTTGAGTCCAGTGACCACAGCGACCAAATACATGAAGCTGGGAGCGCGATATGAGCTGCGATAATCGCATTGAATTTTCTAAAGGTATAACTTTATCTTCGCGCCCATGAACGATTAAGGTTTCTTTTTCGATGGCAGCAATCGCATGTTCGTCACTTGCTAAAGCATCTACCCAGCGCTGGCGTGGCGCAGGAAACATACTTGAATAACTCTCATGAAAGCCGGGTCGAACACTCGCCTCATAACGTAGTCGTGCAAGGTCGTCACTCACCAGCCCTCGATCATAAGCAAACACATCCATAATGGATCGCATATTTTCAAACGAAGGTTCATAGCCCCATACCGCATCGAGTGCTGGTGTAATTTTGAATGACACTCCCGCGGCACCCATCAATACCAAACGACGAACGCGCTCAGGGTGTTTGATGGTCAACGCTAGTGATAATGCGCCACCAAATGAATTACCAACCAGATCAACCACTGGTAGCTCTAGTGCGTCGATAAAACTGATAGCCTGTTCGACCCATTTTTCCATGCTGTAGGTCATACCAGGAACGCGTTCTGTAAAACCAAACCCAGCCATATCCGGTGCAAGAACACGGCGATCTTTGGACAACTCGGGAATGACAAGCCTCCAGTTGACCCAGGCGCTGACGCCAGGTCCTGAACCATGAATCATCAATACGGGAAACCCCGTTCCATGATCGTGATAATTAATATTCAAGCCACCTGCTCTAATCGATTGACCGATTTCAGGTGATGACAATGATGTACTCATAAACGCTTTCTAATAAAGTATTCTTGAAATTGATGAACTAAAAATTTAACCGACGTTGAAAACATCAACACCGTTTTTAACTGACTGCGCCAATAGCTCTGGCGTGGCGCGAATATGGGCTTCCAATGCAAGCGCCGCACGTGCATCTTGTCCAGCGATGGCCGCATCGAAAATATGCTGATGCTCTGTATGCACATCACGCCCAGGATGTAGACCAATGGAAAAACGTCGATACCGCTCAGCATGTTGGGTAAGCTGATGCACCATACGTAGCGCCCATGGTGATCCACATGCTGACAAAAGTGCGGCGTGAAACGCCGTATTCGCTTGCTCCCATCGACGAATATTTTCGTCGTGTAGAGGCTGCTCTAGTGAGGACAGTGTCTCAAAGGCCAATCGCAAGCGATGACGCCAAAAATCATCCCCCTGACGAATCGATACGCGTAATGCTTCAGTCTCGACACTAACGCGGACATTCGTTACATCGATCAAGTCTTCAATACTGATCGGCGCTACGGTGAATCCGCGCTGACCTTCGGCAATCACCATCGCCTCGCTCACTAAGCGAGACAACGCTTCTCGTATCGTTCCAGAACCAACGTCGTAGCGTTGCTTGATATGCTCGACCAACAGTTTTTCGCCAGGCTGAAGCGTGCCATTTAAAATATCTTCACGCAGACGACCGTAGGTACGCTCAATCAGCGTGCGATAACCCGCATCACTTTCACCACTCTCTACTAAACTGACAAATGATTTTTTTGCCACTGCAAAACTCCGTACTTATTTCGATTTAATTCACGTAACTTCAGCGCTCGCTTATTTTTTGCAACCGATACGACAACTGAGGTCGGGTGATTCCTAGAGATCGCGCAGCAGCCGACAAATTTCCTCCTGCTCGTTCGACCGCTTGCTTAATCAATGCATCTTCCAGTGCATCCAAGGAGAGGCCTCGCTTTTGTAAGTCATCAAACAGCGTATCGATATCGCTAGCCGTGGATTGCTTCAATTCTCCACTTGCCGTCAGCGTCGCAGATGTTGCTGATGGTGTTGGCGCTACTGCAAACAAATCATCAACGTCCACCATTTGACCCGGCGAGGCAATGATCAAACCTCGCTCAATCAGATTTTCCAGTTCACGCACATTGCCCGGCCATGGATAGCTTCGCATCGCATCCAACGCACGATCAGTAATACCTGCTACGCGCTTATTATGCAAAGCCATGAATTGCCGCAGCATGTGATTTGCTAACGGTTCTATATCCTCTAGACGCTCACGTAGTGGTGGTATCGCAATTGGATACACATTTAATCGGTACATCAAATCGCGCCGAAAGCGTCCTGCTTCGACTGCCGCCTCAAGATCAACATTCGTCGCTGCCACCACTCGCACATCTACTTTGCGTGTAGCAGTCGCACCAAGTCGTTCGACCTCTCCGGTCTGTAGCACTCGCAATAACTTAGCTTGTGCAGCGGGTGGTAATTCGCCTAATTCATCAAGAAACAAAGTGCCACCATCGGCACGCTCGAAGCGACCCGGACGAGCTGTGCCAGCACCTGTGTAAGCACCCTTCTCAGCTCCGAATAATTCACTTTCAATTAATTCATGAGGTAGAGCTGCGCAATTAATCGCAACAAAAGGCTTATCGGCACGCGGACTCATTGCGTGCAGCGTGCGTGCAAAACGTTCTTTACCAACACCGGTTTCGCCAGTCAGCAAAACGGTCACCTGCGTACCCGCAGCCTTTCTTAGCAAAGCGATTGATTTTTCAAACGCTTTCGAGCGACCAATCAAATCACCCAAGTCATCACTCGGCGCAAGCGAAACGCGCAGACTATCTAGATCCGCTTGCAGATCTTCGATCCTGACTAACATCGAGTCTGCTTGGTAGTCTTCCATCATCGCGTCTGCATCTGGCCATTCCTCTTGAGGGCGACCTTCGATACGACAATGATCTTGACCGCAGGCTGCGCACTGCAACTCTTTAAAAAGAATCTGCTTACCGAAAAATGCTGAGGTGTAGCCAGAGGCATAACCGATCAGCATCCAACAGACAGGATCGGTCTGCGGACCAAAGTCACGCACGTGGGTCTCGACTTCCCACGACTGATCCCAGCGAAAAATCCCGTGAAAGCTACCGTTTTCAACATCGAACTCGCACATCTCAGGGGTTACTTGAACAGCGCCTTCAAGCATGTGCAGTTGAGGGCCCACCGAAAACTGATCCATAGGGTTGGCATTCGGACGCACTTGTCGCGCTAGCGCGGCATCTCTTACACCCGACTCATAGCCAGCTCGCTTAAGTACTCGGCGTGTTTGGATTACCCCGATGGTCTGAATCAACTCTTTGCGCAAGTTGGCCAGCCCACCCAGATGCAGCAACAGCATCCTGTGACCTGCCAACCATATCCGACCGTCTCCGGCAGAAAAATGGATAAGCCGACGCAGATCGTCATCCGGCGGGAGGTTGATTGAATTATCGGTAGCCATACCTAAATTATCGATAAAAATTAGCTCTTGCCAAGTAATTTCTCACAAGACATAAATTTGAAT
>JBEDHZ010000203.1:0-7376 GCA_041173845.1 Pseudomonadota bacterium
ACCTAATGCATTCCGTAAAAACTCATAAATCGAACTAATAATCGATATTAGAACGATTCATTGAATTGTTAATACGCGAACTAGCAAGTTGTGCGAATTCATTACATTTACCGCAACCTGTTGCCCTGATTCATTTGGCTGTTTATCAATCATGCCGGGTTCGCGAAAAATCGTAGGCTTTAGCCTGATTGAATTAATGATTGCGCTAGTCATCGCTAGCCTACTGGCGACGGTTGCTTTGCCAGCCTACCGCGATCACATGATACGGGGCGCTATCCCTCAAGCGACCGGTGGTCTGAGTCTGTTTGCTATGCGAATGGAAGAGTACTACCAAGATCATCGTACCTACGCCAATGGTACTAATTGCGGTGCTAGCACGCCGGTGAGCGAAAAATTTAGCTTTAGTTGTGTTACTGCCTCCGCGGGACAGTCGTATGTTTTGACTGCTGTTGGAATCAGCGGTGACCTGACCTCATTTTCTTATACCTTGGATCAGGTCGGAGTTGCGCAGACAGTGGCTTTACCTACAACCTGGGGAAGGGTTCCAGTGAATTGTTGGATCATTAAAAAAAATGCCACCTGCTGAATACGCTATGAGCATTGTGTATGAATGATCATTCAGGATTTTCGATAATCGAGTTATTAATCACCCTAACAGTTTTATCTATCGTGCTTGCAATAGGGGTGCCTTCCATAATTGGCTGGGTTCGCGCTATGGAAGTAAGGAGTAGTGCAGAAAGTCTCCGCAGTGCATTACAGCGCGCCCGAGCCGAAGCCGTTGCACGAAACACGCGAGTACGAATTAGCCTAAGTAATACAACGGGTAATCCCGGTTGGAATGTGACATGCGTCAATGTCGCCGCAGCGTGTCCTGTTTCGCTACTCAGTCACACGATAGAAACGAACAGCTTAATACGTTGGGGAGCAGCGCTGCTAGCTGGCTCATCAACAATGACCACTGCGCTAAAGGCCGGCGCTGCCTTGCCCGCTACTATCGATTTTTTTCCTTTGGGTGATGCTCCACAAGTTACGAGTGGCACAGATATCGCGCGCGTTGATGTGATTCACCCCGCCACCAAAGATGATGTGCGACTTGTTGTAAGGATAGATGGCGCAGGCAACATCCGTTTGTGCAATCCATCACGACCCACAGATCACCCAGAGGCTTGTCATTGATGAATGACAGAGCAAATCTTATTTGTTATCAGCGCGGCAGTAGTTTGCTGGAAGGTTTGCTCGCAATTATATTGTTTTCAATTGGCTTGCTGAGTTTGTTAATGCTGTTATCAGCCACGCTGATTGAAAGCAGTAATGCACGGTATCGAATCGAAGCAAGTTTACTGATTAGTGATCTGGTATCCCACATGTGGATAGGTGATCACTCATTGAATGGTTTAAAGACACGCTTTGCGGATACCACTTCAAAAGATTACCAAAGTTGGTTTACATCAGTAAGCAATCGATTGCCCGGTGTATCAGCAAAGTCGAATGCGCCGCAGATAACGATTGATGATGCGCGTAATGTGACAGTCAATATTCGATGGCAAGTCCCCGGTGATGGCACATCACATCAGATGATAGTGCAGACCTTGATTACTGATTAACACGTGGCTACGCATTCACACGTTAAATTATTCAGAGGTGTGGGATTAACCGATCTTTTGGTGGGTTTAGCGATAGGCATGTTGGCGATGCTGGTCATTATTAAAGTAGCTGTGTTATTTGAGGCGCGTAGAAAATCAACCGTAGGTGCAGCAGACGCTCAGCAAAATGTTGCTATCGCAGTTAGTTTGATGTCGCGTGAATTACGTATGGCTGGTCAGGGCTTGGGGCCTGTTGATAGTCTGGGATGTGCAGTGGCTCATGATCTCGGTACAGCACTTGGAGCTTTATCGCTAACACCTGTAACGATCATCGATGGTGTTGCAGGTGCGCCAGATGCAATCCAAATTTTTTCTAGCGCTACCCGACAAAGTACGGCTGCAGCTAAGTTACTCATAGCCCATGCAAGTACTGATGCATCTATGCAGATCGACAGTACCTTGGGTATGCAGCCCGAAGATTATTTATTGTTCTATGAGCCTGGCAAGTCCTGCAGTCTGGTGCGAGTAACCGCGATATCGACAGGTGCGTATCGCGTCGATCATTCGACTATGCCGCTGGTAACGCCGACTACACCCGTTGCAGCGGGCACGGTCGCTACACCTGCCCCAGTAGATTATGGATCGGGATCACGTGTAATTAATCTGGGTTCGCTTAATCTGGTGCGTTATGCCATCAATGCCACAAACGATATTCAAACATCGCGTTTTAACTTGGTATCAGCAGATTGGCAAATGGCGGGCATGGCATCTGGGATTGTCAGTCTGCAGGCGCAATACGGATTTGATAATCGTCCAGGTGTACAAACTTCGCCGCAAGTCACGTTCTGGAGTTCGTCCATGATCGATGCTGATGGAAATGGCAAAACAGGTGACTCCAACGATTTAAAACGATTGATCGCACTACGTTTTGCTGTGGTTGCACGCAGTAGCGAGCGCAATGATCAAGGTTGTAGCGCCTCGCTACCGCAATGGACCGCTGGCGACGTCACAACTGGGCAATTGGCTCTGATAGATATCTCTCTAGATCACGTGACTAACTGGAATTGTTTTCGTTATCGCGTTTTAGAAGCCGAGGTGCCGCTGCGAAATTTAATCTGGAATGATTCATGAAAGCTGGTCGTCAATCGGGGGCAAGCCTAGTCGTAACGCTTGTAATGCTAGTCATCATGAGTTTGGGTGCAATAGGTTTAGTTCGTTCTATTGATACTAGTTTAATGGTGGCTTCCAATCTAGCATTTCGTGAATCAGCAGTGCTCGCCTCGGATGCGGGCACTGAGGCGGCAATTAATTGGCTTTCACCTTTAGTTACGTCGGCTGATCTTGCTGCTAATCAGGAAGACGAAGGGTATTACGCGAGTGTATCGGATGGCATGGATATCAGTGGCATGGCGGGAGCAAACGCAAAAGTAGCTATTGATTGGGATGATACGAATTGCAAGGATAGTAAGGCGCCTGTTTGTCAACAACCTGCAGCTGCACTCACGACGACGAACGCAGGAAACTCAGTTCGATACATTATCCATCGTCTTTGTCGTACGGCAGGAAGTCCGGACAGTGCGGCTAATAATTGTTTGATGTATCAAGTCGGACTGGCTGCCAGTCTCAAGAAGAGCCAAATCAGTTATGGCGCAGCGAGTATTTTTTCATCGACAGCCAGCGTTTATTACCGCATTACTGTTCGTGTTCGTGGCCCACGTAATACAACACTCAGACCTTAATTCATTTCTAGCTGACACCTGTCGCTGTAAAAGTTTTTACGTTCAATTTTTAGGAAATCTGGAGCATAGAATGTTAAGTGTTCTATTTCGAATGGTGACGATAGGTCTAATGCTATCGATGGCGAATGCTTTTTCAGCCAATGATATTGCCTCATCACCTATCAACTATCTGATATCAGCTCAAGTTAAACCCAATATATTTTTTATATTAGATGATTCAGGTAGCATGCAATGGAGTTACCTCGGTGATGAAGTCGTCATTAATGGCTATGAAAAAACAGTTGGTTATCGTAACTTCCTTTGTAATAAAATTTATTACAACCCATCGTTGGTTTATGAGCCGCCGGAACAAGCTGATGGGACTGCCTATCCAGATCAAAATTTCACAGCAGCTTTGTATGATGGCTTTAAGTCTGATTCTATTGCTGTTGATCTCTCAACGAGCTTTACCGCCTGGCGTACTACAACTAGTTTGTTGCCCGTGCCATCAACCCCATCGACAATTAACTATCACGGCGACTGTTCAACGAATACCGGTGGAGCTTGCACATCGGGTGATAACGATTATCCCAACCGGCCAGAACCAGCCTACTATTTTGTCTATCAAGGTTCGCAAGCAAATCGATTAGGTGACGGGTCATCAGAAGATGATTGTCTGAATTCATCTCCATCACCGAATTGGAGCAAAGTCATTGTGGGTAGTGGATCAGGTTTAGGTTCATCGGACGAACGTACGAATTTTGCGAATTGGTACAGCTATTATCGCACCCGCATTCTCACCATGAAAACTGCCGTTGGCAGAGCGTTTCATAACATAGGCGATCAATTCCGCGTGGGATTTTCTACTATAGGTTATAGCGGAGTGAGTTCTGATGATGCTGGATTTTTAAAAATATCCGATTTTGATTCAGCGCAGAGGGAATTTTTTTATAAAAAATTTTATGCCGTCGATCCGCTGTCAAGCACGCCTTTGCGCGCGGCATTATCTAAAGCCGGTCGTCTATATGCGGGTAAGTTGCTCACTGGGGCAGATGATCCTGTGCGATTTTCTTGCCAGCAGAATTTTACGATTCTTTCTACCGATGGTTATTGGAATACAAGCTGGGAATCGGGGAGTTATGGCCCAAAGATGATTGATGGTTATACCGATGTCGGTAACCAAGATCACGATTTGCCGCGACCTATGTATGACGGCGATTCCAATACATCGCCCATTCGAGCAGCGAAGTTGACCATACGTCCTAGTGCAAACTCAACGGAACCTTATATGGTCGTTTTTGGCATACAGGTCGATGGTAAAGAATTAATGAGTAACGGTAC
Organism: Pseudomonadota bacterium; assembly: GCA_041173845.1. Lineage (GTDB taxonomy): Bacteria > Pseudomonadota > Gammaproteobacteria > Burkholderiales > Burkholderiaceae_D > Pernthalerella. Next base: position 4,643 of record JBEDHZ010000203.1, read on the forward strand.
ACAAGTAACGATAGGAGCCGATAGTGATTCCGCATCGTCCTTGCTTGCTTCAGGAGTCGCTTCAAACATTACTAAAGAAGGATTTCGCGCTGTTGCTCTAGGGAGTGACGTTTATATTATTGCGCCATCAGCATCGAACACAAATTTTGGAACTCCCGTAGTCGATCAGTACGGCAAAATCGAAGTCAGTGTGGAGTCGTTCACAACTATTTCGCGTAGTGGAGGAAGCAGTAATAGCTTGGCGGATGTCGCCTCTTATTATTTTCGAACCGATTTACGTCAGCCCGCTTTTTCTAATTGTCCCTCAGAGCGAGAAGTGTGCGCAAACAATGTGCCGGTCGCACCGGGCAGTCGAGATGGAAATTTTCAACACATGGTGACTCACACCGTGGGACTAGGTGCGTCAGGTAGTTTGCATTATCGTGAAGATTACGCCGAAGCGAAGTCAGGTGATTTTTCTGACATTATGAATGGTCGTCGTGATTGGCCTGACCCTATGTTTTATAGCGGCCCTGAACGTGTCGATGATCTTTGGCATGCCGCTGTGAATGGAGGTGGCCGTTACTTCAACGCATCCAATCCTGAATCATTATCAAAAGCACTGTCTGGCACTTTGGCGACTATTCGCGCATCGATAGGAGCAGCGGCGGCTGCATCAACCAGTAGTCAGCAGCCAGTAGAAGGTGACAATTTAATATTTGCATCGAGCTTTCGCAGTATGTACTGGGATGGTGATGTCGAAGCCAGACGGATTAACCTAACCGATGGCAGCCTTTCTGCGCAGGCTGAATGGTCCGCATCAACTCAACTGGATAAGCGTGTCGACAGACTCTCTGATAGCAGAAAAATTTGGGTGCAATCCTATACGAATGCAAACTTACTCAAAAATTTTCTCTGGTCTGAACTGGATAGTACAGAACAAAGATTATTTCAAAACAGATGTACTTCTACATCTAGACTTTCGCAATGTATTAACCTGACATCAATGCAGAGACGAGAGCTGACTGGCGAGCGCTTAGTCAATTTCCTGAGAGGGCAATTTGCCTACGAGGATAGAGCAGAAAATAACCTGAAATTATTTCGCAGGCGTGATCATGTGCTGGGCGCCGTGATGAGTGCTCAGCCTCTATACGTTGGTCGACCGGCGTTTCGCTATGCCGATGAAAATTACGGTGCTTTTCGAGATGATCTGCAAGTCAATCGCAAAGGTATGTTGTATGTATCAGCTAATGACGGAATGTTACATGCACTCGATGCAGCAACCGGAGCTGAAGCCTGGGCTTTTATTCCAGCAGCAGTGCTGCCTAGCTTATACAAGCTAGCCGACACTCAATTTGGACAACAGTCGACTTATGTACTTGATGGCTCACCTGTCGCAGGCGATATTTGCCCTGGCACCGCTCCGGTTAGTTGCGCTGCTACAGCTTGGCGGACTATTTTGGTGGGAGGTTTAGGAGCAGCTGGACGTGAATTTTTCGCTCTGGATGTGACCAATCCCGATAATCCTAAGTCGCTGTGGCGATTCAATCTATCAACCGATAACGATCTCGGCTACGCCATGGGTAAGCCCATTATTACTAAGCGACGTGACGGTCGCTGGATTGTTGCCGTGGCATCGGGCTATAACAACACTCAGCCTGGGAGTGGACAGGGTGTTTTATTTATTCTAGATGCCTATACAGGTGAGCTACTGCAGAAAATTACTACAGAGGTAGGTAGCACAGCATCGCCTGCGGGTCTTGCTCAGATTAATGCGTGGGTTGATTCGGCTTTAGATAATACGGCGAGCCGATTTTATGGCGGTGATTTACTCGGAAACCTCTGGCGTTTTGATATTGATGATCTGTATCCGCCTTCGGGTCGTGAAGCTGTTCTTCTTGCGAACTTCATCAACAATCAGAAAGCGCAAGCGATTACTACCCGACCCGAGTTATCTGAAGTACGCGTAGGCACACAACAAATACCCGTGATCAGCGTAGGCACGGGAAGCTATTTGGGGATGACTGATCTTGCTGATAAGTCAGTGCAGTCCATTTATACAATTAAAGATGAACTCATCAGTACAGGCATGGGTGATATACGCGCTTCTGGGAAATTAATTCAGCAAACCCTAGTGCAGGGTTCTGCTGCCAACGAATTAATTGGATCAACGACTAAAACAGTGGATTGGCAAACGAATGCGGGTTGGTATGTAGATTTAAATACTCTTCAAAATTCCGGAGAGCGCGTTTCGTTAGATCCAGAACAGCAGCTAGGCGTGTTACGCGTTGTTTCGAATGTCCCTGATCAAATAGCTTGCCGTCCAACGGCGCAAAGTTGGATTTATGAATTCGATTATTTAACGGGCAGCTATTTGCCCTTAGCTACCAGACAAGTTGTAGCTAGAAAAATTTCAGACAGCACTCTGACAGCAGGTATGCGAACGATCAAATTGGGGGAGAAAATCCTGGGCTTGTTGACTGATGAAACAGGCAAAGTGACCAATGTCAGTAGCGCTGCACCTGCCACGACGGTTAATGCAGTCAAACGAGTATCTTGGCGCGAGCTAGATGAGTAGTAATAAAAATATTTTTATAACGGTCTCGATAGGGGCGCATGTCTGTGCTGCAATTTTATTTTTTTATCTTACTACCAGTCATCCCAAATTTTACTCAACCATAGTTGTCTCGTTACTTGAATTATCAGCTGTTGAGGAATCATCCTCGCCCACTGCATTTTCTCCTGAGACGGAAAA
>JBEDHZ010000203.1:7390-8769 GCA_041173845.1 Pseudomonadota bacterium
ACAACGCCATCAATAATATCAAGTCCCTATTTACCGGCTTCGCAATTAGATTTCAAGCCGCAGATAGTGAGAGATATCGATCCTGAGTTACTTGAAAATTTTCGTGGAGTTCAACCCCAATGGTTGAATCTGACACTATTGATTAATGAATATGGCGATGTTGATCAGGTGATTGTTGAATCATTTTCCATGACCTCCGACCTACCTGAACGACTGTTAGCTGATGTAAAACAGAGATTTTTAGAAGCGCGATTTTCTCCCGGTCGATTAAATAATCAATCAGTACGCAGCTCGCTACGCATACGTGTTCATCTCGACTAAGTTGGGAAAAAATTATGCCATCAACAGTTGGGATGCGATCAGAGCAAGATAGTTTCGGGGTGATAGACGTGCCACAGCATTGTCTTTGGGGCGCACAAACCCAGCGCTCACTCCAGCACTTTTCAATTTCTACTGAAACGCTGCCGAAGGAATTCATCCGTGTGTTGGCGCGAGTTAAGCGAGCTGCAGCGCTCGTCAATCGCAGTGAAAGAAGGCTATCTAGTGAATTGGCCAATGCAATTATTCAAGCAGCCGACGAAGTGTTGGTGGGGCAGCATGATAATGAATTTCCCTTATCCGTATGGCAAACGGGTTCAGGCACACAAACCAATATGAATATGAATGAGGTTTTAGCGAATCGTGCTTCCGAATTGATCGGTGGTGAGCGTGGTGTAGAACGCAAGCTGCACCCGAATGATCACTGTAATCTTGGCCAGTCCTCTAACGACGTTTTTCCAACGGCCCTACATGTGGTCATTGCACTAGAGACTAAAGATAAATTATTACCGTCTCTACATCGGCTGATGCTCGCGATAGATAAAAAAGCGACTCAGTATGCGTCTCTGGTCAAAATAGGGCGTACGCATTTGCAAGATGCGATGCCTCTGACACTGGGGCAGGAATTTTCTGGTTATGTTGCACAACTTCAGTTAGCTGCAACAGCGATTCAATCAGCTCAAACCAATCTTTATGCCTTAGCTCTGGGCGGTACCGCGGTGGGTACTGGTTTCGGCACCTCTGCAGATTTCGGTAGTAAGGTTGCTCAGATACTAGCGTTAGAGTTGGGATTGCCATTTACGAGTGCTGAAAATAAATTTGCGGCATTAGCTGGGCATGAGGCAATCACGATTTCACATGCCGCGCTAAAAACATTGGCATGTGTCTTAATAAAAATTGCCAATGACGTGCGCTGGTTAGCATCAGGTCCGCGCTGCGGATTGGGTGAGCTGACGCTACCTGAAAATGAACCGGGTAGTTCCATGATGCCAGGCAAGGTTAATCCTACCCAATGCGAAGCCATCGTTATGCTATCGCTTCAAGTCTTAGCCAATGATGTG
>JBEDHZ010000204.1:0-4101 GCA_041173845.1 Pseudomonadota bacterium
TGCGTTTGATGGGGGCATAGCCAAGGCCGGATTAGTGCTGGCCTTGTTAGTTTTTTCTTGTTGGGCTAGAGCCGAGCCATCGTTAAAACAGAAGGCCTTGCGTGCATTGCAAGCAGCGGCTGAAGCAGGATTGCCTGACGCGCAATGGTTACTTGCGCAACAGCTAGGCATTCGTGAAACAGCGCGAAAACCAAAGCCGCACGATGCGAATACGACGGAGGGCAATCAACTGAATGCAGCGGTTGAGTGGGCTACGCGTGCAGCTAAAGGTGGAGTCATCGAAGCGCAATACGTGCTTGCTGATAGTGCATGGGAAGCTGGCGATTATTTAAAATTTTTACTCTGGGCCTTACCTCTTGCGCAAGACATCGAGCGACGCGCAAGCGGACAAACCATTCGTCGTCAGCCTTGCAACAAGCTCGAAACCGAATTGCTGAGTCGTTGCGCACAAGCGTTGCTAATGACATCGGATCCCAATAGTAAATTGATCGAGCACTACTTGCGCGTAGCTGCGGAAGGTGGTCAAAGCAGCGCACAACTCGCCTATGGTTTATGGATCGCGCGTATGGATGAAAATGGTTTGCGATTAAGTAATGTTACGGGCGTTGCTCACTACAAAAAAGCCATTCGATGGTTAACGATAGCGGCGGAACAAGGCGAGGAAAAAGCTTCTTTTTCGTTGTCGCGAGTATTTTTAAAGCCTGAATTTTCACGCCGTAGCGTAGCGGAAGCACGTAGATATTTAGAAATGGCTGCAAGTGGCGGTCATATGCGGTCACAATTAGAGATGGGTTTAATCGCGTGGCGTCAGCGCCGAGTCGATCCGCGTACTGATATTCGTGCAGTTTATTGGTTACTTAAAGCAGCTGCGCAGGGGAACGAAGAAGCACAAAAATTGTTAAATAAAATTGTCCCGCCGATTCGGAAAGCTGATTGGGCAAATGTCGCAAAGCGCGCATTCACACGCGAGATGATGAGTCAGTATCCTTTCCTTGCGGCCCGAATAGAACTTGGTTACTGGTTTGGTTTAACACGCGCTGAGGCCTTGCTTATAGACGTGCAAGAAGCCGATCATGGTCACTGTCTTGAAATAGATATACGAGAACAGCATCCACGTAGTCGCCGCCGACTGATACTCATATTAACCAGTGAGCAAAGGCAAGCGGTTGACTACGCAGCACGTGTGTTCGATACCGTCGATGGATCACCGATTGGCGCTGAAGGTAATTACCGACAGCGAATATACCGATTTCGTAGCCTGATGAGCGCGCGTCGAGAACACAATCGAAATCGGGCATAGCAGAATCAACTAAATCAAGTATCGAAATCAGTGCTGAAAATTAGATATCGATACTGCCTTCAAATACACTGACTGCGGGTCCTGTGAGCATGACTGGATGCTCACCGCCGTGCCATTCAATGCTCAATTCTCCGCCGCGCGTTACAACGCTAACAGGCGAATCGAGTTGACCGAGTTGGATGCCGGCGACAACCGCTGCGCAAGCACCCGTGCCACACGCTAGTGTCTCGCCTGCACCTCGCTCAAACACTCGCAGCTTCACATGTTGCCTATCAAGGATTTGCATGAATCCGGCATTAACTCGTTTTGGAAAGCGCGGGTGATTTTCAATCGCTGGACCATCATTAGCAACAGGCGCTTGGTCGACATCGTGCACAATTTGTACCGCATGAGGATTGCCCATAGAAAGCACGACTGTAGAAATGGATTTGCCATTCACATCTAAAGGCCAAACTGAGGCAGCATGTTCTTTGTTAGCAGTTAATCCGCTGGAATCAAAAGGAATTAGTTTTGTATCAAATATAGGTGGACCCATATCGACGGTGATACGGCCATCATCTTCCAAGCGCGGGGATATCACTCCGGACATAGTCTCAACACGAATTTCACGACGGTCAGTCAAGCCTTTGTCGACAACAAATTTCACAAAAGCGCGCGCACCGTTACCGCATTGTTCGACTTCGCCGCCATCAGAATTAAAAATACGGTAGCGAAAATCCACATCGGGAGTGGTCGATTTTTCGACGACTAACATCTGATCCGCACCAATCCCAAAACGACGATCTGCAATGAAATGCCATTGATCGGGCGTGAGATTAACTGTCTGATTAATCGCATCGATAACAATGAAATCGTTTCCGGCGCCATGCATTTTTGTGAATTTAAGTTTCATCGTGGTCTTTAAGCGTTGCTTTCAGTAGAGCTTGGTAGATATATCTGCCGAATAGTCGAAGTGATATGCAGATTAATTACAACAAAATTTGAGAAATTAAGCCAGATTGTCACTACAGCTAAGCGTAACCCGAAGGTCATTGGTAAACCAGACGGATTTTCTCACGGCTTCCGGAACTTAGGCCAAACAGTAGTTACGAAAATGGCCTGAGTAAAAATTGCCAGACACGTAAGTCCCTGTCTATCTCTTAAAAGTGCCAGAAATTTCTGCTCACGTTACTGGTTCAATCTACAAAACTATTCTCCCTTATTTATTGAAAGACTCGCCATGAGCACTCCGCCATTAAGCAGAAACAATTCAAACAGTGATTTAGATTTAAATAATCAGACAGATCAAAATCAAACGAGTGGAAGCTCAACAAACTCACCAAGCGCCGAATCTGAAAAAGGTAGTGGGAAAACGTGGAAAGCCGCACAAGGCGGAGCAGATGTTACAAAGCGGCCCACGTTGGGTAGCAAGAAATCGCAGCCTAATCTCATTAAAAACATGGACAGTACACGTCCGAATTCGTCGCATACACCCCCTATGACGCGTGATGCGAAGGCTGCGAACAGTACTCCTACGAAGCTAACAATCGGCAATTCAACGTCGTTTATGGCGATTTCAAAAGCGGATGTTCCCTCTTCACCCAAGTCACCCAATAGCAGTTCTAGTGCGACACAAACCATTGTGTCTCCCAAAGGAAGTGAAAAGGGAGGGGTTCACGTATCTGATCTTCCCAAAGCGCTAAGCATGATTATTGATCTCGGAATTCAGAACCACATTCTTAAACCAGAAAAATTAGCATTGTTGCTTGTCACCGTAGACAATCAATACGGCAAAAAAAGGGGTGATGCGATTATAAAAACTATGCTGAGAGAGCCGCTGTTCATCATAGATTATCGGTCAGCTGCAGGGACGCTCTATGAAAAGCTGAATATCATTGAAAGATATTGCGAGCCCTTTATAAGTCATCATCTCGATCACCAAAAACTGGATGAGTTATTACAAAAAGTAATGCGTGAATATGACAAAGTGGGAGATAAAGTTACCAAACTTAGTGAGGGATTGCGTGCAGTAGAACAAGTTAACCATCCAGATATAGTGGCTTTGATGGCGCCGATAATGAAATTAGTAGCTGACTATTTTTTTGGCTCTGATATGAAGTTGAAATCGTCGAAGTTTCCAGATCCCATAAAAAAATTATTAATTGAAATTGATCGTCAAGTGATTGCGCAGTTTGAAAAAAATGGCAGCGGTGAAATGAGAGAGCTATTACAGCGAAGAAAAAGTGCGCTGGTAGGCTTTATTTCTACGTTTTCTTTTATGACTATTTGGGCTCCTAAACTTGCAGCCGATACTAAAAAAAGCGCCGGCTTTTACGCAAAGTTGAGTAGCTATATAAATTCATACCTTGTTAATAAATTAGATCGCTTTGTGATTGATATTTTGATCAATCAGGAGCATCAGTCAGAAAAAGTAAAAAAACATGTTGATGATTACGCAAAAGAGCTTAAATTAACTGCACAGTCAGCTAGCAAGCTTCAATTGGCGGGGGCTGAAAAGGGCGGCATGCTGAGCTCAATTAAAAGTTTACTTTCTCCTAGATCGAGTTCAGTTTCTAATTCAAGCGCTGCATCTAAAGAGACGTTGGATGAGGTCAGTGGCTTTAATGAAGAAGCGGCTCGACAAAGTGAGATGCAAAGAAACAGAATTAAGAAGCTGACGAAGTTTGCAGCAACAGCTGGGTTTGACAAAATTTCATCGGAATTTTTTGTCTTGATAAGAAATAAAATCATTGATTTGAAAGCTAAAGACTATAACTCGTTTACGAAAGATCCTGTCGCGTATTGCCATCAGCAATTGGAAG
>JBEDHZ010000205.1:0-5267 GCA_041173845.1 Pseudomonadota bacterium
GTAGCGTCAGCACCCGCTGTGAGTGCAGCGCCTGTCGTGGCTACGGTAGATGGTCAGCGTCCGCATGCTTCACCTTCAGTGCGTAAGTTTGGTCGTGAATTAGGAGTTGATCTCGCACGTGTACAAGGCACGGGTCCCAAAGGCCGCATTCTCTTAGAAGATGTTCAAGGCTTCGTTAAAGGTGTCATGGCAGGCTCCACCGTTGCTACTGCAGCAGCAAGTGCTGGGTCAGGTATGGGCATGTCGTTGCTGCCTTGGCCTTCGCTGGATTTTTCGAAATTTGGTGAAACATCACTTGAGCCCTTATCGCGTATCAAAAAAATCAGTGGCCCTAATTTGCATAGAAATTGGGTGATGATTCCGCATGTCACGCAGTTTGAAGAAGCCGATATTACGGAGCTAGAAGAGTTTCGCAAGACCTCGAATGACTCGCTTGGTAAGTCGGGCGTTAAGTTAACGATGCTTGCCTTTGTGATTAAGGCGAGTGTGTCAGCGCTGAAAAAATTCCCGGCATTTAATTCATCACTCGATGCTAATGGCGAAAACCTGATCCTTAAGCAGTACTACAACATTGGTTTTGCGGCTGATACGCCGAATGGTTTAGTGGTGCCTGTGATTAAAAATGCCGATAAAAAAGGCATCGTTGAAATTGCTAAAGAAATGGGAGAGCTTTCTGCTCAAGCGCGCGAAGGCAAACTCAAACCTGCGGACATGCAAGGGGCGAGCTTTACGATTTCTTCACTCGGCGGTATTGGTGGCACTGCGTTTACGCCCATCATTAATGCACCCGAAGTCGCTATTCTGGGATTGTCAAAGTCAACGATGAAACCGGTCTGGAACGGTAAAGAGTTCGTACCACGCCTGATGATGCCGCTCTCGCTTTCATACGATCACCGCGTGGTTGATGGCGCTATGGGTGCGCGTTTTGCTGTGTATCTGGCGGAGTCTTTAGCAGATATGCGTAAGACCTTGCTGTAAATACCGCGAGCTTTTTATGACCACCTGCGTTGTTGTACGCAAAAATAATGAAATAGCGATCGCTGCAGATTCGCTAGTCACCTTTGGTGATACGCGGCTATCGAATGCGTACGAAGCCAATGAAAAGATTTTTGCTGTTGGCAGTTCGTATATTGCACTGGCGGGAACCACCGCTCATTTTCCAGTGATGAAAAAACTTCTCACAGATATGGGTGACGATTGCCGCTTGGGTTCGCGCGATGAGGTATTTGATACCTTCTCCCGTGCGCACCAGATCTTAAAAGAAAAATATTTTTTGAACATTAAGGAAGAAGAGGACGATCCGTATGAGTCCTCTCAGATTACGACATTAATAGCCAACACTCACGGCATATTCGGTGTGTATTCCTATCGCGAAGTATTCAGCTTCGATCGCTTTTGGGCGATTGGTAGCGGTAAAACGTTTGCCTTAGGTGCTATGTACGCTGCCTTTGATTCGATAAGTAGTGCACGCGAGTTAGCTGAGTTAGGTGTTAATGCAGGTGCAGAGTTTGATAAAAGCTCAGCGCTACCTTGTCGTGTAATCAGTTTTCCGATGACAGCTTAACGGAGCCAAGCTATGAGCCTGATGGAAATTCACGTACCTGATATTGGTGATTTCAAAGAAGTCGAAGTCATTGAACTATTAGTTAAGCCGGGTGATAGCGTCAAGCCTGAGCAATCACTGATTACGGTTGAGTCCGACAAAGCCAGCATGGAGATACCGTGTACGCATGCGGGTATCGTCAAAGAATTGAAAGTGAAGCTGGGCGACAAGGTTGCCGAAGGTTCGTTGCTGCTCGTGCTAGAAGTAGCGCAAGACACGGCATCGGCAACTCCACCTCCACCTTCAACTGCACCTGCTAAATCAGCAGCGCCCGTGGTTGCAAGCGCTCCAGTCACTGCACCAGCTGCCGCTAGTTTTGCAGGTAATGCAGATATCGAATGCGATACCTTAGTACTCGGTGCGGGTCCGGGTGGATACACCGCTGCGTTTCGTGCTGCCGATTTAGGCCAGCGTGTAGTGTTGGTTGAGCGTTATCCTGTATTAGGTGGTGTGTGCTTGAACGTCGGTTGCATTCCTTCTAAAGCCTTGTTGCATGCTGCAAAAGTGATTACTGAAGCCGAGGAAATGTCCCACTTCGGTATCACGATGTCCAAGCCGCAAATTGATATTAATGCGCTGCGTGGCTGGAAAGAGAGCGTCATTAAAAAACTCACCGGCGGATTAACGGGTTTAGCCAAAGCGCGCAAAGTGCAAACCGTGCAGGGCAAGGGAACATTTACTTCACCTAACACTGTGACCGTAGAAACGCCTGATGGGAATAAAACCATCGCGTTTAAAAATGCGATTATCGCGGCCGGTTCATCCGTTACGCGTATTCCTGGTTTTCCCTATGACGATCCACGATTGGTAGATTCAACCGGCGCACTCGAATTACGACAAATACCAAAGCGTATGTTGGTGATTGGTGGCGGCATCATCGGTCTGGAGATGGCGTGTGTGTATGACGCGCTCGGCTCCAAAGTGACGGTCGTGGAGTTTGCTGATGGTTTGATTCCAGCCGCTGATCGTGACATGGTTAAACCACTGCACAAACGAATTGAAAAACGCTATGAAGCGATTTATCTGAAAACTAAAGTCACGCGACTTGAAGCGAGAGCGAATGGGTTGTTGGCAGTGTTTGAAGGTGAACAAGCACCGGTTGAGCCGCAGCTGTATGACATGGTCTTGTTAGCCGTGGGACGTCGTCCGAATGGTAAAGATATCGCCGCTGAAAAAGCAGGTGTCATCGTCAATGATCGTGGCTTCATACCTGTCGATAAACAGCAAAAAACTAACGTGTCACATATTTATGCCATCGGCGATATTTGTGGTGATCCTATGCTCGCGCATAAAGCCACCAATGAAGCAAAAATTGCTGCTGAAGTGATTGCCGGACACAAGGTCGCGTTTGATGCGTTGACTATTCCTTCAGTGGCCTATACCGATCCGGAAATTGCATGGATGGGCGTAACTGAAGCCGAAGCTAAAGCCAAAGGCATTCCGTTTGAAAAAGCCAGCTTCCCGTGGGCCGCTTCCGGTCGTGCGCTCGCCATGGGTCGCGATGATGGCATCACTAAACTCTTATGGGATCCGACTACTAAGCGCATCATCGGTGCCGGTATCGTTGGTGTGAATGCGGGTGAGTTGTTGGCTGAGACTGTACTCGCAATGGAGATGGGTGCTGATTTAGAAGATCTGGCCCTCACCGTACATGCCCACCCGACCTTATCTGAGACACCCATGTTTGCTGCTGAGATGGGTTTGGGGAGTATTACGGACTTGTATATTCCGGCTAAGAAATAAGATGTAGCTAAACGAAAAAGCCTGCAGATGCAGGCTTTTTTATTGAACACTGAAAATAGACTTACTGATTACTCGTTACTTGCAATTAGTCAGGCATCTTTTCGTGCGAGCGGTATCACATCCGATAGTAATTTCAGCATCAAATCAATTTCATCCGTACTTAAATTCAGTGCCGGCATAAAGCGCAGCAAATCAGGGCGAGGTGAATTCAGCAGGAGACCTACAGGTTCAAGATCACGTGCGATTTCAACGATCTTGCCACCGATGGGCGAACCTAACTTCAATGCGCGCAGTAATCCTTCACCGCGTTCGCCTTCCATACCATGTTGATCGCACAATTTCAGTAAGCCCGCTTTCAGGTAATTACCTTTGTCGATAACGGATTGCAGAAAGCCGGGAGCTAACAAAGTTTCGAGTACAGCGATACCCACTGCTGTCATGAGTGGATTACCGTTGTAGGTGCCACCTTGATCACCGGGCTCGAAGACAGCAACTGCCTCAGTGCACAGTAATGCCGACAGCGGTACACCACCACCGATCCCTTTACCTAAGGTCATGATGTCAGGCTCAATGTCCGACAACTGATACGCAAATAATTTACCAGTGCGCCCCATGCCTGCTTGCACTTCGTCGACGATCAGCAAAATATCTTTTGCTTTGGTGAGTGCACGCAGGCCCTGCATAAATTCACGCGTCGCAGGTATCACGCCCCCTTCGCCTTGCACCGGCTCGAGCATCACCGCGACGGTTTTGTCTCGCTAAATCATTGAGTTCAGCTTTTGGAAAGCCAGGCACTTGCGGTGCAAACATCGTGTCCCAACCGGCTTTGCCGGAGGCAGACATCGTCGCCAGAGTACGGCCGTGAAAGCTGTGATTGAAAGTGATAATTTCATAACGATGCTGATTGCTTTTGTTGGGATGAAGTTTGCCCCATTTGCGCGCTAACTTAATCGCACCTTCATTAGCTTCGGCGCCGCTGTTTGCAAAGAACACGCGATCAAAGCACGAATGCGATGTCAGCATCGAAGCGAGCTTGAGCGAGGGCTCGTTATAAAACGCAGGCGAAGGATTAATGATTTTTTTTGCTTGCTCAGTCAATGCCGTCTGTATGCACTGAGGTGAATGACCTAAGCAATTCACTGCCCAGCCCTGCAGCCAATCGAGGTAACGTTTACCTTTATGGTCGGTCATCCACATTCCATCACCCTCGGTAAAAACCAGTGGCGGACGATTGGTGATGTAGAGCAGCGACTCGGTTGGGTACTGATCAAACGTGGCGTGCAAGTGTTCAGGCTTATTCATAGTTTAAGAATTAACGAGATCGGCTTCAGAGGTAAAAGAATCAGCAAAAAATTCTTCATTCGGTAGTTTGCATTCGGCGACAAAATCACGCTGCGCCGCTTCAACCATCAGCGGTGCGCCGCAAGCATAGACCTGATAGTCAGACAGATTCTGCAGGTCTTGCATGACCGCTTTATGAACAAAGCCAGTGCGACCGGTCCAGTTATCTTCAGCCAGTGCATCCGATATCACCGGTATGTAGCGGAAATTAGGCAGAGTTTTTGCCCATTCTTCGCACATCACATTCATATATAAATCGGCAGGTCGTCGACCACCCCAATATAGAGTAACGGGGCGGGTAGATTTTTGATGTGCCCAGTGATCAATCATCGCTTTAATCGGCGCAAAGCCGGTGCCGGATGCCAGCATGTACCTAGCGGACCTTCGAAGCGAAGGATGTCTTTTTCTTTCAGTGTGCCAAATACTTGGTCGGTGAAAAGACCGCCGGGCATATGACGTATGTGCAAAGCTAGCAATTCATCGGAATGCGGCGCGGTAGCCATGCTATAAGCCCGGCGCTTGCCATCTTTGAGCAGAAACTCAATGTACTGGCCGGCTTTAAATTGCATACGTTCTGTTG
>JBEDHZ010000206.1:0-4062 GCA_041173845.1 Pseudomonadota bacterium
CTCGCTTTGAATCATCTTTGGCAACTTGGCATGTCTCGCGCCGAGCTAATGCATTTGGGCGTTCAGCTGGGTGCCGATGTACCGTTCTTCCTGCTCGGTCAAAATGCGTTCGCTGAGGGCATTGGGGAACAACTGGTAGCGATGACGCTTCCCTCGGCCTGGTATGTGGTAATTCACCCTGGCGTCGCAGTACCGACCCCCCGCGTGTTCGGGGCTGCAGAATTGACACGGAACACCAAAGTCGTCAAAATGGCGGACTTTTCTGCGAGCCCCTTGGGCTTCGGGAAAAACGACTTGCAAGCGGTAGTGGTTAACGCCTTTCCAGCCGTCGCAGAAGCCCTCAAGTGGCTAACGCACCATGGTGAAGCACGTATGACCGGCTCGGGCGCCTGCGTATTTGCGCGCTTCGAATCTGAGTCTGACGCAGAGGCAACGTTAAAACAGCTGCCCGCCCAATGGCGAGGATGGAAGGTCAGATCTCTGAGTGACCATCCGCTGAAACTATAGTCGTAGGCATCGAATTCGTCTGAGCGGTATACCGCCAGACAAACGGTTGTGTAGGGGAATCGCCAAGCTGGTTAAGGCACTGGATTTTGATTCCAGCATTCCAAGGTTCGAATCCTTGTTCCCCTGCCATTTGATTGTGTGCGTTCCGGGACCTTCTGGAATGCGACGATAAAAAAAATGTAACTTCACTGATGAAGCCGCCATTGTGGGTATAACGCCCGACCTGGCGGCTTTTCAAACTTTTAACACTCTGTGGTCAGGAAATCCATGGTTCACGAGAACCTGATGGTTTTTACCGGGAACGCTAATCCGGCACTCGCTGAAGGTGTTGCTGCACAGCTTGGCATCCCGCTTGGGAAAGCTGTCGTATCAAGCTTCTCGGACGGTGAAATCATGGTGGAGGTGAATGAAAACGTCCGTGGTAAGGATGTTTTTGTTTTGCAGTCAACCTCTGCACCTACCAACGATCACTTGATGGAAGTGATGTTGATGGTTGATGCCCTTAAGCGCGCATCGGCCGGACGCATTACCGCTGTTCTGCCCTACTTTGGTTATTCGCGACAAGACCGACGTCCGCGCTCAGCGCGCGTTGCGATTTCAGCAAAAGTAGTCGCGAACATGTTGCAAGAAGCGGGTGTTGAACGTGTGCTGATCATGGATCTGCATGCGGATCAAATTCAAGGCTTCTTTGATATTCCGGTCGATAATATTTATGCCTCACCGATATTGTTAACGGATTTGGTGAATAAGCATTACGAAGATTTGCTGGTGGTGTCACCTGATGTAGGTGGTGTCGTTCGCGCCAGGGCTTTGGCGAAACGTCTGAATTGCGATCTCGCGATTATCGACAAACGCCGTCCAAAAGCGAATGTATCGGAAGTGATGAATGTGATTGGCGAAGTCGACGGACGTAACTGCGTGATCATGGATGACATGGTCGATACCGCAGGCACGTTGACTAAGGCCGCTGAAGTGCTCAAATCGCGCGGGGCAAAAAAAGTAATCGCCTACTGTACGCACCCTGTTCTATCGGGTTCAGCAGTCGAACGCATTGCTAAATCACCTTTGGATGAACTCGTCGTCACCGACACTATTCCGCTCAGCAAAGACGCTAAAGCGCTGTCAAAGATTCGGCAATTGTCGTGTGCTTCTTTGCTAGCCGAAACCATACGTCGAATCAGTAAAGGCGATTCTGTGATGTCGCTGTTTGCTGAAGACGAAGCAAGCGGTCAAGATTAAACGTTTTTGAGGCCCTGCTTTGCAGGACCTCTTTTTAGATCCCCTGGTCGCGGGGGATTTCAACTAAGGGCGATAGCCCAATTTAGGAGTTCTCATGAAAGTTGTTGCATTCCCACGCAAAGAGCAGGGGTCCGGAGCGAGCCGCCGCCTGCGCACTGCTGGTCAAACACCTGGTATCGTTTACGGTGGCACGGCTGCACCGTTGAATATCGCGCTTGATCACAATGCCTTGTTTTACGCACTCAAAAAAGAGGCGTTTCACTCTTCCATCCTCGACATGGAAATTGAAGGCAAATCAGAAAAAGTGTTGTTACGTGATTTCCAGATGCATGCTTATAAGCCACTGGTTTTACACATCGATTTTCAGCGCGTCGATGCGAATCAAAAGATTCACATGAAAGTGCCACTGCACTTCACTAACGCTGAGATTGCACCCGTTGTGAAATTGTCGGGTGGCGTTATCAGCCACGTGCTGAATGAACTCGATATCAGCTGTCTGCCAAAAGATCTGCCTGAATTTATCGAAGTCGATCTCTCAACTATGCAAGCGGGTGGATCCTTACACGTGTCCGATCTTAAATTGCCTCCTGGTGTGGTTGCTACTCACGCCAAAGAAAATCCAACGATCGCAACCGCAGCTATCCCTCGCGGAGCTAAAGGTGACGATGCCGCTGCTGCAGCACCAGCGGAAGAAGCCAAGAAATAATGCACCACTAGTTTTACCAAGCCCGTCCTTGCGACGGGCTTTTTTTTCGATTGCCGCTTATTTCGCTGGATCATCCGCGCTTAGGTAATAATCACACCCACCTTTTACTAACTGCTACGCGAATCACTCGATGTCTATACGTCTTATTGTCGGCTTGGGTAATCCTGGAAATGAATACGAGCAAACTCGCCATAACGCGGGATTTTGGCTGGTCGACCACCTCGCTCGTGGTCAGCTGCGTCGCGAAACACGCTTTGCTGCCTTAGCCTGCAAAACCTCGCTTGCAAACCATGACGTATGGTTGCTGGAACCTCAGACGTTTATGAATCGCTCAGGCCAATCCGTCGCTGCACTGGCTAACTTCTACAAAATTACTCCTGAATCGATTTTGGTGGTTCATGACGAACTCGATCTCAATCCCGGTATTGCCAAGCTCAAAAAAGGCGGATCTTCCGGTGGGCATAACGGCTTAAAAGATATTGATAGGGCTTTAGGTACACGCGACTATTGGCGCCTGCGGCTAGGTATAGGACATCCCCGAACATTGGGACTGCAACAACCCGTGGTCGATTTTGTTTTACATCGCCCTCGTGCTGAAGAGCAGCGCTTAATCGACGTCGCCCTGGAAAAAAGTCTGGCGGCCATTCCCCTGCTATGCGATGGCCGATTTGAACAAGCTATGCTGGAATTACACACTGAGAGCAATCCCGGTCCAGCGGCTAAATAAACTCGTCCATTTCAGAGTCTATCGAAACCACATTAACTTGCCGTACATTCTAAGTGCCAAATTACACCGCTAATTTGAAAATACTCTCGAGTACGACAGCGTAAAGATATTTAGGGATACGCTGATTTATTACGTATTTTATGGCGAGCCAGCGCAGCTGTGCGACGCGGGGCTAAGCAAATCAGGCGCGTAGCTTCGGTCCATTACTCGCCAAATATCTGATTTTTATTTAATCAGTGCTTCCTTAGGAAAATTAATCTAATTTCAGTTTATTTCGATATTTAGCAGTGTCAATAATCGATAAATTGTTCGAAACGCGAACGCAGTATTTCCCTCAGATAAAATTTCAATGCAGCGGCCATTAGAAAATCAAAGGAAAAGGCCTCCCTCTTTTAAGAAAGTTAAAAAATAAGTAATTATTGATTCTAATTTGATAATCTTTGTTTTATACTCCCCTTCGTGGCAGTGGCGCATCTGCCCCCGGGTACTTAAATAAGGAAATTATTCGATGGAGAAATCATGAGCACTTATAGGGAACTTCAAGGCCAGATTGAAAAACTTCAAAAAGAAGCAGAACTAGCTCGCAAGAACGAGCTATCCAATGCGATAGCGGATATCCAGTCAAAAATGCGGGAATTTAGTATCTCGGCCGAAGACCTCGGACTCGGCATGCGCAAACGCACCATGAAATCCTTGCGTAAACCCGTGGCTCCGAAATACAGAAATAACGATACTGGCGAAACGTGGAGCGGGCGCGGCAAACCCCCTAAATGGATGGCCGGTCGAGACAAAATGCAATTCCGTATTCAGGCCTAAAACGGTA
Organism: Pseudomonadota bacterium; assembly: GCA_041173845.1. Classification (GTDB taxonomy): domain Bacteria; phylum Pseudomonadota; class Gammaproteobacteria; order Burkholderiales; family Burkholderiaceae_D; genus Pernthalerella. The sequence continues at coordinate 4,003 of JBEDHZ010000206.1, forward strand.
GTTTCAGCTCCAGCATTAGACTGGCGAAACAAAGCCTTAACCTACTGCACCACGCAAACT